>CAMJCC010000078.1 GCA_946404035.1 uncultured Clostridia bacterium | reverse complement strand
CGGTGGTCTTCGGGGTCGCGGTCGTGCTCTTCGCCTTATCTTTTCCGCAGGACGCGAAAGCGAGCGCGCAAAGAACGAGGCAGAGAGCGAGGGTCAGGACAAGGGTGATCTTTTTCATTTCGTTTCTCCTTTACTGTTGGGACCGCCGTTCGCCGTGCGGCGACGCGATCCGCTTGGCTATATTATATAGCGGAAAAGACGAAAAAGCAAGTGCCTTGTGCAAGAATTAACAAATGGAACGAAAGCAAAAAAGGACGGCGCCCGTTTCGGCGGGCGCCGTCCTGCTGAGCGAAACTCATTTGTAAAGTTTCAGGGTCTCGTTATAAGACTTGACCAGATCGCGCAGCAGCTCGAACTGCTCGAAATCCGAGCGATAGGCGATGTTGATCTCGCGCATCATCGAGAGGTTTTCGACCGGGAGGGTGACGATCTTCCCTTTCTTCAGTTCGTCAAGGCAGGCGCTCCGCGCCAAAATCGAAACGCCGAAATCCCGGCGGATCAGATCCTTGATCGTCGCGATGTTATCGACCTCCAGAATGACGTCGAAATCCTCGATGCTCATATTGTTGCTTTCCAGGTGCGCGACGAACAGGTTGCGCGTCCCCGAGTTCGGGAGCCGGAGGATCATCCGCTCGCGCTTCAGTTCGTTCAGCGTCACCATCCCCTTTTTGGCAAAGGGATGATCGGGCGAGACCGCCAGCACCAGATAGTCGGTATCCAGCATCATATAGCGGAGTTCCGGATCGTTCGTCCGCCCCTCCACGATCGCGAGATCGATCTCGTATGATTTCAGCATAGCATAAAGATTGCTTATAGCGTCTGTAATCATCTTTATGTTTACACCGGGGTTCCGGGAGCCGTAACTGGCGAGCGCCTCGGCGATCGGGTTGCTCTCCGCGGTGTGCGTCACGCCGACGGTGAGCCGGGTCACCTGCGCGGCGCCGTCGGTGAGCGACTGTCGAAGAGAAGCGTAGATCCCAGCCAGTTTCTGCGCGCATTTCACGATCTCCGCGCCTTCTTTGGTCAGGACGAGTTTTCCTCTTCCGCGGTCGAAGATGGTCGCGTTCAGTTCCTCCTCCAACGCCTTGACGTGCTGGCTGACCGCCGGCTGCGTCACGTTGAGTTCCCGCGCCGCGGCAACGAAACTTCCGCATTCGTACACTTTCAGAAGCGTGTAGACCCGGTTGTCGAGCATCTCTTTCCCCTCCGTATAACGATTTTTAATGCAGGACAATAAAATCATAATTTGACATTATCGTCCGTTTGCGTATAATTATACCATAACAATTCGTTTTGTCAAGTGGGGACATCGCCGTCCCTGCTTTTAATTCTCCCGAAAGGAGGTCTGCCGCGCCGTGAACCGGGAAAAAGAACGCTATCTATTTGAAAACAGTCCGGTCATCCGGGCGATCATCTCGCTTGCCCTGCCGTCGGTGTTCGGGCAGATCATCCTGGTCATCTACAACATGGCGGACACCTACTTCGTCGGGCTGACCAACTCGGACGTCAAGCTCACGGCGGTGACCGTCTGTATGCCGGCGTTCATGTTCTTATCGGCGATCGCCAACCTGTTCGGCATCGGCGGCGCGAGCGTGGTCTCGCGGATGCTGGGCGGCGGCAAGCGCGACGAGGCGAAGATGGCTTCCTCGTTCGCGTTCTGGGGATGCGTGTTCACGGCGGCGGTCTACTCGCTCGGCACGTTTCTGTTTGCCGACCGGTTCCTCGATCTTCTCGGCGGCGGCGACGAACTGGTCCATCCCTTAGCGAAAGAATACCTTTTGATCGTCGTGGCGGCGGGCGGTATCGTGACCGCGACCAACACCCTGCTCTCCCATCTGATCCGGGCGGAGGGGCGGTCGCTGCAGGCAAGTCTCGGGATCGTGATCGGCGGGCTCTTCAACATCGCGCTGGACCCGATCTTCATGTTCGTGATCCTCTCGCGCGGGAACGAGGTGCTGGGCGCCGCACTCGCCACGATGCTCTCGAACGTCATCACGCTGATCTACTACACGGTCTTCATCCTCTCGCACCGGCACGGACTGATCCTTTCGATCAAACCGCGGTCGGGGATGTTCAAGAACGGCATCCCGCGCGACGTGATCTCGATCGGGATCCCCGCGTGCCTGATGACCCTCTGCGAAAATATCTCCTACGCCGTTCTTGAAAAGCTGATGTACGCGCACGGCATGGCGTCGCAAGCCGGGATCGGCGTGGCGAAAAAGGTCAACATGCTGGCGCACAGCGTGGTGCGCGGAATGGCGCAGGGCGTGCTTCCCCTGATCGGTTACAACTACGCGTCGGGCAACCGGACCCGGATGCGCAAAGTGGTGCGGCTCTCGGCGGCGACCTCGCTCATCATCTCGCTGCTCTGTATGGGCGCGGGACTGCTCTTCTCGCATCCGCTCATCGGGATCTTCATCCAAGCCGAAAACGCCTCGCACGCCTACGGCGCGTCGTTCCTCCGCATCCTCTGCATCGGCGCTCCCTTCTCGGCGTGGGCGTACACCGTCATCTCGTTCTTCCAGGCGACGGGACACATGGAGAAATCGCTGGTCCTCGCCCTGCTCCGCAAGGGCATACTCGACATCCCGCTGATGTTCGTTCTGGACCGTTTCTTCGGTCGCTACGGTCTGGTCAGCGCGACCCCGATCGCGGACATCGTCTGCTGCGCGACCGCCGCGATCCTGTTCTTCGTCTTCCTTGCCCGACACGGACACGACAAGTTCGATTTTGAAAACTACGTCCCGCAGGACGTGTAAAACCGAAAAAGATCGGGAGCCCCCCGCGGGGGGCTCCCCTTTTTTTATTCGTTTGTCGGGGCGGGCAGAATTGCCGCCCCTCTTTGCGATGGGCGCCGACGCCCAAGAGGTCAGTTCTTCTGGCGCTGATCGGTAAAGGTCTCGCCGCCGTACTCTGCCGTAGCGAGATAGTAGTCGCCCTCGTCCGTGACGGTCGCCGGGACCGTCTCCATGTGTTCGGAATTGCGGGTGCAGGTGAGCAGCAGATTGGCGGCGTAACCGTCGCCGTCCTCGTACCAGTCGAACACGGGGTCTTCCAGATCGTAATCGTGTCCCTGCGGCGTGATCGTGACGGTCACGTACTTGGCGAATTCCATATCGTCGTTCCAGAACAGGTAGTACTCCACGTCGCCGCCCTCGCAGAGGTTGACGTCGTCCATGGGTTGGATCTCGGCGGCGTACAGCGTTTCGACGTTGCCGCAGTGCGCGCAGATCCGGGTCATCGTGGCGCCGATGATCTCGCCGGCGTCGTTTCTGTCATAGCTGTACGAGACGCCGTCGACGTCGTTTTCGGGATCGGGTTCGGGATACTCGTGGCCGAAAGCGGTGCCGGATTGATCGACGGTCCGCTGATCGGTGTAGGTCTCGCCGTCGCGTTCGACCGTCACGGTATAGACGGTGTAGGCGTCGTACACGCAGCTTGCCTCGTGCTCTACGCTTTCCATCGTCGCCTCGATCCTGATCTCGTGGTTGTTGCCGCAACGCTGACACTCGAAGACCGCCGTTGCGCCGAGGTAGGTATCGTCGCCGCCCTCGTCCCAGTCGAAATACGGCGAGCCGTATTCGTGACCGAGCGGTCCGACCGTTGCGAACTCGTATCTCGTATACTCAAGCTCGAACCCGTCGCTCCAAAGGATGGAGTACTCGGCGTTGCCGCCCTCTTCGCAGAGGTCGTCCTCCGACGACAGCAAGGCGATCCGGGACGCGTGCATGGTCACGGGTTCACCGCAGCGGGTACAGGTCAGGGTCATCGTGGCGTCGACGATCTCGCCGTTATCGTTATACGAGTAACTGAACGCGCTTTCGTCGGGCTCGTTTTCGTTCAGGTTGCCGAACTGGTGTCCGAGCGTCGAGAACTCCCAAACGACGACCCTCTCGTCGGTGTAGGTCCCGCCGTTCCACTCCGCCGTCGCGGTATAGGTGGTCGTAGCGGGGACGTCGCAGGTCGCGGAGGTCTCGGCTGTGGGTTCGAGTTCCGCCTCGATCTCGACCGTATGCGTCGGATCGTGCGAGCAGACGAAGACCGCCGTCGCGCCGTCGTACCAACCGTCCTGGTTCAGATCCCAGTCAAAGGTCGGCTCGCCGTAGTCGTGCCCGATCGGGGTGAGCGTGACGGTCACGTCTTTTTCATACGCGACGTCGCCGGTCCAGGTGACGCGGTAGGTCGCGTCGCCGCCGTCTTCGCAGAGGTTGCCCTCCGACGCGATCATTTCGACCGAGGTCGCCTCAAACGTATGCGGCTCGCCGCAGCGCGTGCAGTTCAGGGTCATGGTCGCCGCCGTGATCTCGCCGTGTTCGCCGTAGGTGTAGCTGAACGCGTTGTCGGCGGGGGTGATCTCGGTCGGGTCGGGATAGGCGTGTCCGAGCGCCTCTTCGCCGGTCTTTCTCACGCTATCGCTTCCGCTGACGCCGCCGAGTTCCGCCGTCGCGGTGAAGACGGTGTAGCCGGTCTCCACGCAGCCCGGTTCGTGCGGCGTCGCCGAGATCGTCGCGGCGACGGTCTCGGTATGACCGCATCCGTCGCGGATACAGGTGAAGGTCGCCGTCGCGGAATTGAAGTTGCCGTTCTCGTCCGCGGGATCCCACGCAAAGGTCGGCGTGGCGTAATCGTGGCCGGGCGCGGTCAGGGGGATCAGCTGCTCGTCCAGGTAGGTTTCACCGTTCCACTCTGCCGTCGCGGTATAGAGGATATAGCCGTCCGCGTCGCAGGTCGGGTCGACCGCGGTCTGTTCGACCTCTGCCGTGACGGTCTCTTCGTGTCCGCCGTTGTTCGGGCAGTAGGCGATCAGGGTCGCGCCGTTGTAGAACCCGTCCTGATCGGTCGTCCAAGCAAACGACGGCTTGTCGTAGTTATGCCCGAGCGGTCCGATCTCGACCATCATATATCTCGAGATCTCGTAGCCGTCGCTGCCCCAGAAGACGTGGTATTCCGCCCTGCCGCCCTCGTTGCAGAGGTCGTATTCCATCGTGGGCATCAGTTCGATCTCGTCGGCGTCGTAGGTCAGCGTCTGACCGCAGCGGGTACAGGTCAGGGTCATGGTGGCGGAGACGATCTCGCCGTTTGCGTTCTGCGTGAAGTCGAACGCGACCCCCTCGACCTCGAGTTCCGGATCGGGTTCGGGGTACTCGTGTCCGAACGCGGAGGCGCCGGGGATGGACCGGTTATCGCTCCCGGTCAGGTCGTTCCATTCCGCCGTAGCGATAAAGACGGTGTAGCCGTCCGCCTCGCAGGTCGCGGCGACCTCCTCGGTCAGAATATCCGCGGGAACGGTCTCGGTATGGCCGCACCCGTCGCGGGTGCAGGTATAGGTGGCGGTCGCGGCGATATAGTATCCGTCCTGATCCTCCGTCCAGTCGAAAACGGGTTCCCCGAACGCGTGTCCCGTTGCGGGGATGGTCTCGGATTTTTCGTCATAGAACTCCAGTTCGCCGTAGAATGCGCGCGCGGTATAAAGGATGACGCCGTCGGTCGTGCAGTCGGGGTCGGATACGATCTGCTCCTCGACCAGAGCGTCCAGGATCAGGGGGTCGCCCCCGTCAAGCGCCGCAAACGAGACCGACGCCGCCGAAAAGCCGTCCTCCCACGTCCACTCGCCGGAGGCAAAGTCGTACTCCCATTCGGGCTCGCTCTCCATCCAGAGTTCCCCGACCGCGACGACGTCCGCGTTGATCGAGAGGGTGAAGAAGAGGTTGCGGGGAGCATCGAGCGTGAAACTGTAGTCCTTTTGCAGCTCAACGCCGTCTTTTGCGAAGACCACGTTGCCGTTCTCGTCCTTGGCGTTGATGGTGTAGCGTTCGTTCTCCCTCAGCCCGAACACCTCGACCGAGAGGAAGATCTGTTTTCCCTCGTACCAAACCGAAAGGAAGCCGCGTTCGACCTCCTCGGCCGCCGTGACGTAGGTTTTTTCAAAGAAGATCTTGTCCTCTTTTTTGACGGTGACGGTATATTCCGTTTCCGGTTCAAGTCCCTCAAAGGTCAGAAGCAGCGTATCCCGGAAGACCTGCTGCTCGGCGTAGTACCCGTCCTTGTTCGTCAGGGTGGCGTAGATCGGCGTTTCAAAGTCCTCGTCCTGCGCTCCGGTCATATCGACGCGGAAGACCAGACTGGTCATCCCGGAGATGAGCAGCGAGAGGTTGATCGCCAGCGTACTGACGAAGACGGCGACCACGAGCACCGCCGTCGCAACGGTGGCGGCGACGGCTCCCGCTACGGCGGTGGCGCCGGTCGCGGCGGCAGTGACCGCACCCGCGGCGGCCGCACCCGTTGCGGTCCCGGTCGCGGCGGCGGTCGCCGTCGCGGTCGCCGTCGCGGATGCGGAGGCGGAAGCGGTCGCCTCGACGGCGGAGGTGGCAGCGGTCGTGGCGGAGGAGGACGCGGCGATGGTCTGGTCCGCCGCCGTCTGCAGATCGGTCGCGGCGTTGACCGTCGGCGTTCCGCCCGACGCGGCGCGGGTGGGTCCCGCCGTCTTGGTCAGGTCGAAGGTCTCGGGTTGCCGCGCGATCTCCTTTTGCCCTTGGAGCGGCGTTTCACGGACGAAGCGGCGCCGGTCGTTCAAATACGACGTCTTCTGTTCGTTGAACCGATTGCGGATGATCCCGTCGGGGTTTCGGATCCCGTAATCGTTGCGTTCTTTTTTCACAACTTTACCCCTGTTATCGGATAGTCGGTATCGTTAAATGCTGTTGGCGTCGCTGTCCGCGATCCCACGGCTGAGTTCCTTTTGTTCCTCGACGAATTTGCCGGCTTGCTTTTTCTGCTGCGTGGTCGCGTTCTCGAACTTGACCGGCTCGTTGACCACGACCTGCGTGAACGGAATGTTGATGTTGTATTTATCGAAAAGGAGTTTGAACTGACGGTTGAGGTCGCGCTCGACCTGGTATCTCATATCTTCCTCGCAGTTGGCGACGAAGCGCAGGACCACGGCGGAGTCGCCGAGATCGGAGACCCCCTTGTAGAAGGGACCCTCCTTGATGTCGGGGATCGCTTCCCGGATCGCCGGCAGGTTCTCTTTTAAGATCGCCTCGACGCGTTCCAGGGACTCGCCGTACTCGATCCCGATCTCGCAGATCGCGAGCGAGAGCTGGTTGGTCATATTGATGACGGTCTTCACGTCGGCGTTGTTGATGATCTTGACGTTCCCGCCCGTGTCGACGATCTGGGTCGTGCGGATGCCGATCTCCTTGACCGTGCCGCGGAAACCGTCGACCACGATGATATCTCCCACGTCGAACACCTTTTCAAACACGATGAACAGCCCCGCGATGATATCCGCGATCAGGGGCTGCGCGCCGAGACCGACGATCAACCCCAAAATCCCGATACCGGCGAGGATCGCCGTGGTATCGAGCCCCGCAGTCTTCAAAATGAAGAACAGAAGCACGATCACCGCCGCGTATTTGATCAGGCTGCAGATGATCTCGATGACCGCCTTGCCGCGGTGGAGCAGCAGCGAGAACTTCATGAACACGAACCGGACCACGAAACTGGTGCCGAGCAGGAAGATGATATAACTGACGATGCGGATGGGAACGTTGAATTCCCCCGCTTTCCCGAAGAAGTTAAGACTGCGCCAGAAGACGCTCATGGGATCGAAGATCGCTTCCCCGAACGCCATGAACACGGCGTAGACGATCAGGATCAGGTACCCGATGCACCGCAGGATCAGATCGGGCGTGATCTTGATTTTGAACTGAAACTTTTTCTTGTCGTTTGCCATCGTTTTCAAACTCCTTACCGTTATATTTCGGTCTAAAATCCCAGAAACATGAATATTATATCATAAAGGGATAGAATATGCAATCATTTCACAAAAAAAGGCAGTCGTCGACCGACGGCTGACTTTTCTTCGGTAAGGACGAGTTGAACGGCGTATGCCCCGAAAAGGC
>CAMJCC010000077.1 GCA_946404035.1 uncultured Clostridia bacterium | reverse complement strand
ATGTAGACTTTGTCCGCAATGCTGGTGTCCGTCATGATGGTGGCGGGGTTGGAGTTCACCAGGATGACCTCGTAGCCTTCTTCCTTCAGGGCCAGGCAGGCCTGGGTCCCCGCATAGTCGAACTCCGCCGCCTGCCCGATGACGATGGGGCCGGAGCCGATGATCATGATCTTTTTGATGTCGTTGCGTTTCATAGTTATCTCCCGGTAATAGAATGCTTCGTTAGATCTCTTTCGGCGCTTCGCTGTCGCAGAAGACGCAGCGGTAGATCTTCTTTTCGCGGTCGGTCAGCCGGAATTCCTGCAAGAGGTCCGGCTCGCTTGACGTGATGCAGCGCGGGTTCTTGCACCGGATGATGTCGGTCACCCGCTCGGGGAGCGAGAGATGCTCGCGCTTGGCAAGCTCGCCGTTCTTGATGACGTTGACCGTGATCCCGGGATCGAGGTACCCGAGCACGTCGAAATCCAGGTCGATCACCTGCCCGATCTTGATGATGTCCTTTTTGCCCATCTTCTTGCTGTCGGCGTGCTGGATCAGCGCGACCGTGCAGGAGAGGCGGTCCAGTCCCAGGACGTGATAGATGCGGAGGGCGTTGCCCGCCGTGATGTGGTCGAGAACGATGCCGTCCTTGATCTGCCCGATGATCATACGTTCACCTCCAGAAGCGAGAGGATCAGCGCCTCCCGGATGTACTTGCCGTTTTCCGCCTGGCGGAAGTAGCAGGCGCGCGGGTCGTCGTCGACCTCCTGCGCGATCTCGTTGACGCGGGGCAGGGGGTGCATCACCGAGAGCGTGGGCTTCGCCGCCCGGAGTTTGTCGGAGGTCAGGATATAACTGTCTTTTAAGCGCAGGTAGTCGGCTTCGTTGAAGAAGCGCTCCTTCTGCACGCGGGTCATATAGAGGATATCGAGGTCGGGCAGCACGTCGTCGAGGTGTTCGGTCTCGGTATAGGGGATCCCGTTCTTCTCGATGACGTCCGAGATCAGGTAGCCGGGGAGTTTGAGTTCCTCCGGCGAGATCAGAACGAAGCGCACGCCCGCGTAGCGCGAGAGCGCCGAGAGCAGGGAGTGCACCGTCCGCCCGAATTTGAGGTCCCCGCAGAACCCGACGGTCAGGTTTTCGAACCCGCCCTTTTCGCGCCGGATGGTGAGCAGGTCGGCAAGCGTCTGGGTCGGGTGGTTGTGTCCGCCGTCCCCCGCGTTGATGACCGGCACTCCGGCGACCCGCGAGGCGATCAGGGGCGCGCCCTCTTTCGGGTGGCGCATGGCGATCACGTCGGCGTAAAGACCGACGATCCGCGCGGTGTCCGACACGCTCTCGCCCTTGGAGACCGAACTCGACGTCGCCTCGGAAAAGCCGAGGACGTTGCCACCGAGTTCGTACATCGCCGCCTCGAAACTCAGCCGGGTGCGGGTCGACGGCTCGTAGAACAGGGTCGCCAACTTCTTGCCCCGGCAGGCATCCTTGTACTTGGCGGGGTCGGCGATGATGTCCAGCGACACGTTGATCAGGTCTTCGATCTCCTCGCGCGAAAGGTCGAGAATGTCGATCAGGTGCTTCATTTGTTTTCTCCTATCCAACTCTCGTCCGACGGATTGTTTCGGAACGCGATCAGGCGTTTGACGTCGCTTTCTTTGATAAACCCCTCCTCCGCGGCGACCTGTGCCACCACGTCGAAGTTGGTGAGCGAAACGTTCTTGACCTTCGCCTCGGCAAGACGGTCCAGCCCTTTCTGCATCCCGTAGGTGAAGATCGACACGATCCCGAGGACCTCCGCGCCCGCTTCCCGCAGGGCGTCGACCACCTCGATCACGCTGCCGCCGGTCGAGATCAGGTCCTCGACCACGACCACCTTTTCGCCCGCCTCCAGTTTGCCCTCGATGCGGTTCTGCCGCCCGTGGTCCTTCGCGCCGCTTCTGACGTACCCCATCGGAAGCCCGAGCAGGTGTCCCGTGATCGCGGCGTGCGCGATCCCGGCGGTCGAAGTGCCGAACAGAGCCTCGGCGTCGGGGTAGTTCTCTTTGATAAGGGTCGCCAACCCCTCCTCAACGTCCTGCCGGACGGCGGGGGCGGTCAGGGTCAGGCGGTTGTCGCAGTAGACCGGGCTCTTGATCCCGCTCGCCCAGGTAAAGGGCTCGTCGGGGCGGAAGAAGACGGCACCGATCGAGAGCAGGTCGCGCGCAATTTTCTTTTGCATCGTTCTCTATTCCTTTCGTTATTCTCCGAGAAATTCCTTGACGCATCTCCGGTACGCTGCGACCGGGTCGGCGGCGGCGGTGATGGGGCGCCCCACCACGATCAGGTCGGAGCCGAGTTCCCGCGCTTTTTCGGGTGTCGTCACCCGTTTCTGATCCCCGACCGCGCCGTCCGCAAAACGCACGCCCGGCGTCACGGTCAGAAACTCTCTGCCGCACGCGGCGTGTACCGTCCCGGCTTCAAGAGGCGAGCAGACCACGCCGTCCAACCCCGCCGCCTTCGCGTTGGCGGCGTAGAGCGCCACCACCTCGGGCAGGGGACGGTCGATCAGGAGTTCGTCGGTCAGTTTCGCCTGGTCGATCGAGGTCAGTTGGGTCACCGCGATCAGAGCCGGGCGCGTCCCGTCGGGACGGGTCAGCCCCTCGATCGCCGCCCGCATCATTTCCAGTCCTCCGGCGGCGTGCAGGTTGCAGAGGTCGACGTCCAGTTTGGAGAGGACCGCCATCGCCCGCTTCACCGTGTTCGGGATGTCGTGCAGTTTCAAGTCGAGGAAGATCTTGTGTCCGCGCGCCTTGATCTGCCGCACGATCTCGGGACCCGCCCCGTAAAAGAGTTCCATCCCGATCTTGACGAACGGCTTTTCCTCCGTGAACCGGTCGAGGAACGAAAAGGTCTCCTCCGCCGTCGGGAAATCACAGGCAACGATCACGTCACGCTTCATTTGTTTGCTCCTCCGATGATATCTTGCAGATTTTCGATCTTGTATTTGTCCATCACGCCGGGCAGGTCGCGGATGATATTCCGGCAGGCGTAGGGGTCGACCAGGTTCGCCGCCCCGACCTCCACTGCCGTAGCTCCGGCAAGCATCATTTCGATCACGTCCTCGGCGCGCGCGACGCCGCCCATCCCGACCACCGGGATCTTCACGGCCCTTGCCGTCTGGTACACCATCCGCACCGCGACGGGGAAGACCGCCGGACCCGACAGACCCCCGGTGATATTGCCGAGCAGCGGCTTGCGCCGGGCAATATCGATTTTCATCCCGAGCAGGGTGTTGATCAGCGAAACGCCGTCCGCCCCCTCGCTCTCCACCGCCCGCGCGATCTCGGTAACGTCCGATACGTTCGGCGAGAGTTTTAAGAGGATCGGCTTTTTGGTCATCTTGCGGACCGCGCGCGTCACCTCGGCGGCGGCGCGGGGATCGGTGCCGAAACTCATTCCGCCCCCGTGGACGTTCGGGCAGCTGATATTGACTTCAAACCACCCGATCTGATCTTCCTGATCCAGTTTTCCGACCACCTCGGCGTACTCCGCGATCGAGAAGCCCGAAACGTTTGCCATCACGGGTTTTTTGAATACCCGTTTCAGTTTCGGCAACTCCTCCGCGATCACGCGCTCAACGCCCGGATTTTGCAGTCCGACGGCGTTCAGCATCCCCGCGGGGGTCTCGGCGATCCTGGGCGTCGCGTTCCCGAAGCGCGGCTCTGCCGTCGTTCCCTTGAAACTGAACGTGCCCAGTTCGTTGATATCGTAATAGTCGGCAAACTCATACCCGAACCCAAAGGTCCCGGACGCCGGGATCACGGGATTATCAAGCGTGACCCCGCAGAGCGAAACGGTCAGTCTTCCCATAGTATCTCCTCCCGTGTAAGGACCGGACCCTCGCGGCAGATCCGCTTGTTGCCCGTGACTGTCTTGCAGGTGCATCCCATACAAGCCCCGAAGCCGCAGCCCATCCGGCGCTCGAAACTGTACTGCCCGCCGACGTCGGTCGCCCGGTAGAGCGCGCGGAGCATCGGTTCGGGTCCGCAGGTGTAAACGTAGGTATATTCCAGCCCCGCCAGCGCGTCGGTCACGAACCCGCGCCGACCTTTGGAGCCGTCGACCGTGGTCACGACGACGTTTGCGCCGAGCGCGCGGAACTCGTCCTCATAAAATACCTCGTCTTTGGTATTGAAGCCGAGGATCGCCGTCACGCGCTTGCCCGCGGCGACAAGCGTCCGCGCCAGCCAAAAGAGCGGCGGCACGCCGACCCCGCCCCCGACCAGGAGAGGGGCGTCGCCCGACGGGGCGACGTCGTAGCCGTTTCCGAGCCCGACGAGGCAGTCGATCTCCTTGCCTTTCCCGTAGTCCGCCATCGCGCGGGTCCCGTCGCCCACCGCCTTGTAGATCAGGGTCAGAACTTCTCCCTCTTTGTCGCAGACCGAGATCGGGCGGCGGAGGTAGAAGCCGTCGAGCTTCAGGTTGACGAACTGCCCGGGGCGCGTCACGTCGGACAGGTCGCCCGAGAGGGTCATCCGGTAGACGCTCTTGGCGATCTGTCGGTTTTCTTTCACGGTCAGAACGGTTTGCTTCATTTCGTCCTCGCTTTCAAACTCGGGTCCAGGTAGGCAATCTTGCCCCGCGAGACCGTCAGCATACATTTCCCGGCGACCTCCCACCCTGCGAACGGGGTGCTTTTTCCTTTGGAGAGGAACTCGGCGGGGTCGATCTTGTAGCGCGCCGAGAGGTCGAAGACCGTGTAATCGTCGTCGCGCTCGGCAAGCCCGAAGCGCTTGCGCGGGTTTTCGCTCATCAGCTCGATCAGGCGCGGGAGGGTCAGCACCCCCGGCAGGACCAGATAGGTGTAAAGCAGGGGGAACGAGGTCTCCAGCCCCACGATCCCCATGGGCGAGCCGGCAAGCCCCCGGCTCTTTTCCTCCGCCGTATGCGGCGCGTGGTCGGTCACGATCATATCGACCGTTCCGTCCAGGATCCCCGCGATCAGCGCCTCGCGGTCGGACTTGTCCCGGATGGGCGGGTTCATCTTGAAGCGCCCGTCCTCCTCCAGCATCGCGTCGTCGAGCAGCAGGTAGTGCGGCGCGGTCTCGCAGGTCACGTCAAGCCCCTCGGCTTTCGCCCGGCGGATCAGTTCCACCGTTTCCTTTGCCGACACGTGGCAGACGTGATAGGCGCAGCCCGTTTCTTTCACCAGGGCAAGGTCGCGCTCGACCGCTTTCCATTCCGACGCCGAAACGATCCCCTTGTGCCCGTGCGCCCGGCAGTACGCGCCGTCGTGGATATAGCCGCCGTGGAGCAGGGAATTGTCCTCGCAGTGCGCCACCACGACTTTACCGAGGGCTTTCGCCCGCTTCATCGCCTCGCGCATCACGGCGGGATCCTGCACTCCGCGCCCGTCGTCCGAGAACGCGACGACCGACGGGGCGATCCCCTCCATATCCGAGAGGGAAAGTCCCTTTTCCCCGACGGTCAGGGCGCCGTAGGGCAGGACCTCGATCACGGCGTCCCGCTCGATCAGGGCAAGTTCTGCTGCAAGATGCTCCCGGCTGTCCGGCACGGGATCCAGGTTCGGCATCGCGCACACGGTCGTAAATCCGCCGCGCGCCGCCGCCCTCGTTCCGTCAAGGACGGTCTCTTTATAAGAAAAACCCGGCTCCCGCAGATGAACGTGTACGTCTGCAAGACCGGGTAAAAAGGCGAGTTGTTCGCCGAAAACGGTGAGATCAACGGGGGACGGGACGGGAAGCGAGAGGTCGAGGGGACGGGTGGGGCGGTCGTTGTTTTGTTTCTTCAAATAGTTCTTTCCGCCGTTCAAGGTCAACATGACGCCCTCCTCGCTTATAAAAATGACCGCTTTCCGCCGAAGAAAAGCAGTCCGAAAAAGGGGACTTCCGTCCAAATTCAGTTGCAATTCTTGACGGCCTCACGGGACCCTCTTAAAGAATTTTTATCTATTATATCACGCGCCCCCGCGTTTGTCAAGCGCCAAACGCCCCGAAAGATAAAAAATCCCGCCGGGCGAACCCGGCGGGACTGGTGGGTAAGGGAAACTGATTGCTTCAACGACGTTAAGATACGCCGCGGGTCTCCCTTATTTCATCTGCCTGAATTGCAGGGAATACGGATCGCAGCACATCGCCAGAGCCATCAGTTCCTGCGACGGGTCGATGAGCGTCTGTCTTGTGGGCATACTGCCGCACAGGATGTTCGTGCCGACCACAAGGAGGTTGAATTCGTCGTAGTAACTGCTGTTCTGAACGAAAGTACCCTGAATGAGCCGGTTGGTCGAGGGATTGACGTTGATGTACAGGTTGTTCCCTGCCAATTCATCGCGTCTGCAGCGGATCTTCCACTGACCGGAACTCGTTTGGGTAAACTTCCACGCTTGACGATCTCCCGTCGCGGAGGAAACCATCACCAGATCAGCGTCCATCGTCGTGTCACTTGCTGCGGAGAGATATTTTCCGCTCCCGACGTTTTTAATATAGTAATAACCGCTCATGTTAGAACCTTGGCACGGGATTCTTTGCCACAACTGGGTGTCCGTGAACGTACCGCCGGAAATCGACGAATTCGTTGCGAAGTTACCGGAGGACTTTGCATAGCCGGTCGATCCCATGACGTTTTGCATCGCAAAGAAATAGCCGGAGGTCGGAACGCAGCAGTAATCCGTTGTGAAAGAGAAGCCGGATGAGTATGTGAACTGCACTCTTACCACGCCGCACTTGTTAGGATTAAAGGTCAAAATCCCGGTGCTACTCGTAATTGAAGCCACCGAGGTAGACGTTCCGTTGGTGTTCTTGACCGAGTAGGACACCGTGCCGGGCGTGTTGACTCCGATCACAGTCGAATAGAAACTGTGATTGTAAGTGCCGGCCAACGAGGACACGTTGATCTGATCCCCCGGGTGGGCGGTTTCGTAATCCGGATAGACGTTGTAATCGTATGCCCAGAAATACTGTCTCGCCGTTCCGGAATAAACGCAAGTGTTCCAGATGGTGGCGGAGTTTTTGTCGGTAACAGTGGTCAGACTGCCCGAAGAAGGCATCGTCAAGAAGTGCCTTGATCCCCCGCTCGTCTCGTACCAAATGTAAAATCCACTCTGGTTACACCTTGTGATCCGCCAAGTGTACATGCTCAAGGTGGTATCGTCCGGGACAAAATCCCGCTTCGACAGGCGAGGATTATTGCTGATATGGTGAAGTATGAGTAGGTTGTCCATCATACTCCGGATGATGTAATCCTGGGTTGCGGGACGGTAGATTATCTTGAAGAGCGCGGTGAATATGGGGGACGTGGAGGACTGTGGGGAGGTCGAGAAATGCGTTTGATAAACAGGGCGGGAATACACATTGGTAACGTTTTCGAAGGTGCCCTGGCTATTATTCACGGCGTTTGCGTAGTTATAATTGTTCTGGGAATGGGAACTCCTTAAACTATACACGCCGCTGGAGAGGGTAGTAGATGTCAAGATCCATTTCTCGCTGCTTGTAACATCATAATATTGATACGCTGATGTGAGATAACCGTCTGCATAATCGTAACACAGAATATACCGAAAACCACTTGATTTGGTTCGGATGATATAGTTATCGCCACATTTCGAAATGGTAAACCGCTGCAAATCGCTGTTGGGGTCGTATTCTTCGAGCGTTACGGTCGGGTTGTATCCGCTACCCGGAGTACTTAACCCCATCCACGGTGCGTGAGCCGGCTGGATGGTGTACTCGTTGCCCTCGACTTTGCGGATCAGAAATTGCTTGTGTTCTTCGTAATTAAAGGCATTCGTAAATCTGATGGGTGTTCCCGAAGTGGTTCCGGCGTTATAAGTGTAGATGAATTTTGAGGGGTATGCGATTTTCATCGTGTAGATCCCGTTTGCAAGATTTGCTTCGGGATAATAAATGATGCTGAAATAGGGCTGGTTGCTTCCGGTTTCCTTGGAACAAAGGATGACC
>CAMJCC010000076.1 GCA_946404035.1 uncultured Clostridia bacterium | reverse complement strand
AAACAAGGAGCGATGAAGGGCGTCTACGACGCACGCGCACCGCGACTATGTTTTCGGAAGGGCGGTTGCTTCTCGTTCCCCGGTTCTCCTTTCCATCCCGGCACACATACGGAGAGGTATCGAAGCGGTCATAACGGGGCTGACTCGAAATCAGTTTGGGCGCAAGCCCACGTGGGTTCGAATCCCACCCTCTCCGCCAAAACAGGGGCGCGCACGCGTAAGAGTGCGCGCCCCTGTTTTGGCGGAGAGCGAAGCTCCGCTTCGAACCCACCGAGTTTCCGCGCCGGAGGCGTGGAAACTCTCATTTCCCGAACTTTTCGTTGTAGGCGAGGATGCTCTTGGCGATGACCTCGCGCGCGGCGACGTGCCCCTCGGTCTTGGAGACGTAGGTCTTCTTGCCCTCGAGCTGCTTGTAGACCGTGAAGAAATGCTCCATTTCCTGCATCATGTGTTCGGGCAGTTCGTGGATGGATTTGTAACTGGAATAGGACGGGTCGCTGTACGGCAGGGCGATGATCTTCTCGTCCATTTCCCCGCCGTCCTCCATCGAGATCACGCCGATCGGGAAGCACCGGACCAAGGAGCAGTTCAGGATGGCTTCGGAGCACATCACGAGAACGTCCAAGGGGTCGCCGTCCGCCGACAGCGTGCGGGGGATGAACCCGTAGTTGGCGGGATAGTGGGTCGAGGTATAAAGCACCCGGTTCAGGATCAGCATCCCGGTTTCCTTATCCAGTTCGTATTTCTGTTTCTGCCCTTTCGTGATCTCGATGTACGCGATGAAGTCGTTCGGCGAGATCCTCTCGGGGGATATGTCGTGCCAAATATTCATTCGTTCTCCTTACCGTTTCGGCGCCGTGCCGTTTTTATGCGCGACCGGGCGCCATCGAACGACGGCGCCCGGAGGGTCGGTTGTTCACGTGCGGCGGGTCATTCCCCGTCCGCTTTGTTTGCCTTTTCGGCTTTTTCGCGTTTTTCTTTCTCTTCCTTTTCCTTATCGGCGTCCGACGCGTATTCGACGAACAGAAGATCGAGCAGGAACACGAAGAGATAGAGGGCGAACGGGATCACCTGCGCGATGACGGGTCCCTTGACCCCCGCGGGATGGAGGATGATCACGATCAAGCCGATAACGAACTCAACAGCGAAATAGACGAGCGAGATCAGCGCCAGCGAGATCCGGTACACCGGGCTGTTTTCGGTGGTCCGGGAGAGCCGGGGCGAGATCAGAAGAAGCAGGAACGCGACCTGGATCCAGACGTAGGAGATCCACACGGGGGCGGCGTGTGCCGTTCCACCGATCAGAAAGAACAGAAGATTGAAGAGAGCCAGAGGGATCGCGTAAAGCGCGTAGCGGATCGCAGTTTTTCTCATATCGGTACCCTTACCTTTCCCGTCAAAGTCTGATGAGGAGGTCGAAGACCTCTCCTCCCTTTCATTGTATAATCGTTTTGGCAATTTGTCAAGAGATACGCGCAAGAATTGCCCGAACCGGGTCCAAAACCGTCCTTTTCGGCGGCAAAAAGGCGCGTTCGGCGGTGCAAATGTGTCAAGTTTGTAAATTTACAGTCAAAATGTATAAATATAGGTTGAAAAAACATTTTTACTATGTTAAAATATATAAAAAAGGTCCGGTTTCGAGATCGACCGAAAACCGCGGGGCTAACATGAAATTGAAAAAAACCGTTTTGAGCGCAAGATCCGTCTTGCTGATCACGCTGGCGCTGCTTCTTTTGAACGGCACCGTCGGCGCCTTTTTGGCGTTCCGGTCCCGGACCACGATGCGGCGCGTGATCGACAACCACATGCTCGGGGTCGCCAAGACCGCCGCCGCGATACTGGACGGCGACGAACTGGCGACGCTGACCGCCGCCGACGAGGGTGGGGAGAAGCAGATCGCCGTCCTGAACAAGCTCAAATCGTTCAGCGAAAAGCTGGAGTTCAAGTATATCTACGTCGTTCGCCAAAGCGAGGACGGGACGTTCATCTTTATCGCCGACCCCGATCCCGACAACGACCCCGCCAAATTCGGGGAGCCGGTCGAGGTCTCCCCCGCCCTGCTCTCGGCAGGCAAGGGGGAAGCCGCCGTCGACAGCAAAGCCGTCCTGGACAGATGGGGCAAATACTACTCGGCGTACTGCCCGGTCAAGACCTCGGACGGGAAGATCGGCGGGATCGTCGGCGTGGATTTCGACGCCGACTGGTATAAGAACCAGATGACCCAGAACGCGGTCTACCTGCTGCTCGCGGGCGCCGCCGCGCTGATCGCCGGAGGGGTGATCGCGCTGCTCCTGACCTCCCGCCTCCGCAAGCGGTTCGGAAAGCTGAACGACGAGGTCAACGCCCTCACCGTCAACCTCGGCACGCTGATGGCGGAGATCAACTCGGACGCGGACTACGCGATGATCGCGCCCGCGCCGCCCCTGCCCGAGGACGGCGCCGACGCCGCGGAGGGCAGTATCGAGAAACTCTCAGAGGACGTGGCGACCATCCGACTGAACCTGAAACGCTTTATCGACTTCATCCACGCGCAGGCGTATATAGACGGAATGACCGGGGTCGGCAACAAGAGCGCGTATCTTGAACTGGTGCGCGAGACCGACCGGATCATCTCCGAGGGGAACGCCGCGTTCTCCATCGCGGTCTTCGACGTGAACGGGCTGAAAGCCGTCAACGACGACTACGGTCACGAGAACGGAGACCGGATGATCGTCGGCGCCGCCGACTGCATCAAGCTCATCTTCGGCAACAAGTGCGTCTTCCGCATCGGGGGCGACGAGTTCATCGCCGTTCTACCCGACCACACGGCGCAGGATATGGTCGAGGCGTTTGCAAAACTCGACGCCGAAACGGCGCGCGAGAACGAAAAGGGCGCGGGCCCCGCCAAGATCTCGTTCTCGAAGGGCGCCGCCACCTACGAAGCGGGCGTCGACAAAGAGTTCCGCGCGGTGTTCAAGCGCGCCGACGAGGAGATGTACCGGGACAAGGACGCCTACTACCGCGACCACGGAGACCCCAGACGGCGCCACTGACGCGACGCAGAAAACAAAAAAAAGAACAGCCCTCCCGAGCGGAGGGCCGTTCTTTTACTCGAGTTTGTCCCGATGCGCCGGGGTCTCGGAGAAGAACTTTTTGTACATTTTATAGAAGTTCGCGTAATTGTCGTAGCCGATGGAGCGCGCCGCCTCTTTCGCGGGGACGCGGTTGCGGATGAGATCGGCGGCGTAGACGATCTTTTTCTGCAAAATGTACTGCTTGACCGAAATGTTCATCTTCCGGCGGAAGACGTGGCAGAGCGTGGATTTCGAGAGGTAGAGGTGATGGGCGATGTCGTCGAGCAAAATCTGCTGGTGGATGTGGCGGTCGATGTACTCCGAGATCTGGTGGATCATCGGGTCGGACTCGCCGAGCGAACCGACCGAGCTGTACATGATCCGGTGATAGAGGATCTGGATCAGGATGCTCTCGGCAAGCGGGCCGTAGCGTTCGGGCGTCGGCATCTGGAGCACCTCCGCCAGAGGGTCGAGCATCTGCTTCAAGAACGGATGGACGTAAAAGGGCTCCTGTCCGATCGCCGCGATGACCTCCTCCCGGATCTGTTCGGGGATCAGGTCGCGGTCAAACAGGATGGTCACGCGGCGATAGTTGCCGCTCTTGACCGAAAACACGCTGTGGTAGCGGTGCGGCGGGATGATCGCCATGTGGTAAGGTTGCAATTCCATCCGCTGTCCCTCGACGATGATATGGATCGCGCCCTCGTAGACGGCGATCAACTCGAACGAGAGATGGCAGTGCGTATCGAAGATCCGTTTGGAGCCCGTGATCTCCTCACGGTAAGTAAATTCGGTGTTCCGGGTTTTCAGCGTATTCTGCATTCCGTTTGCGCCTCCGCAAATACATTTTCTTTATTATAACAGATATTTGCAAGAAAAACAATATTTTTCACAAAAAAAAGAATTGACTGCAAAAATAGCGATGTTATAATTATTATATAGTCGTTATATATATTCGTAAAAACGGGGATACAGGAAGATAAAAATGATAAACAATTCTTTGCTTTTCGGATCACTCGTCATCCCGAACCGCGTGGTCTTTCAGCCGATGGAGGGCTGCGACTGTCGGGAGGACGGCGCGCCGGGAGAGCTGACCGTCAAGAAGTATCTGAACGCCGCGAGATCCGGAGCGGGACTGATCTGGCTGGAGGCGACCGCCGTCTGCCCCGAGGGGCGGACCAACCCGCGCCAGATGATGCTGACCGAACAGACGCTCCCCGACTACGCCGCGCTTGTCTCCGAGATGCGCAAAGCGGCGAAGGAGGAGACCGGGATAAACCCCGTCATCTTCATCCAGCTGACCCACTCGGGGCGGCAGAGCATCGTCCCGATGATCGCCTACCGCCACCCGATCTACGAGGCGACCCGCCCCGTGACCGACGAGAATATCGTTTCCGACGAGTACCTCTCCACGCTGCCCGCCCTTTACGCCAAGACGGCGGCGCTGGCGGTCAAGGCGGGGTTCGACGGCGTGGACGTCAAGTCCTGCCACGGCTATCTGTTCCAGGAACTGCTCTCCTCGTTCACCCGAAAGGGCGAGTACGGCGGGAGTTTCGAGAACCGCACGCGGCTCTACTTCAACGCGATCCGCGCGGTCAAAGCCGCTGTGCCGAAGGGTTATCCCGTCGTGACGCGGCTCAGCGTTTCGGACGTCATCCCCTACCCCTACGGGTTCGGGACCGATAAGGACGGGAACCTCGACCTCACCGAGCCCGACCGCCTGATCGGGGAACTGATCGACGAGGGGATCGGGATGCTGAACGTCACGCTCGGCAACCCCTACTACAACTCGTTCGTCAACCGTCCCTACCGCGCCCCGCTCGGCGCACCGGAGCCCCCCGACGTCGGGCTTCGCCGCTTCGAGGAAGTCGAGAAACACATCAAGGAACGCTTCCCCTCCCTGCTCGTCGTCGGGTCGGGTCTGTCGTTCTACCGCGACGATCTGCTCGAGCGCGCGGAGGACCAACTCTCCCGCGGGATCTGCGACCTCGTCGGGTTCGGACGGATGACGCTCGCCTACCCCTCGTTCTACCGCGACTGGCTCGCCGGGAAATTCGACCCCAAAAAGACCTGCGTCGCCTGCTCCAAATGCACGGCGCTGATGCGGGCGAAATGCGTTTCGGGCTGCGCCGTCTTCAACGAGTATTACAGAAACCTTTATAAGGAGAAAGTAGCATGCAAAAAGTAGCCGTCGTCACCGGTTCCTATCAGGGGATCGGCAGGGGGATCGCGGACGCCCTCAAATCCGCGGGATATAAGGTCGTTTACTCCGACGTGCACGACACGATGGAGGGCGAACTCTACTGCAAGTGCGACATCTCGAAAGCCGCCGACCGCGAGAACCTCGCCGATTTCGTCGAGCGCGAGTGCGGACGGATCGACCTCTTGGTCAACAACGCGGGCGTCGCCTGCAAGGTGCGGCTGGACATTCTGGAGACCACCGAGGAAAGTTTCGACCGCGTGGTCGGCATCAACACCAAGGGCACGTTCTTTATGTGCCAGACCTTTGCCAACCGGATGATCGCCGAGCAGTCCAAGGGTCTAAACGACTACAAGCCCCGGATCGTCAACATCGCCTCCAACTCGAGTTACACGTCCAGCACCAGCCGCGGCGAGTACTGCATCTCGAAAGCGGGCGTTTCGATGATCACCACGCTGTTCGCCGACAAACTCGCCGAGTTCGGGATCCCGGTGTTCGAGGTCCGTCCCGGCATCATCAAGACCCCGATGACCGAGGTCGTTTCGGCAAAATACGACAAACTGATCGCGGAGGGGATCACCCCGATCAAGCGTTGGGGCACGCCCGAGGACGTGGCGAACTGCGTTCTCGCCGCCGCCAGCGGTCTGATCGACTTCGGAACGGGTACCGTCCTGAATGCGGACGGGGGCTTCCACATTCGCAGACTATGACGTTTTCGTCCGCCGTCTTTGATGCTTGCGCGGGGCTGTCGCATTCAGCGCAGATCGGAAAGCACGATTTCCTTTTCCAAAGGAAACGTGCGGTTCCTTTTCCCCGCAACTCGCAGCAGTGAAAATCCTTCGGATTTTTCCGTTTTTATTCAAGTGCTTTCCTAACCCCGTTCTCGCCCTCTCGCAGTATAAAATACAGCTTCGGAGCGAGAGCGGGGTTTCTGCACCTGACTTCGGCAGTCCTATCCTATTATGCAAACGACAGGAGAACGATTATGAAGATCGAACGATTTGACGCGGTGGTGATCGGGTCGGGGTGCGCGGGGTACAACTGCGCCGACTGGCTCTTCGATCTCGGGTACAAGAATATCGCGCTCATGACCGAGGGGCGGCTGCTCGGCACGTCCCGCAACACGGGAAGCGACAAGCAGACCTACTACAAACTCTCGCTTGCGGGCGACGAGGGCGACAGCGTGATGAATATGGCACAAACGCTGTTCTCCGGCGGCGCCATGGACGGCGACGTCGCGCTTGCCGAGGCGGCGAACTCCGCGCGCTGTTTCCTCAAACTGGCGGGGCTCGGCGTCAAGTTCCCGACCAACGAATACGGCGAGTTCGTCGGATACAAGACCGACCACGACCCGTTCTGCCGCGCGACCTCCATCGGTCCCTACACCTCCAAAGAGATGACCGAGGTGCTGGAAGCCGCGGTCGAGAAAAAAGGGATCCGGATCCTCGACGACACGCAGGCGATCGAGATCCTGACCGAAAACGGTCGGGCGATCGGCGTTCTGGCGCTGGACAGATCGAAGACCGGCGCGCCGGACTACGTCGCGGTCTCCGCGCCGCACGTCGTGCTGGCGACCGGGGGTCCCGCCGCGATCTACTTCAACTCGGTCTATCCCGTGTCGCAGACCGGGAACTCCTCCCTGGCGCTCGAGGCGGGGGCGGCGTTCGGCAACCTGTCGGAGTGGCAGTATGGGCTGGCGTCGACCGATTTCCGCTGGAACGTGTCGGGGACCTATCAGCAGGTGCTTCCCCGCTATATCTCGGTCGACGAGAACGGGGTGGAGCGCGAGTTCCTCTGCGACTATTTCGACGACAAACGCGAGATGCTGGACCGCGTGTTCTTAAAAGGATACGAATGGCCCTTTGACGTGCGGAAGCTGCACGGCTCGTCCTACATCGATCTGATCGTTTACCGCGAGAGCGTGGTGCTGGGCCGGAAGGTCTATATGGACTTCACGCGCGAGCCGAGCGGGATCGGCGAGGACTTTTCCGGGATCGGGGAGGTCGCGAAAAAGTACCTCTCGAACTCCGACGCCCTGATCGCGCGCCCGATCGAACGGCTCAACAAGATGAACCCCGGCGCCATCTCGCTCTACGCCGAACACGGCATCGACCTCTGGCGTGAACCCCTCCGCGTCGCGGTCTGCGCCCAGCACAACAACGGGGGCGTCCGGATCGATGCGAACTGGCAGACCACCGTGCCGGGTCTTTACGTCATCGGCGAGGCGGCGGGCAGTCTCGGCATCTTCCGTCCGGGCGGGACCGCCCTGAACTCCTGTCAGGTCGGCGGGCTCCGCGCGGCGCAGCACGTCGTCTACGACAGCAAGGCAAAACCGTCGGAAAACTTTGACAAGATCGCAAACGAGGCGATAAAACGGGCGCAGGCGCTGATCGAAGCGACGCACGGCGACCGCTCGACGCTTGCCGTTCAGCGGGCGCGTTACGCCTCGCGGATGAGCGGGAGTTTCGCGTTCTTGCGCAACATCCCCGAAATGAAAAAGGCGCTGCCCGAGATCGACCTCGACCTCAAAGCGTTTTCCGACAAGAACAAGTGGGCGACCTGCGACGAGATCGGGGACCTCTTCAAGAACCTGGACGTCATCCGGACGTCGCGCGCGGTCGCCACGGCGATCCTCTATACCGCCGAGCGGTTCGGCTCTCGCGGCTCGGGCTTCGTGCTGGACGGCGGAGACTTTATGGACCGGGACCTGCGCCCGGAGGACGAGAGCGGCAGGGGGCAGATCGTGACGGTGAAAAAGGACGGCGAGGACCTTAAGATCGAGGTCGTGCCGGTCCGCCCGATCCCGTCCGACCGCGACCTCTGGTTTGAAAAGGTCTGGGGCGCGTTCCGCCGAAGAACAGAAAAGAAATGATTAAGAAAAA
>CAMJCC010000075.1 GCA_946404035.1 uncultured Clostridia bacterium | reverse complement strand
ACAACATCAAGATCGCGATCGACACCTCGCGCGTCCATATCTTCGATAAAGATACCGAGAAATGCATCGTCCACTGATGGACGACGCGCGGATGCGGCACGGAACGAAAAACGAATGGATCATCTTGATCCGTTAAAGCATTTTTCTCTGTGCGAATTCTTCGCATAGTACAACGCAATTAAGGTTGAAAAGCGCCCGCAGTCGCGGGCGCTTTTCTTCTTTTAATCAATTCGTTTTTCTAGTCCCGTTCTCGACCGCTTGCAGTACGGTTGTACAGCGTCGGGTCGAGAACGGGGCTTCCGCACTCGCCTGCGCGCGCCTGATGACAATAGCTGGCGCGGTTAGGTCGAAAGGATGTTTCCATTCGCCCCGGGCTTCGTAGTCTTCCCCTTGAGGGGAAGATGTCACGAAGTGACAGATGAGGTGGACCTATGTTACCGTTGCGCTTTTCGCGCAACACGGGCTTGCAAATGGCGTTGCGGTGTGCTACAATAGGAAAAGAGAAAAGACGACGGAGGACGACGATGAAACGCTGGCTTCTGCCCGAGGGCGGGCAATTCTACAAGGCAAATCTCCACCTGCACACCACTGTGTCCGACGGGCAAATGACGCCCGAGGAGATCAAGGAGGCGTACCGTGCGCGGGGGTATTCGATCCTTGCGTTCACAGATCACGAGATCTTCGTGCCGCACAACGACTTAACGGACGAAAACTTCCTGGCGCTGAACGCGCACGAGATCGCGATCGACGAGATCACGGTGCAGGGCGACCGCTATCAGCGCACCTATCACCTGAATTTTTACGCCAAGAGCCGCGAAACGACCCTTTCGCCGGTGTTTTCGGAGAGCCGGATCGTCTGCCCCTCGTCGATGGCGCTGGTGACCGATGAGATGAGAGAGACCGACGCGCGGGCAGTCTACTCGGTTCCGTCGGTGAACGATCTTATCAGGATCGGAAACGAGGGCGGCTTTTTCGTCTGCTACAATCACCCGGTCTGGTCGCTGCAGAACTATCCCGACTATATCGGGCTCGAGGGGCTGTGGGGTATCGAGGTCTACAACCACGGTTGCGTCCTCGAGGACCTGCCCGACACCACCGTTCCTTTTGACGATCTGCTCCGGGCGGGGAAGGACGTGTTCCCGGTCTGCTCGGACGACGCCCACGCGCCGGTGGACTGTTTCGGCGGCTGGACGATGATCCGGGCGGCGTCGCTCGACTACGACGACGTGATCCGGGCGCTGCTCGCGGGGGACTTCTACTCCACGACCGGACCCGAGATCACCGAACTGTCGCTTGACGACGGCGTTTTGACCGTCCGGTGCAGCGAGGCGCGGGAGGTCCGGGTCGTGACCGACTGGCGCAGTTACAGGGTCGCAAAGGCGGCCGCGCCCAAGCGCGAGGGCGACGGCTTCGTCGCACGGTTCCAAATCTCCCGGATAGGGGACAAGTACCGCGCCGAAACCGAACCCGACTGGAAGAACTCGTATTTCCGGGTCGAGGTCGCGGATGAGTGCGGCAAGCGCGCCTATACCCGCCCGTTCCGGGTCTCCGCTCTCCCCGAACTCCTCTGAACGAAAGAAAAACGCCGCGCGGCGGGAACTCCCGCCGCGCGGCTCTTTTTATTTCGATCAGTTGACAGAGAGGGGGGTGATCTGCGTCGTGACGATCGCGCCGTCCGCTCCGGGGACCATATTCACTCTCGTGTAGGAGACCCCGTTGCGGGTATAGACGGCGGAGGTCATCGTTCCGCCGTTTTCGTCGGTGGACAGAGCGAGTTTCCACCCCGACGGGACGCGCACCTCGACCGTCAGGGGATAATTGAAAACTTTCTGGGTCAGGGTCAAGCCGTCCGCGGTCGTCCGGTTGATCTTCATATCGACGAAGACCGCGCCGTTCTCGTAACGCTCGGTGACGGTGGTATTCTGCCGCTCGCGGATATACTTGACCGCCTCGCCGAAGGTCGCCGACCAGAGTTCGCCCGTCTTGACGTAGGTCTGTGCGTGTTTGTAGAACGCCTCGGCGTTGGTCTTGGAGATGTTCCATTCGGTGTCCGGATTGTCCACCACGCTGTGCGCCAGGATGATGAGCCAGCCGCCCTGTTTCACCGCGCCGTCGATCCAACCGGTCCGGATCTTGTTGGTCTGCGAACTCTCGGTTTTGAGCCATTGGACGTACAGGTTGTACCACGCGCCCTTATCGTCGCCCATCTTGGGATCCAGCGACTGCAAGCCGCTTGGGCCGTTGCGGTTGGCGTAGTAGTTTTCGTGGATCAGCGCTTTGGTCCCGCCGTCCTGGATGATTTGCGAATTTTCGTCCCCGCTGACTTTGTAACTGTAATCGGTGATCTTCGTGTACGGGGTCGCGTAGACCAGTACGTCGTTGTTCGGGAAATACCCCTCCAACTTCTGCTTCGACTTGACGACGTCCTCCACGTGATCGGCGTGCGACCCGTAATTTGTCGTCGTGCCGTTGTGGTTCATACTGTGACACTGGATATCCAGCGTCCCGTCGGCAAGCAAGGTTTTCCACTGGCTGACCTTGCTGGTGAAACTGGCTCTCCCCGCAATGATCATGCACGAGCCCTTGAGCCCGTAGAGCTTGTTCTGTTGGTTGACCCAGACCGCCGAGTCGTAGTTCCCGTCGTCGTAGGAGATGGTCAGGACCGCTTTCGCGCCGTCCTTTGCCGCCAGGACCGTCGCGGTGCTTCCGTACCGCGCGGTATAGATCGTATCTTCCGTCACCGCCGCGACCTCCTTGTCCCATCCCAGATAATCCAGATTGATCCCGTTCGGATCGGTCGCCTTTGCCGGGGGCGTGACCGGACAGATCGGCGTCTGATTGCCCGCCGTCCGGACCGGGTATTCGGTCCCCTGGACCACGAACGTCACCGTATAATAGCGGGTGGCGTATTCGTAGACGGGGGTATAGGTCATCGTTTCACCGTCCGAAACGGTCTTCTTGGTCGGGGCGGTCAGTTCCTTATCCCACCGGACGAAGGTGCCGACCTTGTCGACGTTCGAGAGGTCGGTCTCGTATCCCGCGGGCGGGACCGGGATCTCGCCCTCTTTCGTCGGGACGACGACCCGTTCGACCTCGTCCCCGTTCGGCATCAGAAAGACGACGTCGTAGACCGCGGGCTCGCCCGTATCACACGAAGCCAGCGCCACGGCAGAGAAAACGAGGAACAGGACAAAAACGAGAGGGAAGACAATTCTTTTGATCATTTCCGTATCTCCTTTACCCGAATACCGTTCCGTTCACTTTTACGGACGGATCGCCGTCGTGACGGTCGCGCCGTCCGCCCCGGGGATCAGTTCCACGGTCACGAAACAGCCGTTCTCGCGGACCTCGACCGGGGTATAGGTCGTCGCGTCGCCGACCCGGACGTTCTGCCAATGCGAGGGGACGCGCACCTCGACGGTCAGGGGATAGTTGAAGATGCTCTCGTAGAGGACCATCCCGTCCGCCGCCGTCCGATCGATCTTCATATCGACGTACACGACGTTGTTTTCCTTTTCGTACCGTTCGGTGACCGTCGTGTTCTGTTTCTCGCGGATGTACTTGGTCGCCTCGCCGAAAGTCGCGCACCAGAGTTCGCCGGTCTTGACGTAGGTGGAGGCGTGGGCGTAGAACGCCTCGGATTCCTCCGTCGTCAGGTCCCCGGCGTCGCTGGCGCCCTCTCCCTTGATGCCGTGGCACATGATGATCAGCCAGTTGCCGTTCTTCACCGCCGTGTCGATCCAGCCCTTGCGGACCGACATCTCTTTTGAGTTGTCGTCCTTGAACGCCTTGATCGCCAGGTTGTGCCACGCGCCTGCGCCCGCGCCCACCGGGGGGTTGGTCGTCTGTACGGTGTTGCGGTCGCCGCGCCGGATGGCGTAATAGGTCTCGCAGGCGACTTTATTCGCGCCGCCGTCGTTCACCTCGACGTACTTGCCCCCCTCTTTGACGAGGTTGCCGTTCCCGTCGGATTTCAAACTCTTATGCGAGAGCGTGTTGTTCGCCGGCGCAAAGCAGAGGCAGGGGGTCCCGAACGCGGCTTCGATCGCCGCTTTCGACTGCACCAGTTCATACTGGTAGTTCTCCTGATAGCAGGTCAGTCTGGTCGTGTCGTCCCAGAACGTATCGTAGGGAAGCATGGCGTGCGTCATACTGTGGCTCTCGGGTTCCAGCGTCCCCTCGGCAAACAGCGCCTGCCATTTGCTCACGCTTCCGGCGGCGTACCCGAAATTCTTATATCTGTCCTCGTCGCCCCAATGCGGCACCAGCATGAACGAGCCCTTCAGCCCGTATTGCTTGTTCATCTTGTCGACCCAGACGCCGGTGCTGTAGATCCCGTCGTCGTAGGTCAGGGTAAGGATGCCCTTTGCGCCGCCCTTTGCCGGCAGGATCTCGGCAAGGTAGCGCGCCTCGTAGTTGTAAACCGCCCGGAAACTCTTGATCCCGTCTCCGCTCTTCGGGGCGGTCAGTTCGGGTTCCCATCTGACGAAGGTCCCGATCTCTTTCTCGCGGGTCTCGTCGGTCTCGTACCCCGCGGGCGGGGTCGGGATCTCGCCCTCGTGGGTCTTGACCTTGACGTACTTGTTATTGCCCAGAATGAACAGCACGTCGTAGAGGGTCAGCCCGTACTCGCCGATCGTCGCCGTGTAGATGACGTCGCGCGTCGCCGGGGCAAGTTCCTTATCCCACCCGGTGATCTTATAGTAGTGTTCCGAGGTCTCCCACTCGACGTCGCCCGTGTATTCCGGGACCTCGCCCGCCTTGACGGTCACCTTTGTCTTGTTGCCGTTGACCGAGAAGGTGATCTCGTAGGCGTCCTTTTCCGTCTGTCCGCACCCCGACAGCAGGGTGAGGGAGGGGAGCAGGAGCATCACAAAGGAAAGCAGAAGAGAAACGGATCTTTTCACGATTGGCAACCTCTCGTTCTTAAATGATATATTATTATACACTACTTGCAAAAAAAAAGCAAGAAAAAAGGGAAGATCCGATCAAGATAGTTTTACCGCAGGGCGGTGGACCCGCCCTGCGGTAAAGAGGATAGGAGATTTTTACGGACGGATCGCCGTCGTGACGGTCACGCCGTCCGCCCCGGGGATCAGGTTCGCCAGCACGTAGCAGCCGTCTTCGCGGACCTCGACCTGAGTATAGGTCGTCGCGTCGCCGATGCGGACGTTCTGCCAATGCGAGGGAACGCGCACCTCGACGGTCAGGGGATAATTGAAGACCGTCGGGTCAAGGAACTTGCCGTCCCCCGTCGTCCGATTGATCTTCATATCGACGTACACGACGTTGTTTTCCTTGTCGTACCGCTCGCTGACGGTGGTGTTCTGCTTTTCGCGGAGGTACTTGGTCGCCTCGCTGAAGGTCGCGCACCAGAGTTTGCCATCTGCGACGTACTGCCCGGCGTAGGCGAAGAACTCGTCGGCGTAATCCCGGATGATGTCCCCGCCGCTCTTGATCCCGATGGCGTGGCACATCACGATCAGCCAGTTGCCCTCGTTGACCGTCTGGTCAAGCCAACTCTTGCCGTTTGACAGTTTGTCGGCTTGCTCCTTATAATCCTTGAACGCCCGGATGCAGAGGTTGTACCAACCGCCCTCCTTGTTGTCGAGGGTGGGATCCAGCGACTGCACGGCGCGTTTGCCCTTGCGGATCGCGAAGTAGGTGTCCTCCGCGACTTTCTCCGCGCCGCCGTCGTTCAAAAGCACGTATTTACCGTTTTCCTGGACGCGGTTTCCTTTTCCGTCGGACTTGTAACTCTTGTTTGAGAGCGTATTGTTCGACGGGGCGAAGCCGATGCAGTCGAAGCCGGGGAACGCCGTTTCGATCGCGGTCTTTGCCTGCACCAGTTCCTCGTCGTAGATCTCCTGGAGCCAGTTCTTCTCGTAGGTCTTCCACTTTTCTTCGTTGGCGCCCCAGTTTTCGTCCGGGATGATCCGCTCGTGCGTCATGCTGTGGCTCTGGGGCTCCAGCGTCCCCTCTGCGAACAGCGCGTTCCACTTGTCGATCGTTCCGCCGTCGTTTGTGAAGTTGGGATAACTCCCTCCCCAGTTCGGCACCATCATGCACGAACCGTTCAGAACGTGTTTCTTGTTTTCCGCGTTGACCCAGACGGCGGTCTCGTATTTTCCGTCGTCGTAGGTCATCGTAAGGATGCCTTTCGCGCCGTTTTTGACCGGCAGGATCTCGGCAAGATATTTCGGTTCGTAGTTGTATCGCGCGGTAAAACTCTTCATTTTCTTTCCGTTCTCCGTATTTTCGGCGGTGGGGGCGGACAGTTCCGGTTCCCATTTACTGAATGTGCCGAACTCTTTTGCGCGGGTATCGTCGGTCTCGTACCCCGTCGGCGGGGTCGGGATCTCGCCCTCGTGGGTCTTGACCTTGACGTACTTGTTGCCGCCCAGAATGAACAGCACGTCGTAGAGGGTCAGCCCGTACTCGCCGACGATCGCCGTATAGGTGACGTCCTTTGCCGCCGGGGCAAATTCCTTATCCCACCCGGTGATCTTATAGTAGTGTTCCGAGGTCTCCCACTCGACGTCGCCCGTGTATTCCGGGACCTCGCCCGCCTTGACGGTCGCCGTGGTCTTGTTGCCGTTGACCGAGAACGTGATCTCGTAGGCGTCCTTTTCGACAGGGCCGCACCCCGCGAACATCGTCAGGCAGGGAAGCAGGAGCATCACAAAAGAGAGAAGCAAAGAAAGCGAGCGTTTCACTTTTCAAAATCCCCTTTCCGTAAACGTACTATCATTATACAGCACTTGCGATCAAAAAGCAAGATGAAACCGACGATTTTCCCCGCGTTACGGTCTGATCTCGGTCGTGACGGCGACCCCGTCCGCCCCGGGAACGAGGTCCAGCATCACGTACGCGCCGCCGTTCTTCCGGTAGACGTCAGCGGTCGCGGTCTTGCCCCTCGTGGTGTAGCGGACGCTCGTCCAATTTGCGGGGACGCTCACCTCGACCGAGAGGGGATAGTTGAAGACGCTCTCGGGCATCTCCTTGCCGTCCTCGGTCGTGCGGTCGATCTTCATCTGCACGTACACGGCGCCGTTCTCGTAGCGCTCTGTCACGGTCGTGCTCTGCTTTTCGCGGAGATACTTGGTCGCCTCGTTGAAGGTCGCCGCCCAGATATCGCCCGACTGGATATAGGTCGAGGCGTATTTGAAGAACGCTTCCCCCTCCGCCTCCGTCAGACTGAGGTAGTCGTCGCTGCCGAGAAAATCGTGCGCTAAGATCAGGAGCCACCCGCCCTGTTCGACCGCGTCGTCGATCCATTTGGTGCGTTGGGCGGTGGTCTGCCGGTCACGGTTGTAGAACCACTGTACTTTCAGGTTGTACCAGCCGCCCGCCTCGTCGCTGCACGGGGGATCCAGCGAATTGAGACCCGTTTCGCCGTTCCGGACGGCAAAGTAGGTATCCCGCGCCAACTTCTTCGAGCCGCCGTCGTAGATCTTCTGCGTTTTGTCGGGCGTGCCGTCCGCGTTGGCTTTGTAACTGAAATCCCGGAGCTGTGCGTAGGGGGAGGCAAAGCAGATGATGGTGTTCCCGGGGAACCGCTGCTCCTCCAGATACTTGGCTTCCACGATCTCGTCCCGGTAGATCGCCTGCGTGGTCTCGATCCGGTCGGACTTGTGCTGCATACCGAGGCAGCCGAGGTCCAGCGTCCCGCGGGCAACGTTGGTTTTCCATCCTTGTACCATACTGTCGTTCAGTCTGCCGACGATCAGCATATTGGTCCCGCGGATCCCGTATTGGTCGTGCATCCCGAGAAGCCAGGCGGACTGGCTCGGGTCGGAGGTGTTCCGGTCGTAGGTCATGGTCAGGACGGTCTTTGCCCCTCCCTTGGCGGAGAGGACCGGGATCTCGGTCCCGTACCAAGCGGTGTAGACCGTGTCCTTGGTCGCGGGGCCGATCTCCTTGTCCCACCCGCGGTACGCGCAGACGTTGCCCTCTTCGTCGGTGATCTCGGCGGGCGGGGTGACCGGGCTGACCGGGACTTGGTTCCCGGCGACCCTGACCACGTATTCGGTCCCCCGTACGTTGAACGTGACGGTGTAGTACCGCGTTTCGTAGGCGTACTGCGGCACGTAGATCGGCTTGGTCTTTCCGTTGTTCGTATTCTCCGCCGTCGGGGCGACCAGTTCCTTGTTCCACCCCGTAAACCTGCCGATGACCTCCACTTGGGTCAGGTCGGTCTCGTACCCCGCCGGCGGGGTCGGGATCTCGCCCTCGTGCGCCTTGACCCGGACGTAGTTATCGCCCGGCATAAGGAACACCACGTCGTAGAGGGTCAGCCCGTACTCGCCGACGATCGCCGTATAGGTGACGTCACGCGTCGCCGGGGCGAACTCCTTATCCCACCCCGTGATCTTATAGTAGTGTTCCGAGGTCTCCCACTCGGTTTTGCCCGTGTATTCCGGGATCGCTTTCGCCTTGACCATCACCTTGGTCTCGGTGCCGTCCACCGAGAACGTGATCTC
>CAMJCC010000074.1 GCA_946404035.1 uncultured Clostridia bacterium | reverse complement strand
CGCGCCGGCAACCGCCGGCGCGCGTTTGTTTTTGCTTGTGTTCAGACGTTAAATCTAAACAGAACGACGTCCCCGTCCTGCATCACGTAGTCCTTACCCTCGCTTCTGAGCAGACCCTTTTCCTTGACGGCGTTCATCGAACCCTCCCGGACCAGGTCGTCGTAGGACACGATCTCCGCGCGGATGAAGCCGCGCTCGAAATCCGAGTGGATCTTCCCTGCCGCCTGCGGCGCCTTGGTCCCTTTGGTGATGGTCCACGCGCGCACCTCTTTCGGTCCGGCGGTCAGGTAGCTGATCAGCCCGAGCAGGGCGTAACTTTCTTTCACCAGTTTGTCAAGTCCGCTCTCCTCGATCCCGAGGTCGGCAAGGAACAGCGCCTTTTCCTCCCCCTCCATTTCGGAGAGTTCCGCCTCGATCTGGGCGCAGACGGCGACGATCCCGGCGCGCTCGCTTTCGGCGTGGGCGCGGAGCGCGGTAAAGTAGGGGTTGCTCTCGTAACCGCCCGCCACTTCCCCCTCGGCGATGTTGGCGACGTAGATGATGGGTTTCAGGGTCAGGAGCGGGGTTTCCGAAAGCAGTTCCTTTTCGTCGTCGGAGAGGGCGAGCGCACGGGCGCAAAGCCCGCCGTCCAGCCCCGCCTTGACCTTTTCGAGCGCGGCGAACTCGGGAGCGAGCGACTTGTCGTTTTTGACCAGTTTGGCAAGACGGTCGATCCGGCGGTCGACGATCTCGAGGTCCGAGAAGATCAGTTCGAGATTGATGGTCTCGACGTCGCGGACGGGATCGACCCCGCCGTCGACGTGGACGATGTCGTCGTCGTCAAAACAGCGCACGACGTGCACGATCGCGTCGCACTCGCGGATGTTGGAGAGGAACTTGTTGCCCAGCCCCTCGCCCTTTGACGCGCCGCGGACAAGCCCCGCGATATCGACGAACTCGATCACGGCGGGGGTATACTTTTCGGGGTGGTACATTTCGGCAAGAACGTCCAGCCGCTTGTCGGGGACGGCGACGATGCCGACGTTGGGATCGATGGTGCAGAACGGATAGTTCGCCATCTCCGCGCCCGCGTTGGTCAGGGCGTTGAACAGCGTGCTCTTCCCCACGTTGGGAAGACCGACGATACCGAGTTTCATAGACTTCTCTTTCCTCCCGGCGACAGCCGGGCATTTATTCCGTACCATTATACCATTCTTTGCCCGCGTTGTAAAGGGAAAAAGACAAAACATTTCTTTCCCCGCCCCTTGACAAGCGCCCCGGTTTCGTTTATAATGGAACTGAAATTGTGAACTTCGCGTATTTTTTAACGATGTTCACAAATGAAAAAACCGAACGACGGAGGTAACCGGACGTGGGAACCAAACTGCTTGTGATCGACGACGACGCGAACATCTGCGACATGCTCAAAATGTATTTTGAGAACGAGGGGTATCAGGTACGGACGGCAAGCGACGGGATCGACGGGATCCAGTTCTTCAAGATCTTCGAGCCCGATCTGGTCCTGCTCGACATCATGATGCCGAAAAAGGACGGGTGGCAGGTCTGCCGAGAGATCCGCGAGATCAGTCAGAAACCCATCATCATGATCACGGCGAAAGGCGAGGTGTTCGACAAGGTCCTCGGACTTGAACTCGGCGCCGACGACTTTATCGTCAAACCCTTTGATATGAAGGAGCTTTCGGCGCGGATCAAGGCGGTGCTCCGCCGGTACAGCGCCCACTCGAAGACGTCAGACGACGAGGTCGTGCGTTTCGACAATATCGAGATCAGCCAGGCGAAATACGAACTGAAACTGAGGGGCGAGACCATCGACATCCCGCCCAAGGAACTGCAGCTTCTCTACTTCCTCGCCTCCAACTGCAACCGGGTGTTCACCCGCGATCAGCTGCTGGACAAGGTGTGGGGCTTCGATTATCTCGGGGACTCGCGCACGGTGGACGTGCACATCAAGCGTCTGCGCGAGAAACTGGAGGGCGTATCCGACAAATGGACCCTGAAAACCGTGTGGGGCGTCGGGTACAAGTTTGAACTTCTCGAGTGAAAAAGAAAAAGCGACCGGCGGTCAAAACGACCGCCGGTCTTTTTTTATTTCTTGGCTTTTGCCTGTTTCTGTTTGTGTTCCGCGAGGATCTTCTTGATCCGCTTGGACTGGTCGAGCAGACCGCTGATGGTCTGGTCGTGGTTCAGCGTGTCGATGAGATAAGCGACGTACTTGCAGAGGTTGACCTCGACGTACCAGTCGCGGGTGAGCAGTTCGGGGGTGCGGTAGATCAGGTTGGTGGTGAAGATCTTGGTAAACAGCCCGTCCGCGTACGCCTTGTCGATGGTCTCGAGCCCCGCGGTGAAGAGCCCGAAGGTCGCGAAGATGAAGATGCGGTGCGCGCCCTTTTCTTTCAGCTGCTGCGCCACGTCGAGGACCGACTCGCCGGAGGAGATCATATCGTCGACGATGATGACGTCCTTATCCTTGACGTCGCGGCCGAGGTACTCGTGCGCCTCGATCGGGTTCTTGCCGTTGACGATGATCGAGTAGTTCCGTCTTTTGTAGAACATACCGAGGTCGATACCCAGCATCGTGGAGTAGTAGATGCAGCGAGCCATCGCGCCCTCGTCGGGGGAGATGACGATCATGCTCTCGGGATCGACGACCAGATCCGGGTAGGTGCGGAGCATCGCCTTGATCATCTGATAGCTCGTCCGGATGTTATCGAAACCGTGGAGCGGAATGGCGTTCTGAACGCGCGCGTCGTGCGCGTCGAAGGTGATGAGGTTGGTAACGCCCATATTCACCAGTTCCTGTAAGGCGAGCGCGCAGTCGAGAGACTCGCGGCCCGAACGCTTGTGCTGGCGACCCTCGTAGAGCATCGGCATAATGACCGAAATGCGGTGCGCCTTGCCCTCGACCGATCCGATGATCCGCTTGAGATCCTGGTAGTGGTCGTCCGGGCTCATCGGCACGGTCTGACCGTACATATTGTAGGTCACGCCGTGATTGAACATATCGCAGATGATGAACAGATCCTTGCCTCTGACGGACTCCTTGATGATGCCCTTGCCTTCCCCGCTGCCGAAACGCGGGCAGGACGACTCGATCAGGAACGTCGCGTCGCTGTCGTGTCTACGCCAATCTTTCAGATAAGCGTCCACCTCGCTTACAAAATCCTCGCATCCGCGCATCCCGATGACGCCGAGTTCGCCGACAAACGATTCCCCCATGTTCGCACCCTCCGTGACGTATTAAATTATTCGCCTATATTATACCTTTTTCCCCTCCCCTTGTCAAGTGGCGAAAAGGGTCATTTCCGAAAAAAAAGGCGGGAAAAGAAAACCGTTCGCCTGCATATACTGTCGTGGACGACAGTCCTGAAAGGCGGTTTGGAATGGATCTTTACAAGGACGATTTCAAATACCCGTCGGTGAACAACTGGATCGGGTATATCAAGGCGCGCGCATTCACGGCAAACGGGGCGATCCCGCTCTCCGACGTGTCGGTAGTGGTCACGTCGGCGGAGGAGAACGGAGCAAAGATCACAATCGAGCTGAAGACCGACGAAAACGGCGAAACGCAGACGGCGGAGGTCCCGACCCCGCTCGCCTCCGCCGGGGACGTTCCGGGCGAGACCCGCCCCTACGCGGTCTACGATATCGAGGCGTATCTGCCGGGATACTATCCCTACCAGGCGCTCGCCGTCCCGGTCTTCGGCGATACGGTGACCGTCCAGCCCATCGGGCTGATCCCTCTTCCGCTCTACGACGGGGACGAGGTGCGCCCCGACCTGCCGGGCGAGGGCGACCCCGACGGGACCGAACCCTGACGGGAGGTGACGCGATGCCGAATACGCCGACCATCCCCGAGCGCGTGACGGTCCATCTCGGTCGCCCCGACCGGGAGGCGCCGAACGTGACCGTTTCCTTTCCCGACTATATCAAGAACGTCGCGTCGAGCGAGATCTACCCGACCTGGCCGGAGGAGGCGATCAAAGCGAATATCCTTGCCGAGATCTCGTTTGCCCTGAACCGCATCTATACCGAGTATTACCGCAATCAGGGCTACGATTTCGACGTCACCTCGTCGACCGGCGCCGATCAGTCGTTCGTCTACGGGCGGGAGATCTACGGCAATATCTCCGAGATCGTGGACGAGATCTTCAACAGTTATATCCGACGGCGGGGCAACGTGGAGCCGCTGTTCGCCGTCTACTGCGACGGGATCGAAGTCACCTGCAACGGTCTTTCCCAATGGGGGACGGTCCCGCTCGCAAAAGAGGGGCTTTCCGCCTTTGCCATCCTGCAAACCTATTTCGGGGAGGACATCGAACTGGTGGAGAACGTGCCGGTCGGCGGCGGCGGGAGCGCGCCGCCCGTCCCGCTCCGCGAGGGGGCGGCGGGTCCCTTCGTCGAGATCCTGCAAACGCGATTGAACCGCATCTCCCTGAACTATCCCCTGATCCCGAAGATCTATCCCGCTAACGGCGTGTTCGGTCAGTCGACCGAGAACGCGGTCAAGGCGTTCCAGTCGGCGTTCGACCTGACCCCGGACGGGATCGTGGGTCCGGCGACCTGGTACCGCATCCAGAACGTCTATATCGGGGTCAAGCGGCTCTCCGACCTCAATTCCGAGGGGCTGACAGTCGAGGAGATCACGACCACCCTGCCCGACACGCTCTCGCGCGGCGACACGGGGGAGATCGTCTTCATCGTGCAGTACTACCTGAGCTATATCGGGGAGTTCATCGACGCGATCCCGAGGATCGACGTGGACGGGAACTTCGGCATCCTGACCGAGAACGCGGTCAAGGCGTTCCAGGAGACCTACGGGCTTCCCGTGACGGGCGTGATCGACGCCGTGACGTGGTACTATATGTACAACGTCTACTCCGGGATCATCGAGAATATCCCGAAGATCTACACCGAGGGGGTGACCGTCCCCTTTCCCGGGATCGTGCTCCAGATCGGGTCGGAGGGCGACGCCGTCCGGCTGCTCCAGAACTACCTCAACTACATCGCGGGCAGTTTCTCCGCGATCCCGACGGTCCCGGTCACGGGATATTACGGCAGTCAGACCGAAAACGCGGTCACGCAGTTCCAGAACCTGTTCGGCATCGCGGGCGACCGGGGCGTGGTGACGGGGCTGACCTGGAAAGCGATCACCGATATTTACGACGATCTGTATCTCGGCAGGATCGCGGCGGAGGGACAGTACCCCGGCTACGATCTCTCGCTCGAAAACGGATAAGGAGGGGAAATGTACGACGTAAGCGACAAGAAAAACGCCGTCAGGGCGTTGCAGAAGTGCCTTCTGGAACTCTCGCGCGTGATCCCGGAACTCCCGTCGCATCCGGCGGACGGCGTGTTTTCCGAGGCGACGCGGGACGACGTGATGATCTATCAGGCGCACGCGGGGCTCCCCGTGACCGGGGTGGCGGACGCAGCGACCTGGGCGGCGATCAAACGCGAGTACGACGAGGCGATCACGATCCGCGAATGTGAAAAGGGTCTTCCCTTTCCGATGACGCTCCCGCTCGGGGTCGGGGCGCGCGGCACGTCGGTCACCCTGCTGCAAGCGGTGATCTCGGAGCTGACCGAGGAATACCGCTCCGTCCCCGCCCCCGACGTGACGGGACGGTACGGCAGTTCGACCTCCTACGCCGTCGGACTGCTCCAACGGCGCTACGGGATAAACGAGACCGGGGTCCTTGACGCCGCGACCTGGCGCCGGATCCTCTCGGACTATACCGCAAGGACCAAGATCTCCGAAACTCTGCACTCCTGACCGCTTATTTCAGGGAAAAAGCGGCAATACTGTCTTCATCAAACGAAACCGGCAAAAAAACGAGCGAGATCGGTTTGACTTTTTCTAACCTTTCCTGTATAATAAAGAAAAAAGCAGGAGGGTAAAAGGATGCTGATATCGGACCAGATCGCGGAACTGCTTGACGCTATGCTCTCGGAGCGCGACGGGATCCTTGAGATCCGGCGGAACGAGATGGCGGAGCGGCTCGGTTGTTCGCCGAGCCAGATCAACTACGTCATCGCGTCCCGCTTCTCCCCCGAGCGCGGCTACCTCACCGTGAGCCGCCGCGGCGGGGGCGGGTACATCCGCATCGAACGGAAACGCTTTTCCGACGGACGCATCACGCTGATGCACGCGGTCGCGTCGATCGGCTCGACCCTCCGGGCGGAGGACGCGCGGGTGCTGATCCGCAATCTGGTCGAGGGAGAGATCGTGTCCCCCGAGGTCGGACGCGTGATGGCGGTCGCCCTCTCGGACGCGGAATGCGACGGACGGGGCGACAGGGACGCCGTCCGTGCGCGGCGTTTCAAACGGATGCTGATCGCGCTCTCGGACTGAACCGTTTTTTGCCGTAGAAAGACGGCGTTATGCAAAACCGATTGACCAAAAAGGCGCAGAACGCGCTGACAAAGTCGCTTACGGCGGCGGAGGAACTCGGACATACCTACGTCGGGACCGAACATTTGCTGATCGGTCTGGCGGAGGAGGAGGACTCCGCCGCCGCGCGTATCCTTGACGGCAAGGGGATCACGCCGCTCCGTATCCGCGACGCGGTGAGGGAGATCAGCGGAGCGGGGAGCCGGACCTCCCTGTCCGCAAGTGAAATGACCCCGCGCGCCCGGACGGTGATCGAGGAGGCGGGGCGGGTCGCGGACGACCTCTCCGGCGGGTTCGTCGGGACCGAACACGTCCTCTCGGCGATCTGTCGGGAAAAGGAATGTACCGGCTACAGGATCCTGGTCTCTTTCTCCGCCGATCCCGGGCAGATCGTCCGGGAGATCGGGCAGATAGCGGGGGGTTCCGCCCCGAAAACCGAAAAAAAACCCACCGAGACCGACGGGGAGATCCCCACTCTGCTCCGCTTCGGCATCGACCTGACCGCCTCGGCGCGGGCGGGCAAACTGGACCCGGTGATCGGGCGAACGAGGGAGACCGCGCGGCTGATCGCCATCCTCTGCCGCAAGACAAAGAACAATCCCTGCCTTGTCGGCGAGCCGGGCGTCGGTAAGACGGCGGTGGTCGAGGGGCTGGCGCAGAAGATCGTTTCGGGGGACGTGCCGGAGCCGTTACTCGATCGGCTGATCGTATCGCTCGACCTGTCGTCTATGATCGCAGGGGCGAAGTACCGCGGGGAGTTTGAGGAGCGGATGCGCGGGATCATCGACGAGGCGACCAAGCACCCCGGCGTGATCCTGTTCATCGACGAGGTGCATACCTTGATCGGCGCGGGCGCGGCGGAGGGGGCGGTGGACGCCGCGAACATTTTGAAACCCGCGCTTGCGCGCGGGGCGATCCGCCTGATCGGCGCGACGACCCCAGACGAATACGAACGGCATATCGAGCGCGACAGCGCGCTGGAACGGCGCTTTCAGCCCGTACCGGTACGCGAACCGGACCGGGACGAAACCCTCGCCGTCCTGCGCGGGATCCGCGGCAAGCTGGAGAAACACCACGGCGTGAAATTGCCCGACGTGACGTTGGAGGCGGCGATCACTCTCTCTGTGCGGTATCTGCCCGACAAGTATCTGCCCGATAAGGCGATCGACCTGCTCGACGAGGCGGCGGCGCGTCTTTGGCTCTCTGGTCTGCCCTCCCCCGCCGCGGTACGAGAACTGCAGCGCGAGATCGATGAACTGCGCGCATCTCTTGAGCGCGCAGTCGTGGAACGGGATTTTGAGCAGGCGGCGGTTTTACGCGACCGGGAACGGGTCTTGACCGCACGACGCGACGCACTGCTCCGCGAACGGGAGGAACAGCGCAGCCGCCCGCCCGTCCTCTCCTACGACGATCTCGCCGCCGTTCTGACCGACGGGACCGGGATCCCGGTCTGCCGGATGAAAGAGGAAAACAAACTCGATTATAACGCCATCGTCGCGGGGCTTTCCCGGCGTATCGTCGGGCAGGACGAGGCGATCTGCGCCGTTTCTCACGCGGTCTGCCGGGGGCGGCTGGGTCTTTCCGACGCGCGGCGCCCCATCGGGTCGTTTTTGTTTCTCGGTCCGACCGGGGTCGGCAAGACCGAACTGTCGCGGGCGCTCGCCGAGACCGTGTTCGGCAGTCCGTCCGCCCTGCTCCGTTTTGATATGACCGAATACCGCGAAAGCCACAGCATCTCGCGGCTGATCGGCTCCCCGCCCGGCTACGTCGGGCACGAGGAGGGCGGGCAACTCTCGGAGAAACTGCGGCGGCATCCCTATTCCGTTGTACTGTTCGACGAAGTGGAGAAAGCCAACCGCGAGGTCCTCGGTATCCTTTTGCAAATGATGGACGACGGCGCGCTGACCGACGGGCGGGGACGGCGGATCGATTGCCGGAACTGCATTCTGATCCTGACGTCCAATCTCGGCGCGACCTACGCCGCGGACGACCGCCCGATCGGGTTTTCCGGTGGCGACCGTCGACCGAGCGACGAACTGCTCGCCTCGTCGGCTTTGCGCGAGATCCGGCAGTTCTTTACCCCCGAGTTTTTGAACCGGATCGACGAGACCGTGGTCTTCCGGCGGCTGACAAAGGACGATCTCTGCAAGATCGCGGAAAATATGCTCCGTGAGGCGGCAGAACGCGCCAAGGGGGCGGGCGTTTCGCTCTCGTGGGACGAAGCCCTCCCCCGTCTGATCGCGGAGAACGGCGTCGACGAGGACGCTGGGGCGCGCCCGATGCGACGCTACCTGACCAAACGGATCGAAGACCCCTTGGCGGACCTGATCCTCGCGTCCGAAACGCCGCCCGAAGCCGTCCGGATCGGGGTCGAAGACGGGAAGCCGCGACTGAGAAA
>CAMJCC010000073.1 GCA_946404035.1 uncultured Clostridia bacterium | reverse complement strand
CTGGCTCGATCTTGCGTCGTTCGACGCGACGGGATCCAAAATGATCCGCGAGCAGAACGACCTGTCCTCCCTCGCCTCGCGCATCTCGCAGAGATCGCGGCTGTTCAACCGGCTGATCTGGGAGCCGCTCAACTCCGAGGGCTTCAAGAAGATCACCTATAACGCCAAGGATCAGAAGAACAGCGAACTGCTGGTCCCGCTCTTCTCGCATATCGATAAGGACACGCCTTTCATCGCTACGCACGTCTGGCCGAGCCAGGCGGCGATCCACGCCGGGATGACCCGCGTCGTCAACGCGATCCCCGACAACTGGCCGATGGGACTGCATCTGTCGGAGGGCGCGATCCATACCGTGCAGACCCCGTTCGCCTATCTCGGCTACAAAACCCTCGAGGGCTTTGCCAAAACCCCCCTGAAAGGCATCCCGGAAAGCGACCTCCGGATGGTCGGCTGCTACGTCGACCACGAACTGCTGGTCGACCTTGAAGAGGACAACCGTCTTCGGAAAGAGCGGATCGCTTCGGGCGGTCCCGTGCGGATCCTTCTGAACGTGGGCGGCGCCGGAGCGGGCGGCGACCTGTTTCTCGGGATGATCGAACACCTGACCCCCTACGTCGAACGCGGAGAGGTGGCGCTCTTCCTCAACACGGGCGACCACGCGGGCGTGTACGAAAAGCTGAAAGAGAAGATCGGCGCGCTCGGCGGTCTTCGCTGCTTCAAAAACGATTTCGAGGGGCTGAAACGTTACGCCGAAGAGATCCGCCGGGGAGAGGCGACGGGCGTCACGCTGATCTGCGACGACGATATTTTCAGCGCGGTCTACGCGACCAACCTGCTGATGCCGACGTCGGATCTGCTCGTCACAAAACCCAGCGAACTCGCCTATTACCCGATCCCGAAACTCTTTATGAAGCACATCGGGGGACACGAGGTCTACGGCGCGATCCACGGCAGAGAATACGGCGACGCGACGGGCGAATACGCCGATCTGCCGGGGCTTCGGCGCGCACTGGACCGCTTGCTCTCGGATCGCGAGATCCTGCCGCACTTCTGCGACGCGATCCTCGATCTGAAACGGCAGGGATACTACGACGGCGGCTACCGCTGCGTCCGTCTTGCGGCGGGCGAAGCGACCGAATAAAAACCGCGAAAAACCGCAAAAAACCGCGCAAAAAACCGCAAGAAAAAACTGCACCGCAAAAACCGCAGGAAAAAACCGCATCGCAAAGACCCGGTCCCGGCGGGAGCGAATGCTCCCGCCGGGACGCCTTTTTTATTCAAACGTTTCGTCCGTTTCCCTTGACAATCCGCCGTGAGATGGTATAATAGAAAAGACGGAACAGCCGCGCACGGCGCGGAAACAGAAAGGAAAAAACAATGAACAACAAACTCGGGATCGCGGCGGCTTGCCTGTCGGGCGTCAAGGAGATCGACGCGCTGGATTTGATCCGCGACGCGGGATTTCAGTCGGTGTTCTCGGAGGACAACGACCCGAAGACCGTTCTGGCGATCCGGGAGAAATGCGACAAACTCGGTCTGGTCCTGGACTCCCTCCACGCGCCGTGGAGAGGGGTGAACGATATGTGGCTCGAGGGCGACGCCTGCAAGGCGCTGCTCGACGGGATCTACCTCTCGGTCGACGCGGCGGCGGGCGCGGGCGTTCCCGCGATCGTCACGCACGTTTCGTCGGGCTGGTTCCCGCCCGATATCTCGAAGATCGGGTACGAGCGCTTTGACGCGCTGGTCGAGTACGCCGAAAAGAAAAAGGTCAAACTCGCCTTTGAGAACCTGCGTCGGCTGGGGCATCTCGCGATCTTGATGGATCGCTACGAGAGGAACCCGTGGGTCGGTTTCTGCTACGACTGGGGACACGAGCACTGCTATACCGAGGTCGTGCCGTACATCGCTCTTTACGGCGACAAAATACTGGTCACGCACATCCACGACAACTTCGGGCGCGACCACGTCGACTACTACGCCGATCCCGACGCGCACCTGATGCCTTTCGACGGCAATATCGACTACGCCGATATCATGACGCGGCTTCGGAAGACCGACTACGCGGGCAGTCTGACGCTCGAACTGGTCCGGGAGGGCAAGTACGCCGACACCCCCGACCGCGAGTATCTCGCCATCGCGTTCGAGCGGCTGCAGAGGATCGCTTCGCTCGGTAAATAAGGAGAAAAAATGGAGATTTTTATCTGGCTGGCGGTCACGCTGCCGCTTCCCCTGATCCTGTTCGGGCTTGCCGTTTTCGCGTGGTTTCGCCGGACCCCGATGTGGTTCTTTGCCGGCATCCCGGGACCCGAGGTGTCCGACGTGCGCGGCTTCAACCGCGCCAACGCCGCGATCTGGGCGTGCTTTTCGCTCCCGTTCTTCGCGGCGGCGGGCGTCGGGACTGTCTACCGCCTTGCCGCGGCGGCGATCATCCTCGGCGCGTGCCTTATCGGCATCCCGCTGGTCGTCTTCGCGTATCACAAGGTCTGCCGAAAGTACGCCAAACCCGAATAAAAGAAAAAAAGAAACCGTGGCGCGCCGTTCGGCGCGCCACGGTCGTTTTATTCCTTTGTCCAGACGAAGGTGGAGTTCAAGTCTTTTTCGCCGTTGTCGATCAGCAGGTTCTGCCCCGACATCGAGCGGTTGGTAAGCGTCAGAAAGATCACCCAATCCGCGATCTCATCGGTCGTCGCCCATTTTTTTAAGGGCGTGACGTCCATAATCCGTTTCCACAGCGCGGGGTCCTTTATCACCGGGTCGTTGGAGCTTGTCAGCACCCCGCCGGGCGAGATGGCGTTGACCGTCACGCCGCGCGGCGCGAGTTTGATCGCCAGGTTTTTCATATACCCGACCACCCCTGCTTTGGACGCGGCGTAGGCGGGGAACTCCTGCCCCGTGACGGCGGACGCCGAGGCGTTGAAGAGAACCGAGCGCAGGGCGGGCGAGCCGACGTATTTTTCGGCGGTATTCATCGCGCCGACGAGATTGACGGCAAGGTCGTTTCCGTTCTGCACCCCCGCGTTGACAAAGAGCACCGCGACGTCGGGGACGTCGGGCAGGGAGGCGGGGTCGCGCACGTCGGACACGGCGTGGATATAGCGTTCGTGTTTGATCGAGGCGGGCAGAATATCGATCCCCCAGACCGTGTGCCCGAGGGAGAGGAACCGCTCCGCGACGGTTTTACCGATCCCGCGCGAGGCGCCCGTAACGACTACGTTCATACTGCTGCCTCCTGTTCGTTTGATCTATCCCTGTTGTGGTAGGGCGCGGCGATCCCCTCGCGCTCCCAGCGCCGGACGATCCGGTAGCCGAGCGGGGAGAAGACCGCTTCGCAGAAGAGTTCCACCCCCGCGCCGAGCAGCGAGCAGGTGAAGCACTGCAGATAGGTCCAGGAGAACCCGTCCCAGAAGATCGGGGCGAAGACCGTGAAGGTCAGGATCGCGAAGATGAAATTATCGAAAAACTGCCCGAGAAAGGTCGAAACGTAGCACCGGGTGAAGAACGCGAGTTTTCCGTCGGGGTCACGCTTGAAACTCCGCCCGATCCCCCAGTTCAAAAAGTTGTTGATGCAGGCGGAGCATAGGAACGCGATCGTGCTGGAGAGCAGGATGAACCAGGTGCCTCCGACCGTCTGGTTGAACGCGGAAAAGTCGTCCTTGGTCGGGATGATGCTGACGAGATAGAAGAAGAGACAGGCGATCAGGTTGACGAAGATGGCGAAGACCGAGAGTTTGGTCGCCGCCTTGGGCCCGAACGCCTTGGTCACGACGTCCATACATAAAAACGACAGCCAGGACACAAGGATCCCGCCGTCGAGCGCAAGGTAAGCCGACTGGTAGATCGTCTTGTTCGCCAAAAGGTTCATCATCACGACCGACACGGCGAAAAGCGTGGCGACGGTCGCGGGGATACAGCGGAAGAGGAGCCGCGTATCCGCCCAGTCTGCTTTGATTTTGTTTTTCATTGTTTCTCCTTGGTTTTCATTTATAAAGCGGAGGATTTAGAGCCCGAACTCCGCTGATTTGCGCCGGATCATCCGACCGCCCGACCATTATAGCATATCTTTTTGCAAAATGCAAGAAAAAACAAAAGAAAAGCGCCGCCGGGGACGGCGGCGCTTTTCGGTCGACTGTTTTCAGTTCACGGTCGCGCCGAACGGGGTCAGCCCCAGTTTGGCGAGTTTGAAGCACTGTTTGCCGAACGGGATGCCGATGATGGTGATGCACCAGAAGAGCCCCGCGAAGAAAAAGCCGATGCCGAGCCCGAGCCCGCCGAGGATCAGCCAGATCACGTTGGCGATGGGGTGCTTGCCGAAATCGGTCTTGACGTCGGTGCCCATGGGCCAGACCGAGAGCCGGGCCATTTTGAACGCCTGCTTGCCGAAGGGGATGCCGATGATGGTGACGCACCAGAGCAGTCCGAGGAAGAACCACGCCAGCGCCATTTCAAAGCCGGAGAAGATGAACCAGATCACGTTTCCGATGGTTTTCATTGTTCGTACTCCTTGTATTCTTTTTCTTTTGAGGAGATAACTAATTCAGCCGCGTTTTTGAAACCGCAAAACGGCGTCGCGATGCCGTTTTGCTCTTCCATACTTCTTTATGGAAGTTCTTTGCGGCACTTTCTTACAAGAAAGTGCCTCGTACCCCTCAGAACCCGAAATACGCTTTCGCGTTTTCGTAACTGATGCCGCGGACGATCTTGCCGAGCAGATCCATATCGGCGGGGTACTCGCCGTTATCCACGAACGAGCCCAGCAGGTTGCAGAGGATGCGGCGGAAATACTCGTGCCGCGGGTAGGACACGAAACTGCGCGAGTCGGTCAGCATCCCGATAAAGCATCCGAGCACGCCAAGGTTCCCGAACGCCCGGAGCTGCGCCTCCATCCCGTCCCGCTGATCGTTGAACCACCAGCCGGAGCCCAGCTGGATCTTCGACTTATAGGGCGGGCGCTGGAAATTGCCCATACAGGTCGCCAGGGTATAGTTGTCGTTCGGGTTCAGCGAATAGAGAATGGTCTTCGGCAGCTCGTCGGTCTTGTCGAGCGAGTTCAGCAGCCGGTTGATATTCTCCGACACGCGCGGATCGTTGATGCTGTCAAACCCGGCGTCGGGACCGAGTTCGGCAAACGCGCGCTCGTTGTTGTTCCGGATCGCGCCGGTATGGATCTGCAGCGCCCAGCCGCGGCGGCAGTACTCGCGCGCGCAGAACCGGATGAGTGCGGTCTGATAGATCTCGGCTTCCTCCCGCGTGATCTTCTCCCCCGCGAGCGCGCGGGCAAAGATCGGGGCGGGATCGCCCTCGGCGTAGGGCACGTAGTCCAGCCCGTGATCCGAGAGCCGGCACCCGTTCTCGTGGAAGAAGTTGATCCGCTCGCGCAGCCATTCCAGGAGTTCTCCGTAGGTCTTCGCGCCGGTCTTCTCGATATAGGGGAGGAACGTGTCCTTGTGGACGTTCACGGCTTTGTCGGGGCGGAACGCGGGCAGGACCCGGGTCATCATCCCGCTCGCCTTGATCGCGCGGTGATAGGAAAGATCGTCGGCGGGATCGTCGGTCGTGCAGATGACCTCCACGTTGGAGCGCGCGATCAGCCCGCGGGCGGTGAAGCCGTCCGACGCCAGCATCTCGTTTGCCTTATCGTAGATCCGCTTTGCCGACGCCGGGGTCAGCATCTCGTCGATCCCGAAATAGCGTTTCAGTTCGAGCTGCGTCCAATGGAGCAGGGGGTTCCCGATCGCGCTGGGCAGCATCGACGCGTAGGCGTAGAACTTGTCCCAGTCGGGGGCGTCGCCCGTGATATACTTCTCGTCTATCCCGAACGAGCGCATCGCGCGCCACTTGTAGTGGTCGCCGCCCAGCATCAGTTCGGTGATGCCCGAGAAGCGGTGATCCTCCGCGATCTCTTTCGGCGAGATGTGGCAGTGGTAGTCGATGATCGGCAGCCCCTCCGCGTACTTGTGGTAGAGTTTCTTCGCGGTCTTGCCGTTCAGCATGAAGTCTTCGTTCCAAAAGTTCATTTTCAAATACCGTCCTTTCGGTCGTGACGATGGCGTATCAGACAACTTGATCGAACTCGATCAGGGTCAGTCCGGGGTTCTTTTCCTCCGCCCAGCGGATCTCGTAGTCGGCGGTGAAGATCAGGAGGTTCCGCCCCTTGAGGTCGGTCACGCGGCGGGTCGCCTGCATCAGTTTCAGTTCCGCCGGGTCCACCCCCTCGGGCAGATAGCGGATCAGCGTGTGGGGCAGATCCGAGCGGCGGTACTTGACGCCGTACTCGCTCTCCATCCGGAACTCCAGCACGTCGAACTGCAGAACGCCGACCACCCCGACGACGACGCGCTCAAGCCCCATCCCGGGCTCGAGGAAGATGCGGATGGCGCCCTCCTCGGCGATCTGTTCCATCCCTTTGGCGAACTGCTTGCGCTTCATCGAGTCGATCTGCTCGACCACGGCGAAATGCTCGGGCGCGAAGGTCGGGATGCCCGCGTAGCGGATCTCTTTGCCCACCTCGCACACCGTGTCCCCGATCGAGTAGATCCCCGGGTCGAACACGCCGATGATGTCCCCGGCGTACGCCTCGTCGATCACCTCGCGTTCCTGCGCCATCATCTGTTGGGGCTGCGAGAGCTTGACGTTTTTGCCGGTGCGGACGTGCTTATACTCTTTTCCGCGCTCGAACTTGCCCGAGCAGATGCGGAAGAACGCGATGCGGTCGCGGTGGGCCTTGTTCATATTCGCCTGGATCTTGAACACGAACGCCGAAAACCCCTCCTTGACCGGGTCGATCTCCACGCCCTCCGACTTGTGCGGCAGCGGGGAAGGGGTCATTTTCAGGAAGTTCTGCAGGAAGGTCTCGACGCCGAAATTGTTGAGCGCCGAGCCGAAGAATACGGGCGACAGTTTGCCCTGCCGCACGCGCTCCAGGTCGAACTCGTAGCTCGCCACGTCGAGCAGCTCGACCTGCTCGGTGAGTTTCTCACGGGCAAAGGAGCCGATCAACTCGTCCATCTTGGCGACGTCGGAGAGGTCGCACTCGATCGCCTGCAGCCGGTCGCGCCCGCGGTGGAACTCGTCGAAGACCTCGATGCAGCGTTTCTGCCGGTCGAAGACCCCGCGGAAATCCCGCCCGCAGCCGATGGGCCAGTTGACGGGATAGGTCCCGATGCCGAACTCCTTTTCCAGTTCGTCCAGCAGGTCGAACGGGTCGCGCGCCTCGCGGTCCAGCTTGTTGATAAAGGTGAAGATCGGGATGCCGCGCAGGGCGCAGACCCGGAACAGTTTCCTCGTCTGGGGCTCGATGCCCTTTGCCGCGTCGATCACCATCACGGCGCTGTCCGCCGCCATCAGCGTGCGGTAGGTGTCCTCCGAGAAGTCCTGGTGCCCCGGGGTGTCGAGGATGTTGACGCAGTAGCCGTCGTACTCGAACTGGAGGACCGAGGAGGTGACCGAAATGCCGCGCTTCTTTTCGATCTCCATCCAGTCGGAGGTCGCGTGGCGGTCGCCCTGCTTGCCCTTGACCGAGCCGGCGGACTGGATGGCGCCGCCGTAGAGCAGGAACTTTTCGGTCAGCGTGGTTTTACCGGCGTCGGGGTGCGAGATGATCGCAAAAGTGCGGCGCCGATTGATCTCGTTTTCATAATTCATTGGTAAATAGGTATCCTTTCGTTATTTGTGGTTGGCGGGTCGCGTTTACGAAAGGATCCCGTTACAGGTGGTTGAGCCGACGCCCCCCGACCACGATCTCGCAGTTGGAGGGATACACGCTGTTTTTTAAGATGATCTCGCCCGCCTCGTCGCAGACGATCCTGCCCGAGAGGGGGTTCTTGATCGAGAGCACGCCGCCGCGGATGGTCGCGTCGACCGACGAATATTCGAACGCCAGGTCGCAGTTCTCGGTCTCGCAGTCGATCAGGGTCAGGTTGCGGCAGTAGCAGAGCGGCTGGGTCCCGACGATCTTGCAGCGGATCAGGGTCAGGTTCTCGGAATACCAGCCGAGATACTCGCCGCGGATGACGCTGTCGCGGACGGTGACGTTTTTGGTGTGCCAGAACGCGTCCTTGGTGTCGAGCGTGCTTTCCGCGATCTCGGCGTCACGCACGTACTGAAAGGCGTATTTGCCCGTAAAGTTCAGCCGCCGCGCCACGACCCGCGACGCGAAAAGAAAGGCGTACTCGCCCGAAAGCGTCGTGTCGGTCAGCGAGAGCTTGTGGCTTCTCCAACCGAATTCCGGCGAGATGATATCGGACTTTTTGACGTCCACCCCCCTGCACTCGCGGAACGCCTTGACGCCGTGCATCCGGCAGCCGTCCATCACCACGTTTCGGTCGTACCAGAAAGGCGCGCGGCAGGTCTCGGTCATCTCGCAGTTCTCGACCGTCAGGTCGGCGTCGTGCCAGAAGGGGTAGCGCAGGGCGAAAAACGAGTTGCGGACGGTGATCCGTTTTCCCTCTTTCAGGGCGGACTCGCCGTCCTCTTCGCCCTCGAACCGACAGGCGTCGACGACAAGACCGCGCGCCCCGTAAAGCGCCCGCTCCTCGCCAAATCTTCTGTTTTCCACGGTCTCGGTTTTTTTCATCCTGTATTCTCCTGTCGGTCCCTGTTTTTTCCTACCGTTCCATTATAACAGACGCGGGGCGGAAAATCAATCGTTCATCTTGACTTTTTTTCGCCCGGATGGTATACTGTTGACTGCAACGCGCCGATGTGGCGGAATTGGCAGACGCCTCGGACTTAAAATCCGATGGGACTTAACTCCCGTACCGGTTCGAGACCGGTCATCGGCACCAAACACCCCGGCGGTCCCCAAAGCGGGACCGCCGGGGTGTTTCGCACCGCTGCCCACTCTCGACCGGTCGTGTTTGCTTGCAAACACCCAACTC
>CAMJCC010000072.1 GCA_946404035.1 uncultured Clostridia bacterium | reverse complement strand
CAGTTCACCCGTCTCCGCGACCTCAGCAGTCTGAAATGGAGCACGCAGGGCGGCGTCTGGGACGGTTTCTACGCCGGGCTCTGCTACCTCGAAAACGGGAACCTCTACTGGAACACCTCGAATGAGATCTGGTCCTACGATCCCCGGACGGGGACCGCGACCAAGGTGGATACCTACAACGACAGCTCGCTGATGCACCGCAAGATCATCTTCGGTATGCGCGCCGAGACCGACGGGAACGCCATCGTCTTCACCCTGGCGATGATGCGCAACCCCAACGACGGCAACCCCGAGGAGATCCGGCGTTCCCCGAACAGTTACGTCATCACCTGGCAGATCTGCGACCAGACCTACGAGACCGTCTGTCTGCGGAACGAGGTCCCCGCGTGCGACGAGGCGCTGCTTGACCTCCCGTCCAACGTCTTCGACTACGCGTTCCTCGGCTGGGATCATACGCCCGTCGCCGCGACGGCGAACGCGACCTACACCGCCAAGTTCCGGATGGATCGGAACGAGACCGTCCTGACCGCCCTCTCGCTCCGCGAGCAGTACCGTCTGCTCCGCGCGGCGCGCCGTATGCTCCCCTACGCCGGCACCGGCTACGCCGAAGCCGAGGACCGGCTCGCGGAACTGAACGACCTGCTCGCCGTCTACGCGGCGGAGGTCGACGCGGTCAACGCCGCGTTCTCCGGCGTCCTGTTCGGAACGAATTGACCGCAAACACACGCTGTTTCGACCCGTACCGGGGACGATCGACGTCGATCGTCCCCGGTTTTTTTCGGCGCTGAAAGCGACCGAAAATGCGGGACAAAAACGACAAATCCGCCTTGACTTTGCAAAATTATATGTTATAATAGAATATGTAAAACTATCGCAGTCTCTTTGGATCTGACTTTACTGAAATCTGAACCCACAAGGAGAGCTGAAATGGAAATCAGGAAGATGACTTGCCCGAAGTGCGGCGCAGCCGTCAAGCTGGACGGAGATCTTGCGGGGGGAGCATGCCCCTCCTGCGGGATGAAGTTCGGTCTCGGCAGCGCAGCGCCCCTGACGGTCCCGGAAACGAGACCTGTCGTCGCCGCGCCCGCACCCGGCGCCGACGACTACCGTCCCGGCGCGCCCGCGGCAAGAGGACGCCTGTCCATGTCCGATCAAAAACGCGAAAACGCTCTCCGGGAGGCGCAGACGCGCGCCGCGGAAGAGGCGAACCTCGCGGCGAAAGAAGCGTCGCTCTCCGAAAAGGATCCGGGGCAATCCTCCCTGATCGACGGGCGGATCAAGTCCGCGTTCCGCGCGATCAACGCCAAGCAGTGGATGCGCGCCGACGCCATCTTGAACGACGTACTGAAAATGGATCCCGGCAACGAAGAGGCGCTCCGCGGCAAGCGGCTGGTCGCCGCGCACAAGACCGAGGATCTTCCGAAAGAGACCCCCGCGGAACCCGCGCAAGCCGCCGCGCCCGTACTTGCACCCGCGCCTGCACCCGCGCCTGCTCCTGCGCCCGCACCCGCGCCCGTAGCGGTCCCCGTTCCGGTCGCCGTTCCCGCTCCCGCCGCGCCCGCGGAGGAGGCGAAAGAACCCGAGACCGCGCCCGTGCCCGTGACCCCCGTGCTCGTCCCCGAGACCGAGACCGGTCACCGCGCCGAATCCGAGATCGCGGATACCGACCGCCGTATGACGGCGCGCCTCTCCGACTCGATCGACCGCAAGCGCAATCAGAAACTGCTGAACAAGTCCAACCGCGCGCTCTCAAAGCAGAAGTGGAAGAAAGCCGACGCCTACGCGGACCAGATCTTAAAGACCAATCCCGAGTCCGCGCACGCCTACCGCAACAAACTGCTTGCCGAGCTCCGCCTGACCGAGGAGCGCCGCCTTGCCGAATATCCGGGCAACCTCTCCGACCACCGCTACTTCCTGCTCGCCCTGAACTACAGCACGGGGTCGCTGAACCGCCGTTTGATGGGTTACGCCGACGCCTCGACCCGCTCCGCTTTGGTCGTACAGCGCAGTCAGGCGATCCGCGAAATGGAACGCTTCCGCCAGGCGGAGGCGGACACCGACCGCCGCGTCGCGGAGGTCAACGCTTCCCTGCCCGCGAACTTCAACGACGAGCAGGCGGAAAAGGAGCGGAACGAACGGATCTCGAAGATCCTCGACCGTGCCGACGCCCTCCGCGAAAAGAAGAAATGGGCAAGGGCGGAGGAACTGTATCACTCCGCGCTGTCGATCGACGGCGAATGTGCCGACGCCTATCTCGGGCTGTTGCTCGTTTCGCTGAAACTGAAACAGGAAAAGAAACTCGCGCACTGCAAGGAACCGTTCGGGACCGACCCGAACTTCCTGCTCGCGATGCACTACGGCTCGCGCGTGATGCGCCGCCGTCTGGAACGCTATCTCGCCTCGGCGGGACAGCAGCCGGCAAGCGCGCCGGGCGTCGTCGTTCTCCCGACGGCGGAACCGATGACGACGAACGCCACCGGGGCGGGGCTGGAAGAGCTCCGCGCCGAGATGAACCACCGCCTCGACGGCATCGAGCGGATGATCTCCTACAGCTCCAACAGCTACGTCGGGCTCACGCCCGAGGAGATCGCCGTCCGGCTTGACGCGGCGGAGCGCGAGGTCTACCTGACCCGGATCGCCGCGGCGGAACTGTCGAAAGAGGACGCGATCGTTTCGTCCGAAAAGCGCGCCGAGCTGCTTACCCGGCTCCACGCGAAAGAGGAGGAGGTCATCCGGCTCCGCGCCGCGATGAAGGACGCCGAAACGGCGGTCATCGACGACGAGTATTTCACGTCGGAGCTCCGCGATACCGAGTCCAAACTCGAGCCGCTCTTCCGCCGCGCGCACAAGCTGCATAAGCGCGGCAAATTCGCCCGCGCGAACGAGGTCTACTGCGAGATCCTCGCGCTCGATCCGGCAAACGGCGAAGCGTACGTCGGACGTCTGCTCTGCGATCTCCGCATCAAGAAGATCGGCAGACTGGACAAGAGCCGCCGGTCGTTCTCGGGCGACGAGAACTACGTTCTCGCGGTGCGTTTCTCGACGCCGGACGAGCGGAAACGCCTGACCAAGGCCGCCGAGAAGGTCGACCGCCGCCTCGGACTGTACGATACCAAGACCACCGAAAAGAAGACCCGCTCCGAAAAGAAACGGGCGGAGGAACTCCGTGCCTCGCGCCGCGACGCGCTGGCGCAGGACGCCGAGCGCCGCAACAACGCGAACAAACTCTCCGGGACCCATCCCGGGGTCAAGGAAGAGGACGAGATCCTCTCGCAGGCGAACCGGTACATCAAGCGCGACAAGTACGCGAAAGCGCGCGGGATCCTCGACGACCTGCTCGTCCGGTCCCCCGATTTCGCGGGCGCGTACCTTGCCCGTCTGCTCTGCACCTATTCCTGCCGGAAACCGTCCGAACTCGGAAAGGTCAGTTCCCCGATCCGCGACAACCCCGACTATATCCTCGCCTACCATTTTGGCAAGAACAAGACGCGCCGCCGTCTGGCAAAATACGCCGCCAAGGCGGATAAGCGCGCCGAAAAAGCGGGCGTGAAGCTCGACGCCGAGTGGTCGAAGATCGAGAACACCGAACTGGACGAGACCAAGCGCGAACAGGCGGCGCTCTACCGCGCCTCCGGCGACCACGCCGAACAGCGCCGGGTCAAACTCGACGTCTACGCCGTCAAGGCGGCGGCCGCCGCGCCCGGGCGCAAGATGGGACAGTCCAAGCCCGAAAACGCCAAGACCTTGAAGCGCGGCTACAAACTCTTGAAACGCAAGAAATGGAGCCAGGCAGAGGCGTGCTTTGAGCACGTGCGCGACGGCGACCCCGCCGACTGTGCGGCGTACGTCGGACTTCTGCTCGTTTCGCTCGGGCTCCGCGAGGAACGCGATCTTGCGAGAGCCAAGGCGTCCTTCTCGGATAACCGCTACTATCTGCTCGCCCTCTGCTGCGCCGACGCGAAGACGGCGGAGCGCCTCCGCGAATACGCGGCGCGCGCCGACCGGCGCTACGGCAAGAACGATCAGCCCGTCCCCGTGACCTACACCGAACTTGCCCGCCGGCGCGAGGAAATGAGCCGGCGCCGGATCAACGATCTGGAACGCAAGAACCGCGACCTTGAAAGCGAGCTTGCCAAACGCGGCGAGCCGACGCGCGTCGGGTCGGCGTTCGACGACGATCCCGACTACTACGTCCACGAGGGTCGCTTCTCGTCGATCAAGGTGGCGCTCTTCCTGCTCGGCATCACCCTCGCCGTCGCCCTTGTCGGCGCGGCGGCGCTGCTGGTCTTCCGCTTCCACGGGAGTTTCAGCGAAATGATCGCCGCGATCAAGGCGGCGTTCGGCAAATAACCGCTCGGGCGCGCCTACGCGACCCGACGACGAAAGGGACCGGAGAAACCGGATGGGCGGTCCCTTTTGTGCTGGAAACGATACCCCCGGGAGGTGATCCTTTGGAAAACGTCCGACCGTCGGAGTTGCCCGACGCCCTTGCCCTCGCGTTTCTCGGCGACGCGATCTTTTCCCACGCCGTCCGCTCGATGCTGGTCGCGCGGGGCGTGTCGCGCGCGGGGGAACTGACCCGGCTCTCGCTTGCCTACGTGACGGCGGAGGCGCAGTCCGAGGGGTTCCGACTGATCGAACCCGACCTCACCCCGGAGGAGGCGGCGACAGCCAAGCGCGCTTCCAACTCGGGACACCTGAACCGCCCGCGCCACGCGACCCCCGCCGACTACCGCCGCGCCACCGCCCTGGAGGCGCTGTTCGGGATGCTGGAGGTGACGGGGCAGACCGACCGGCTGAAAAACCTCACCGACCGGGTGCTTTCGGGACTTCTTCACCGGGAAACCGAACTTCCCTGACCCATTACCCTAAGGAGATAGAACCATGATCCAGAAAATCAAGGGGACGATCGACGTCCTGCCCGACGAAACGCCGCTTTACCGCAAGATCGAAACGGTCATGCGCGAGGAGGCGAAGAACTACGGCTTCGGCGAGATCCGCACCCCGACCTTTGAGAATACCGAACTCTTTGAGCGCGGGGTCGGCGACACCACCGACGTCGTGCAGAAAGAGATGTATACTTTCGTCGACCGCGACGAGAACCGCCGCATCAGTCTGCGCCCCGAGGGGACGGCGTCTGTCGTCCGGGCGCTGATCGAGCACGGCTGTCAGAGCGAGCCGATGCCTCTGAAATACTACTATCTCATCAGCTGCTTCCGTCACGAAGCGCCGCAGGCGGGACGGAGCCGCGAGTTCTTCCAGTTCGGCGCCGAACTTTTCGGAGCGGACAGCCCCGCGGCGGACGCCACCATGATCGCGCTCGCCTCGTCGGTCTTCCGTCGGCTGGGGCTTACGGGCATCACCCTGCACCTGAACTCGATCGGGTGCAAGAACTGCCGCCCCGCCTACCGCTCCGCTCTGGTCACCTACTTCGGCTCGCATCGCGACGAGCTCTGCGATACCTGCAAGACGCGCTTGGAAAAGAACCCGCTCCGCCTGCTCGACTGCAAGAGCCCGGTCTGCTCCGCGATTGCCAAAGGCGCGCCCAAGACCGTCGACTACCTCTGCCCCGACTGCAAGGCGCATTTCGACACGCTGAAGCGCCTGCTCGACGGGATGGGGATCCAATACGTCGTCAACCCCTCCATCGTCCGCGGGCTCGACTATTACACCCGCACCGTGTTTGAGTTCATCGCCGACGGTATCGGTGCGCAGAGCACGGTCTGCGGCGGCGGCAGATACGACGGGCTTGTCGAGGAGCTCGGCGGCGCGCCCATGCCCGCCATCGGCTTTGCGATGGGGCTGACCCGCGTGATCCTCGCGCTGCGCGCGCAAGGCGTCGCCGATCCCGTCCCCGCGTCCCCGCGGCTCTATATCGCCGCCCTCGGAGAGGAGGCGTCGGTCTCCGCCTCGGTCATCACCGAACGGCTCCGCCAGACCGGCGCGTTCGTCGAATGCGACCTCGTCGGCAGAAGTCTGAAAGCCCAGATGAAGTACGCGAACAAGATCGGTGCCGACTACACGCTGATCCTCGGCGAAAACGAACTGGCGACCGGACGCGCGATGCTCCGGGATATGAAAAACAGCACCCAGACCGAGGTCGAACTCGACACCTTCACGCTTCCGTAACGGGTCCTCCCGTTCATCCCAGCCCGGCTCCCGATCAGTTTCCCCCGCTCCCCCGATCGGGCGATCCCCCGGCTGGGTTTTTTGCACGAAAAAGAGCCCGCAAACGACCCTTGTCCGGGCGCCGCATCGTACGAATGACGAAAACGGCGTTCGAAAAACTTTGACAAAAAAAACGCAAAAGATCCGTCCGAAATGCTTCCCGCGACCGGTCACAGCAAAGATTTGTGCAAACCTAACAATTTTCGACGATCTGTCGGTTTTCCACACGAGCCGCTGTGGATAGGGTGCGTAAGTGAGCCCGTTTTTGAGCAAAATCAGTATTTGCGCCGAAAATCGACCCCGCCCCCGCGGAAGTTATCCACTATTCCCACCGATTTGCCGGTGGAAAACTTTTTTCTTCCATTCCGTGAAATTCTCCGTTTTGCCCGCTTGACAGACAAAACGGCAGACGGCGCCCCCTCCGCCCCATCCGACCCCCGGAACGGCCTGTTTCGTAAATTGTACGAAGCACGTGGAGCGGCGGCGGGACGATCCGCATTTTCCCTCTCCGGCGACGTCGCCGGACCTCGAAAACCACCCTTAAAGGAGGATCGGGATGTACCTGATCGTAGCCGAAAAACCAAGTCTTGCGCGGAACATCGCCGCCGCCGTCGGCGGCGCGGTCCGGAAAAACGGATATCTGGAATGCCCGGGGTACCTTGTGACCTGGGCGTTCGGACACCTGTTCTCGCTGGTCGACATCGAAGACTATCAGGGCGGGATGCCCGCCTCGGGCAAGGCGCGCTGGACGCTGGAGAACCTGCCCTGCATCCCGACCGAGTTCCGGTTTGAACTCCGGCGCGGCGAAGACCGCAAGGTCGATCCGGGGATCCGGGGGCAGTACGAGACCATCGTGTCGCTGGTCAACCGTCCCGACGTGGAGGCGATCGTCAACGCGGGCGACGCCGACCGCGAGGGCGAGATCATCGTCCGCACCTGCGTCCGCTTCGCGCTCCGCTCGGAAAAGCCGATGAAGCGGCTCTGGCTCCCCGACCAGACCCCCGAGACCGTCCGGGCGGCGCTCGCGTCGCTCGAGGACGACGACAAGTACGACGATCTGGCGAACGAGGGGTACGCCCGCACCTATATCGACTGGCTCTACGGCACCAACCTGACCCGCTACGCCACGCTGAAGACCGGCAAGTTCCTGCGCGTCGGGCGCGTGATCGTGCCCATCGTGCGCGCGGTGTACGACCGCGACGTGGAGATAAGGAATTTCGTTCCGAAAAAATATTTCTCGATCCGCTCCGCCTCGAAGACCGGGGGCGAGGTGGTGGAGTTGATCTCGAAGAACCGCTACGACGCAAACCAAGCAGACGAGGCGCGCGCCTACTGCGACAAACTGAACGCCGAGACGGCGCTCGTGACCGACAAGTCGAGTAAGACCGACCGGATGTTCCCGGGCAAACTCTTCTCGCTCTCGACGCTCCAGAACCTGCTCGGCAAGAAGTACAAGATGTCGATGAACGACAGTCTGGCGACCGTGCAGAAACTCTACGAGGAGGGGTACCTGACCTACCCGCGTACCAACTCGGAATACCTCTCGAAAAACGAGTGCGACAAGGTGCGCCAGATCCTCTCCGGCATCTCGAAACTCGGCTACCCCGTCGCATTCCGGCAGTCCAAGGCGATCTTCGACGACAGCAAGATCGAGTCGCACTCCGCGATCACCCCGACCTACAAGATCCCAGAAAAGGGAAAACTCTCCGAGAGAGAGAACCAGGTCTACGCCACGGTGTTCCGCCGCTTCGTCGCCAATTTCTGTTCGGAGGAGTGCAAGGTCGAAAAGTCCGAGATCACGGTCAAGGTGGGCGATGTCGAGACCTTCACCCTGAAAGGCACGGTCCTGGTCGAGCCGGGCTGGACCAAGTACGACGACTACACCCGCCGGGACAAGATCCTCCCGAACCTCTCGGTCGGGGACAAGGTGAATATCCGCTTCGCCCCGGAGGAAAAGGAGACCACCCCGCCAAAGCACTACACCATCGAAACGCTCAACCAATTCTTAAAAAACCCGTTCCGCGAGGAGCGCGAGCGGGCGGCGGAGGACGGCGCGCCGGAGGACGACGCGGAGGAGTACCGCGCCATCTTCCTCGGGCTTGAGCTCGGGACCGAAGCCACCCGCACCGGGATCATCGAGAACGCCAAGCGGAGCCGGTATATCGCCTTGAAAAAGGACGTGTACACCATCCTCCCGGACGGCGAGTATCTGGTGCAGGCGCTCGACCGGATGAAGATCGATATGAATAAGTATAAGACCGCCGAGATGGGCAAGGCGCTGAAAGCGGTCTACCGTCGGGAGATGACCGTTTCGGACAGCGTGTCTCTCGCCGCCCGCGAGATCGGGGAGATCTTCGCGCAAAAGGACGCGCTCCCGGGTCAGGCGCCCGGCGGCTCGGGTCAGACCGGGACGCTCGGAGAGATCGTCGGGGATTGCCCGCTCTGCGGCGAGCACGTCGTGCGCGGACGGTTCCGCTACGGGTGTATGGGGTTCAAGAACGGGTGTAAGTTCACCATTCCCGTCAACCTCTGCCGCCGCGATATCCCCATCGCCGCCGCCCGCGACCTCCTGACCACGGGCAAAACCAAAAAGATCGACGGCTTCGTCTCGCGTACCGGGCGCACCTTCGGCTCTGAACTCGTCCTCCGCGACGGTAACGTCGAGTTCGCTTTCTCCACCCAAAAGGACGACAAAAAGAAACCCGCCGCCAAGCGGAAAACGCCGGCGAAGAAGAA
>CAMJCC010000071.1 GCA_946404035.1 uncultured Clostridia bacterium | reverse complement strand
GCCTTGTCGTTCGCCTTGCCGGCGATGATGACCTCGGTCGCCTCTTCCCCGACCTTCTTTAAGATCTTGTCGATCCCTTTCTGGAACAGGTAGGTGGTATAGGACCCCTCGGGCAGTTTCGCCTTGCGGTCCTCGAGCAGAGCGTACAGCCCGCGAAGCGTGAACTCGGAGAGTTCGTCGCTTTCAAACACCGGCGCGGTGAAGCAACTGTCGGTCCCGGTATGGCAGGCGGGACCGTCCTTTTCGACCTTGACGAGCAGGGCGTCGCGGTCGCAGTCGGCGGTGATCGAAACGACGTGCTGATAGTTCCCGCTGGTCTCCCCTTTCAGCCAGAGTTCGTTACGCGACCGGCTGAAGAAGCAGGTCAGTTTGCGCTCCATCGTGATCTTCAAACTCTCGCGGTTCATATAGGCGAGGGTCAGCACCTTACCCGTGACGGCGTCGGCGACGATCGCGGGGATCAGCCCCTTTTCGTCGAATTTGAGTTCGGAAATATCCAGCATATTCTTTCTCCTTTACAGTCGGACGTTGATACCGTTTTCTTTGAGTTCGCGCTTGAGGTCGGGGATGGTGACCTCGCCGAAGTGGAAGATCGAGGCGGCAAGCCCCGCGTCGATATCGGGCAGGGTCTTGAACAGATCGACGAAATCGCCGATCCCGCCGGCGCCGCCCGAGGCGATGACCGGGACGCGCACCGCGTCCAGCACCTGCTCGAGCAGGGGCAGGTCGAAGCCGTGCTTCACGCCGTCGGTGTCGATGGAGTTGACCACGATCTCGCCCGCGCCGAGTGAAACGCCGCGCTTGATCCAGCCGATCGCCTCCATCCCGGTGTCCTCGCGCCCGCCCTTGGCGAACACGCGGAACTCGTCCCCGACGCGCTTGACGTCGACCGAGAGCACGACGCACTGGTCGCCGTAGCGGGTCGCCGCCTCGCGGATCAGTTCGGGGCGCTTGATCGCGCCGGAATTGACGCTGACCTTATCGGCGCCGCATTTCAGCACGCGGTCGAAATCGTCGACCGAATTGATACCGCCGCCGACCGTCAGGGGAATGAAGATCTTGGACGCGACCTCGCGCAGGATGTCTGTGAAGAGCCGCCGTCCCTCGAACGACGCCGTGATGTCGTAGAAGACCAGTTCGTCGGCGCCGCTGTCGGAATAGTACTTCCCGAGTTCGACGGGCGAGGAAACGTCCGACACACCCTCGAAATTCACGCCTTTGACGACCCGTCCGTTGCGGACGTCAAGGCAGGGGATGATGCGTTTCGTTATCATTTTGCCACCTTGATCGCCTCTTTGAGGTCGATCGCTTTGTCGTAGTAGGCGCGCCCGATGATCGCGCCGTAAAGCCCGAGATCACGCAGGGCGATCACGTCGTCGATGGTCGAGACCCCGCCCGACGCGGTGATCGGTACGCCGTATTTCTCTGAGAGTTCGCGGTAGAGTTCCCGGTTGGTGCCGCCCATCGCGCCGTCTTTTGAGATATCGGTCACGATGACGCACCCGACGCCGAGTTCGACCATCCGACGCATAAAATCGTCGGTCTTGATCCCGCTCTTCTCGGTCCAGCCGCGGATGGCGATCTCGCCGTCCCTGATGTCCGCGCCGACCGCGATCCTGTTTCCGTACTCGCGCACGGCGGCTTCGAGAAAGGCGGGATCGGTCACGGCGGCGGTGCCGAGGATCACCCGATCAACGCCGCAGGAAAAGTACCGTTCCGCGGTGTCGAGCGAGCGGACCCCGCCCCCGATCTCGCAAAAGAGGCGGGTCCCACGGGCGATCGCCTCCACGATCTCCCCGTTCGGGGTGGTGCCGTCCTTCGCTCCGTCCAGGTCGACAAGGTGGACGCAGGTCGCCCCGCAGGCGACGAAATCACGCGCGACCGCAAGCGGATCGTCGTTGAAAACCGTCTTTTGGTTATAGTCGCCGCGGAGGAGGCGGACCGCCTTTCCGTCCGACAGGTCGATTGCCGGAAAAACGTACATCAACTCACCCCCTCGGCAAACGCCGCAAGGATCGCAAGACCGACCTTGCCGCTCTTTTCGGGGTGGAACTGGCAGCCGAAGACGTTACCTTTGGCGACGACGGCGGTCACGGGGATCCCGTATTCCGACGTCGCGGCAAGACTGTCGCCGCAGCCGACGGCGTGGAAGGAATGGACAAAGTAGACGAAATCGCCCTCCTTGATCGAGCGGAACAGACGGCACTCCGGCTTCCTGAACGTCAGGGCGTTCCAGCCGATGTGCGGGATCTTCAGGCGCGGGTCGATCATCCCCTCGAGCGGGACGACCTCGCCCTTTAAAAGCCCGAGCCCGCGGTGGGTCCCGTACTCGGCGCTCTTCTCGAAAAGAAGCTGCATCCCGAGGCAGATGCCGAGGAGCTCTTTGCCCTCCTTGACCTGCTCGCGGATCAGTTCGTCAAGCCCGGTTTCTTTCAGTTTGTCCGCGGCGTCCCCGAATGCGCCGACGCCCGGCAAGATCAGCCGGTCGGCGGAACGGATGACGGCGGGGTCGCCCGTCACGACGGCGTCGAAGCCGAGCGAGGCGAGCGAACTGGCGAGGGAAAACAGGTTCCCGACGCCGTAGTCGATAATGGCGATCATAAAACTCCCTTCGTCGAGGGGATCTCGTCCCCCAAGGCGGGATCGATCGATACCGCCGTTTTCAGCGAGCGGGCGCAGGATTTGAACACGCCCTCGATGATGTGGTGCGCGTTCTCGCCCGAATACTGCCGGACGTGGAGGGTGATCCCCGCGTTGCGCGCGAACGCCTCCCAGAACTCGCGGCAGAGTTCGGTGTCGAAATCCCCGACCTTTTCCGCCGGGATGTCGAGCGACGAAACGAAGAGCCCGCGTCCCGAAATATCGACGGCGGACAGGATCAGCGCCTCGTCCATCGGCACCGTCGCGTCGCCGTAGCGCACGATCCCGCGCCGATCCTCGAGCGCGGCGTTGAACGCCGACCCGAGCGCGATCCCGACGTCCTCGACCGAGTGGTGGAAATCGACCTCGGCGTCGCCGGTGCAGGCGACGGTCAGATCGAACCGCCCGTGCCGGGAAAAGAGCGTCAGCATGTGATCGAGGAAACCGCAGCCGGTTTTGATCTCGCTCTTCCCCGTTCCGTCAAGCGAGAGGGTGAGCGCGACGTCGGTCTCCGACGTCAGACGTTTGATCTCCGCGTATCTCATTTTTGTCCTCCTGTTTCGTTCAGTATTTTCCGGATAGCGCCGATCAGCGTATCCATTTGTTCGTTGGTGCCGACCGTGATGCGGTTGTAGTCGGCGATCCGCGGCTTGTCGAAGTGGCGGATCAGGATCCCCCTGTCTTTTAAGGTCAGGTAGAGTTGCTTGCCCCCGATCGCGGGATGTTTGGCAAAGAGGAAGTTTGCTTTCGAGGGGATGACCGTGAAGCCGAGCGCGGTCAGTTCCGCCGCCGTTTTTTCGCGCGCCGCCTCGATCTTCTTGCAGTTGTCGCGGTAGTAGGCGGCGTCGGTCAGCGCCGCGACCCCGGCGGCGAGCGTCATCCGGTTGACGTTGTAGGGGTTTGTCGAATTGCGGATGGTGTTGAGGTCGCGGATCAGGTCGGGCGAACCGATGCCGAACCCGAGCCGCGCGCCCGCCATCGAGCGGGACTTGGAGAAAGTGCCGACCACCAGCAGGTTGTCGTATTTGTCGGTCAGCGGAACGGCGCTCTCACCGCCGAAGTCAACGTACGCCTCGTCGACGATCACCACGCCGTCGTTGTCTTTCACGATCCGCTCGATCTCGGAGAGCGGGAGGAACAGACCGGTCGGGGCGTTCGGGTTGGCGATCACGACGGTCTTTTTCCCGCCCCCGAGATAGTCGGCGGGGTCGATCGAAAGATCGTCTTTCGCCGGGATCTCGGTATAGGGCAGCCGGTTCAGTTCGGCGAACACGGGGTAAAAGCCGTAGGTGATATCGGGGAAAACCAGCGGGCGGTCATCCGACGCGAACGCCATAAACGCGAAGTTCAAGACCTCGTCGGAACCGTTGGAGAGGACGACCCGGTCGGGTGTGACCCCGTAGGTTTCCGCCATCTTGGCGCGGAGCGCGCGGGCGTCGGGGTCGGAGTAGAGCTGCAGACGCCCGCTCTCCTCCGCGACGGCGGCGAGCACCCCGGGGGACGGGGGGAACGGCGCCTCGTTGGTGTTGAGTTTCAGGTAACGCCGATCCTGCGGCTGTTCACCCGGAACGTAAGGGACGAGCGAGGCGTAGCGGTCGGAAAAGTAGCGGCTCATTTCGTTTCGGTGCGGACGGTCACGCTGCGGGCGTGTGCGTCCAGCCCCTCCTTTCCGGCGAAACGCGCGATCTTATCCGAGACCTTTGCGAGCGCGTCTTCCGTATAGTAAACGTACTGCGTTTTCTTCACGAAATCGTCGACCGAAAGCGGGGACGAGAAACGCGCCGTGCCCCCGGTCGGGAGCGTGTGGTTCGGTCCGGCGAAATAGTCGCCCAGCGCCTCGGGGCAATACTTGCCGAGGAAGACCGAACCGGCGTTCTTCACGGCGTCAAGATAATCGAAGGGGTTTTCGACCGAGAGTTCCAGGTGCTCGGGCGCGATCTCGTTCGAGACCTCGATCGCTTGTTTTAAGTCTTCGGCGACGATGATCTTGCCGTTCTTATCGACCGATGCGCGGGCGATCTCCTTGCGCGGGAGAAGCGGGATCTGGCGTTCGAGTTCGTCGCGCACCGCCTCCGCCAGCTCCGTACTGTCGGTGACCAGCACCGCCGAGGCGTTCTTGTCGTGCTCGGCCTGCGAGAGCAGGTCGGCGGCGACGAAAACGGGGTTGCAGGTCGCGTCCGCGACCACCAGGATCTCGGAGGGTCCGGCGATCATATCGATCGATACGACGCCGAACACCTGCTTTTTCGCTTCTGCTACGAACGCGTTGCCGGGACCGACGATCTTATCGACTTTCGGGACGCTCTCGGTCCCGTAGGCGAGCGCGGCGACCGCCTGCGCTCCGCCGACCTTGTAGATGCGGTCGACGCCCGCCACGTCGGCGGCGGCGAGGATCGCGGGATTGACCTTTCCGTCCTTGCCGGGAGGGGTCACCATCACGATGGTCTTACAGCCGGCGATCTTGGCGGGGATCGCGTCCATCAGGACGGTGGACGGGTACGCCGCCGTGCCGCCCGGGACGTAGAGCCCGACGCGTTCGATCGGCGTGATCTTTTGCCCCGTGACGATCCCCCGTTCGGGTTTGCCGAGGCGGAACCCCTCGCGCACCTGGTTCTTGTGGAACGCGCGGATGTTTTCCGCCGCCTCACGGAGCACGTCGAGGAACGCGGGTTCGACCGTCCGATACGCCTCGTCGATCTCCTCGCGCGTCACGGCAAGCGACGAGAGTTTCACGCCGTCGAAGCGCTCGGTGCAGGCGAGCAGCGCCCGGTCGCCCCCCGCTCTCACCTCGGAGATGATCGCGGAAACGGCGTCCGCCACGTTTGCCGTGGGGTTCTCACGGGCGAAGATCTCCTCGTTTGAGACCTCGCCCATTTTCAGGATCTTAATCATTTAGCGTCACCAGTTCTTTCATTTTATCCGCGATCCGACCGATCTCCTTATCGGCGAAGCGGAAACTCGATTTGTTCGCGATCAGCCGCGCGCTGATCGGCAGGATCTCCGCCTTGACCTCCAGGTCGTTTTCGCGGAGGGTGGTCCCGGTCTCGACGATGTCGACGATCACGTCGGAGAGCCCCAGGATCGGGGCGAGTTCGATCGAGCCGTTCAGTTTGATGATGTCGATGTCGCGCCCGATACGTTCGTAGTAGGAGGACGCGATGTTCGGAAATTTGGTCGCGACGCGGAGGGTTTTGACGTTTTCGTCGTGAAAATCCTTTTTCGCGGCGACCGCCATCCGGCATTTCCCGAGTTTCAGGTCGAGCAGTTCGTAGACGTCGGGGTCGTATTCAAGGATGATATCCTTGCCCGCGACGCCGATATCCGCCGCGCCGCGCTCGACGTAGATCGGAACGTCGGAGGGTTTGACCCAGAAGAAGCGGACGCCGGTCTTCTCGTTCTCGAAGATCAGTTTCCGGCTCTTTTCACGGATCGACGGGCAATCGAAGCCCGCCCGCTCGAAGAGGTCGTAGACCGTTTCGCCGAGCCGCCCTTTCGGGAGTGCGATGTTCAGCATTGGGTTCCCTCCTTCCGAAGGTCTTTCAGTTCGCGGTAGCGGAGTTTTTCGGGGATCGCGTGCTGCGCCGTGCAGGTCTTGCCCGCGGCGCGGATCGCGTCGGCCTCTTTGGCGATCACGGCGGGGTCGTTCCCCCCGTCATAAAGGAGCAGAACGTCGACGTCGTAGCCGGGTTCGGGTTCGTCGAGCGCCTCGAGCAGGTCGAGGTAGAGCGCGAAGCCGACGGCGCGCGAGGTGCGGCCGAGTTTGTTCATCATCCCGTCGTACTGACCGCCCGACAGGACGTCGGAGGCGATCCCGCGCAGAAATCCCTTGAAAATGAAGCCGTTGTAGTAGTTGACGTCGCCCGTCAAGCTGAAATCGAAACGGATCTTGTCGGCGTAGGGCGACGCGGAAAGCAGCGCGGCGAGCCGCCCGATCTCCTCCGCCGCCTCCGACTTGGGGCAGGTCGAAAGGAACGCGGGCACGTCCGACGGCGCGAAGTTCGCCGCGAGCAGACGGCAGAGCGCGTCGTAGTCGCCCTCCCCGACCCCGAAGCGGTCGCAGACCGTTTTCAGGTCGTGCGCGTTTTTGCCCGCGATGCAGGCGTTTGCCTCCGAGGGGAAAGCCGGGTCGGTCGACGTCCGCGAGAGCGCGTCAGTCAGAAGACCGAGGTGCGAAACGGTGAGCAGATATTCCCCGCCGATCGCCTCCAAACTCTTCGCGGCAAGCGAAACGGTCTCGAAAATGTCGTAGAGGTCGACCTCCCCGATGCACTCCAATCCCGCCTGCCGGATCTCCTTGAAGCGGTGTGTGCTCCGCGATACGCGGTAGACGTTCTCGTCGTAGTAGACCTTCTGTTTTTCGCCCGGTCTGTCCTCGCCGCCCTTGATGATCGAGAGCGTCACGTCGGGTTTCAGAGCGAGCATTTTTCCGTTTGTGTCGTTGAAGGCGATGACCCGGTCGCCGACCATAAACTCCTTGTTGCGGACGTAGAGTTCGTATTCCTCGAACTTGGACATCCGATAAGGGAGATAGCCGTAGCGGCGGTAAAGATCGCGCAGCGCGAACACGACCCGTTCCTCACGGGTAAGCACGGCGTCGTTCATCCGTTTTTCTCCTTGTTTTCTTTGGTTTCTTCTTTCATCCGGTCGAGCACCGTGCGGTACCCGCCGCTTCCGTATTCATAGCACTTGTTCACCCGGCTGATCGTGGCGGTGCTCGCCCCGGTCGCCTCGCGGATCGCAAGATAGCTGACCCCCTCGTCAAGCAGACGCGCGACCGAAAGCCGCTGCGCCAGATCCAGCGTCTCCTTGACCGTCGCAACGTCGTCGAGGAAAGCGTAGCATTCCTCACGCGTCTTAAGACGCAGAAGCGCGTCGCAGAGCAGGTCGGTGCTCTCGTTATGCCAATGGCTCATGTTTTCCTCCTCGCTTCATCGTATTAGCGGTTTAGCGTTTTAATGATTTAGTGTTTTAGCGATTTAGCGCACTAAAATTACGACTTATGATAACACACCGGAAACGGTTTGTCAAGGGGTTTTCGGATTTTTCCTTATTTTCTTTTACGCGGGGGCGCGCCGCGCGCGTAAAAGGGACCGGAGCGGGAAGATCTCCGCGCGGCGTGTCAGAGGCGCCGGAATGGTCCGAACAACGCCTCCGAACCGCTCGCCGTGATTTGACAAAATCTATCACTTTATACTTTTTTACTATCAATTTCTACCATTTTATGCAAATTCTATTTCATTATTTTCGATTTTTACTTGACACGTTGTGTGCATTATGTTATAATTAACGGGCAGGCAAGCGAAAAAAACCGACAAAATACACGGAAGCGGAGGGGTTTGCAAGAAATAACGCCTGATTTTTCATTCATGCTGTTTTATACATTTTCTGTAAAGAAAAAACCGGCTCCGGATCGATTGCCTGCACGCTGTCCAAAAAGCCGCTCTCTTTTCAAAGAGTACATCAAAAAATTTAGAAAGAGAGAAAGAAAATGAAACAGAAAAAGTCACTCCGTTTCCTCGCATTGTTCCTTACACTCCTGCTTCTCGTTACCGCACTCCCGCTTTCGGTGTTTGCAAGGGGCGTGGCAAAAGAGAGTGAAGAAGAGGCTCAATCGGTCTCCTCAAACGATGCTTCTCTGTTCCAGTACGATGGAAAAACAGAAGACGCTTCTCTCCGTGAACTGACCGAACTTCGCGAAGAAAACGTCAAACACTTCGCCCTCGAGAACGGTTCATTCGAAGCCGTTGCCTACGGCAGAGCCGTTCACCGCAAAAGCGCCGACGGCAAGTGGGTGGACATCGACAACCGCCTGACCCTGAAAGAAGAAAGAGGCGTCAAGCGCTTCGGTTCCGCCGACGAGCGCATCTCGTTTGCCGCATCCGCGTCGACCGACGGCTCAATCTGGGCCCTCTCTGAAAACGGTTACGAGATCAAGATGTCGCTTGCCGGGACCGAGTTCCGCACTGCCCCGAGCGCAGAAGTGAAAAACCATACTACCCGCGAAGAGCAAGTCAAGAACGCGAAAGACCTGTCCGAGATCGCCACGGTCGACAACTGCACGACGGTCGTCTACCGCAGCGTTCTTCCCGATGTCGACCTCGAATACGTTCTGAATGGGAACGACGTCAAGGAAAACATCCTGATCCTCTCGAACCGGGACAACTACGTCTTCTCGTTCAAAATCTCCCTCTCGGGACTGATCCCCAAACTGAACGAGAGCGGTGCGATCCTTCTGCTCGACGAAAAGAGCGGCGAGGCAATCTACGAACTCCCCGCTCCCTATATGACCGACGCGAAGGGCGCCTTCTCCAACGACGTCGTTTACCGTCTGACCGAGATCGGGCAGGGTGGATACGCCATCGAGGTTTCCGCCTCTTCCGAATGGATCAACGATCCCGAGCGGGCGTTCCCCGTCGCGATTGACCCGACGGTACAAGTGACCGACAATTGCTACGACACCTTCATCGAGGGGGCTGCTCCCAATTCCAATTACAGTTCTTCCTCCACTCTTTGGGTAAGCGATGACTGCACCACGCTGATCCGTTTTACGTCGCTTCCCACACTTCCTGCCGGTGTTTCATTACATTCGGCTACACTTAATTTCAAATTCTATTACTACGTAGACGATGGCTATATGTCTGTTGTAGCGCGTCAAATCCTTGAAAACTGGACCGATACCAGCGCCACTTACAACAACGCTCCGGCATATGCCACGACGAATTCGGATTCAACCAATTTGTATGCATCCCCCAACGTCACCTACTCGTCGCCCGGGAGCGCATGCTTTGATCTTACCTCCCTCTTCCGCAAATGGAACAGTGGCGAAGCGACGAACTACGGAATCGCGATCAAGCGCTCGTCCGGTA
>CAMJCC010000070.1 GCA_946404035.1 uncultured Clostridia bacterium | reverse complement strand
AGACCCATTCCGGTCACGCTCTCGATCCCTTTCGCGCCCTCAAAGGTTTTGCGGAGATAATCGCCTTTCTTTTTCACGCCGGCGAGCAGTTTCTCGTCGATCCGGGAGAGGATCGAGAGCGCGGCGGCGCAGGCGATCGGGTTCCCGCCGAAGGTCGAGCCGTGATCCCCGAAGCCGAGCACGTTCTGCACCTTATCGCCGAGCAGGGTCGCCCCGAGCGGAAGCCCGCCCGCGAGCCCCTTTGCGGTCGACACGATATCCGGTTCGATCCCGTAGTTCATATAGGCGTAGAGTTTCCCGGTGCGCCCGTTCCCGGTCTGCACCTCGTCGACGATCAGGCACGCGTCGTTTGCTTTGCACCACGCGGCGACCGAGCGGATGAAATCGGGATCCAGCGGCAGCACGCCGCCCTCGCCCTGGATGCACTCGATCATCACCGCGGCGACGGGGGTCGCCTTGTGCAGCGCGTCGAGTTCGGCGGTCCCCGCGTTCGGCTTGACCGACGCGAAGCCCGGGGTCAGCGGCTGGTACAGCTCGTGGTAGTGATCCTGCCCCGTCGCGGCGAGCGTGGTCAGGGTCCTGCCGTGAAAACTGTTCTGCATCGTCACGATCGTATAGCGACCGGCGCCGTATTTGTCCGCGGCGTACTTCCGCGCGACCTTGATCGCGCACTCGTTGGCTTCGGCGCCCGAGTTCGAGAAAAAGACCTTTTTCAATCCGGTCTTCTGGCAGAGCATCTCGGCGAGATCAGAGCAGGGGGTGGTGTAAAAAAGATTAGACGTATGCTGAACTTTTTCGAGCTGTTCGATCACGGCGGACTTCCATTCCTCGTCCGCGATCCCGAACGCCGTCACCCCGATCCCCGAGGTCAGGTCGATATACTCCCGCCCGTCGTCGGACGTGAGCAAAGAACCCTTGCCCGAGACGATCGCGACGGGGAAGCGGTTGTAGGTCCCCGCAACGTAGGTTTTGTCTTTTTCGATAATCGTCATGTATTCAGTCCCCGTTCGGTTTGACCATCGTTCCGGCGCCCTCGTCGGTGAGTAGTTCCATCAGGATCGAGTGCGGGATCCTGCCGTCCATGATGACCACGCGCTTCACGCCGGCTTTGATCGCCTTGACGCAGCAGTCGACTTTCGGGATCATACCGCCCGAAATGACCCCCTGTTCGCGCAGGGCAGCCGCCTCGTCCACCGTGATCTCGGAGATCAGGGAAGCGGGATCGTCCTTATCGCGGAGGATGCCCGCGATGTCGGTCATCAGTAGCATACGCTCGGCGCCGAGAGATCCGGCGATATACGCGGCGGCGGTGTCGCCGTTGACGTTGTAGGCGTTGCCCGCGCGGTCGCAGCCGATGGTCGAAACGACCGGGATATACCCCTTTTCGAGCAGGTCGGTGATGGGGGCGGGATGGATCTTCACGACCTCGCCCACGTAGCCGAGCCGCGGATCCTTCTGCGCCGCCTCGATCAGCCGCCCGTCCATACCCGAAAGCCCGACGGCACGGCCGCCCTTGTTTTCGAGCATATTGACCAGCGTCTTGTTCACCTTTCCGGCAAGGACCATCTGCACGATGTCCATCGTTTCGGCGTCGGTGACGCGCAGTCCGTCGACGAACTCGGGCTTTTTGCCGAGTTTCTCCATCAGCCCGTTGATCTCGGGCCCGCCGCCGTGGACTAAAACGACCTTGACCCCGATGAGCGACAGGAGGACCACGTCCTCCATCACCTGCGCTTTCAAGGCGTCGTCGATCATGGCGTTGCCGCCGTACTTGACCACGATGGTCTTTCCGTTATAGCGTTTGATGTTCGGGAGCGCCTGGACCAGTACCTCGGCGCGCTCGTGGTTGGTGATCGCGTTCAGCATCGTTTGTTCCTTTCAGATCAGGTGCGGTAGTCGCCGTTGATCTTCACGTAGTCGTAGGTCAGATCGCAGCCCCAGGCGTTCGACGCCTCGGCGCCGGAATTGAGGCAGACGAGGATCTCGATCTCTTTTTCGGAGAGGATCTTTTTCGCCGTGTCCTCCGAGAAGTCCACGCCGCAGCCGTTTTTGCAGACCGGGATAGTCCCGGCGGCGCTCGCAAACGCGACGTCGATCTTATTGACGTCCACTTTCGCCCCGCTGTATCCGATGGCGCAGAGGACGCGCCCCCAGTTGGCGTCGGCGCCGAACATCGCGGCTTTGAGCAAGCTGGAGCAGATCACGCTCTTCGCCACGGTGCGGGCGGTCTGTTTGGTGTCGGCTCCGGTCACGCGGCACTCGAGCAGACGGGTCGCGCCCTCGCCGTCGCCCGCGATCAGGCGGCAGAGCGAAACGGTCACCGAGTTCAGCGCCTGCATAAAGGTCGTGAAGTCCGCGCCCTCCGAGACGATCTCGGGGTTGCCCGCAAGACCGTTCGCCAACACCGTCACCATATCGTTGGTCGAGGTGTCGCCGTCGATGCTCACCATATTGAAGGTGTCCGCGACGTCGGACGAGAGCGCCTTTTTCAGCATCGCGGACGAGATCGCCGCGTCGGTCGTGATGAAGACCAGCATGGTCGCCAGGTTGGGATGGATCATCCCGCTGCCCTTGGCGATGCCGCCCATCTTGCAGGTCTTGCCCGCGAGCGTGAACTCGACCGCGACCTCTTTCAAGACCGTGTCGGTCGTCATGATCCCCTCGGCGGCAAAGCGGCTGCCGTCGGCGGACAGTCCCTCGGCGAGCGCGGGCAGACCGGACACGATCGGGGTGACGTCCAGCGGCTGCCCGATCACGCCGGTCGAGGCGACGACCACGTCGTCGGGCGAGATCCCGAGCACCTTTGCCGTCGCGGCGCAGGTCTGTTCGGCGACCGCCTCTCCGTTCTCGTTGCAGGTGTTGGCGTTCCCGCTGTTGCAGACGATCGCGCGCGCAACGCCGTTCGCCAGGTGTTTTTGCGTCACGAGGAGCGGCGCGCCCTTGACCAGGTTGGTCGTATAGACCGCCGCCGCGGACGCGGGCGCCTCGCTTACGATCAGCGACAGATCCCGCTTGGTCCGGTTCTTCCGGATCCCGCAGTGGATCCCGTTGGCTTGAAATCCCTTCGCGGCGCAGACGCCGCCGGCAATGACTTTCACTTTTCGTTTGTCCCCTTTGCAGTTTTGTTTTTATCCGAGCACCAGCCCGGTCTCCTCGGGCAACCCGAGGGCGATGTTCATATTCTGGATGGCGGCGCCCGACGCGCCCTTGCCGAGATTGTCGAAACGCGAAACGAGCAGGATCCGCTCGTCGTTACCGAACACCGAGATCTCCATATCGTCCCGCCCGGCGAATACCCCCGCCGAGAGCAGACCGTCGGGGTCCGCCGCCCCGGAATACTTCACGACGGGACCGGGGTAGACCGTTTTGTAGAGGTCGATCGCGTCGGAAACCGTCCCGTGGAGCAGGTCGGCGGGCAGTTCCACCGTCACCGCCATCCCCGCGTAGAACGAGGAAACGATCGGGGCAAAGAGCGGGGCGCGTTTCAGCCCCGGGATCAGCTGCATCTCGGGCAGATGCTTGTGCGTCTGCGACAGCCCGTAGATCCGGGGCGCCTGCAGGCGAGCCGCGTTCGAGGGATCCTCGTATTCGGCGATCATCTTCTTGCCGCCGCCCGAGTAACCAGTGAGAGAGAAGCAGGAAAGCGTCGCGTCGGGGGAGAGAAGACCCGCCGCGATCAGCGGTGAGGCGAGCGAAACGAACCCGCTGGCGTGACATCCGGGGTTCGCGATCCGCGTCGCCTGCGCGATCTTCTCGCGCTGACCCGCCAGCTCCGGGAACCCGTAGGTCCAGCCCGGGGCGACCCGGTGCGCCGTCGAGGTGTCGATGACGACGGTCTTCGCGTCGCCGATCAGCGCGACCGCCTCGCGCGCCGCGTCGTCGGGCAGACACAGGAACGCGACGTCCGCCGAGGTAAGCGCTTCCGCGCGCGCCGCGGGATCTTTCCGCAACTCGTCGGGCAGCGTGAGCAGCGCAATATCGCCGCGCGCCGCCAGCCGCTCGCGGATCCGGAGCCCGGTCGTTCCGGCGCTCCCGTCAATAAAAACCTTCGTCATTTCCGACCTCTTTTCAAAGGATATGAATAATTATACAACCAGTGTTTTGAATTGTCAAGATATTTTAGGGAAATATTTTCGCAAATTATGTATATTCGATGTATAAATGAATGAAAACGGCGCGGATGGGGAGCCGGGCGCTTTCAAATCCTATTATAACGCGCGCGGGCGAAAAACGCAAGTGCGCGTCGCCCGGCGAAATAAACGCGTTTTTCTTGTCCCGAAAAACGCCCGAAATATCGCGAAATACGGCCTCTTATAGCATAAATGTGCTATAAAACAGCAAAAACGAACATTGTTTCTTATGATATTACATAGTAATATTAAATTGTAGTGATATGCCGGCTCCGGGCGCGCGACCCCTGCCCGGCACGGCTTCGCTTCTCCCGGCGGGATACCGCCGGGGAAAACAGTTTCAGACAGGAGACGGATATGCACAGTCACAGCGCAAGAAAAACGACCGCGATCACCCTTTTGGCTGCGATGATGATCGTCGCCCTCGCGGTCTTTCTGCCCGTCGTTGCTTCGGCGGACGTTACCCCCGCAAATGCCGGGGAGATCGAGGACTTCGGCTATCAGACCATCGTCGGCGCGGACGTCAAGAACGACGCGGACACCGACCTGCGGTTCCTGTTCTCGATCGACAATCTCGACTATACCTCGGTCGGTTTCGTTTTCTCGACGTCCGACGCGGAACCCGAGAAGACCGACAGCCCCAGCAGGAACTATCAAAGCGTGAATAAAGTTTACCGTTCGGTCACCGCCAACGGCAACTCGATCCCCGCTCCGACGGGACGGTTTTGGGTCGCCGTGAAACTGTCCGATATCCCGCACGACCGTTTCGCGACCTATATCTACGTCCGTCCGTTCGTCGTGGACGGCTCGGGCACCCGCTACGCGGACGCGCAGCGCATCAACGTCTGCGAGGCGCTGGGACACGTCCACGAGATCAAGAACCCGACCGGTACGGCGACCCTTCTGACCAAGGGGACCCGCTGCGGCAACTGCGCCGCCTGCGGCATCGACAATATCGTCGAAGAAGACGTCTACGCGGCGGTCAACGTTTCGCTGCATTCCGCGCAGAAGTTCCTGAAAGGATCGTCCGACGCCACCGAATTCGACCGGTACGTGTACGTCAACAACACCCCCACCGGCAACCAGAAGTACTATCCCGACGCCGAGAACAATATGGAGGGCAGAGATTTCTATTTCGAGATCGATATGCTCTGGAATGAAACGATGCTGAACAGCATCCAGAACAAATTCCAACTCTGCTTCTACAAGGGCAGCAGTATTCCGCTGTTCTATTTTACCCCGAAAGCGTACGTCAACAGACAGTCCGGCGGTTCTGCCGGCGACAAGGGCGACAACCCCTGGTCGGGCGGTTTCGACTGGACCAACGGTAACGATACGCTGGAGGGACCGGCAGGCGGTTGGGGAATGCTGTTTGACCGCTATCCCAACCTGAACAGATCCGGCGACGAGCAGGACTGGGGTTGGCACCGCATCGGCGTCCGCGTGCACGAGGACGCGGAAACCGACGGCAACACCGTTACCTATTCCGGCGTGTTCTACCTCTACCTCGACGGCGTGCAGAGATGGAAAGTCGATCTGAACACGACCAATCTCAAGAGCAAGAGCGCGCTCCTCTATACGATGGACCCCGACGGCACCTACCACGCGAACACTTCCGATTTCTACTTCGATTTCTGGGCGACCGACCTTGACCAATCTACCTCGGAGGTCCAGATGGTCACCACGAACCCGACCTCCGCCGCGATCATCCCGAGCCAGTTCTCGACCGGCGTCGTTCCGGTGGCGGATCCCGCCCCCTCGAAATTCGTTCTCAAAAACAATACCGCCGTCGACGCGAGGGTCTGGTTCATGCCGGAGCACGTCCACGTTTGGGACGGCAGCGAGGTCCTGACGCGCGAGGCGACCGTACTACAGGCGGGCAAGAGGGCCGAGCACTGCGTGTACTGCGGCGCCGAAAAGGAGACCGGGACCTCGGTCGCGTTCGTCCCGACCGTCTTTACTTCGACCAACGGCACGTACGGAGTGGATGACTACGTTCCCGGCTACGGGCTGTCCAAGTCCCTCTCTTCGATCCGCGGCTCCGAGCACTTCTATCCGAAGAACGGGCATGCGGCGAAAAACCTCTACTTCGAGTACTCGATCCTTTGGAACTCGACGCTTCAGAACTGGGACGACGTGACCGAGAAATCGGAGATGAAGATCATCACCTTCTACAAGAGCGGCAACCACAAGGAATTCTACTACCTTTACTCGAACTCCGGGATGTCGGGAGACTGTCCGTACGCCAACCACTTCGACTTCTCCTGCTACCACGAGTACAACGCCGACGGGATCGTCAACGGCGTCTACGACGGCGGCGGGCAAGCCGGATACGACAGCCCGGTCCTCGAGAGTTCTTCGCCCTCGATCGGCGCCTACGGCTGGCACCGCGTCGGCGTCCTCGTTCATCAGGAGGCGTCGGGTTCCGGCACGACGGTCAACTATCTCGGCTGGACTGAACTTTACGTTGACGGCGTAAAGGTCTGGAAGGTCAAGAGCGACCTCAGGACCAAATCGTCCTATCTGGTGAGCAACGGGCTTTCGCTCTTCACCGCGACCAGCAGCGACTCCAACCTGACCTACTCCGACACCAACCCCGACGTCAGATGCCGCTTCGACAGATTTGGAAGCTCCGGCGATTACGCTTACGCGATCTTCGGCGAGGCGTACTGGCGGATCGTCGACCTCGACTTTGATCCCACGACCGAGATCCAGCCCGTCGTGTCTCCCGCGTACGTGGACTACGTGATCCCGGGGACCGACGTCCACGTCAACGGCGCGGTCTACTTCCAGGCAAGATAAAACCGAATAAAACAAAAGGAAGCGCCGGATCTCCGGCGCTTTCTTGTTTTGGATAATATCGTGGCGGCTTTTTATTTATTCAGGATCAACAGCACGAGGAACGTTATCACTCCCACAAAGCCGAGAAAGGCGAAAAACAGGTAAATGGCTTTCAGCACTTTCGACCAGGTCGGCATACCTTTGCCGCTCTTGACCAGCTCGCCGAACCGGTTTTCCGAACTGGTGAATACGCAGTGCTTCTCCGAATAGCCTGTTTCTTTCTCTATGGTTTTCAAAACTTCCTCCGACGCCTCGATCATCATCTTCATTCGCTTGTCCATGCAATAGAAGCACACGGCGAAGAAACTGATCGCAAAGGAAACGACGATCGCCGCGATCCTGAACTCTCTGGAAGAGAACAGCCCCAGCACGCCCGTGACCAGTAAGCTCTCGATGATGACGCAGAAGTTGAGCGCCTGGATGCGCTGCGCCGCGTGGATCTCAAAGTATTTCAATGCATTTTGATATAAGAATTTCTGGTCGTCCGTTATCATGCGTTTTTGCCTCCGAATGTGCCGTGTTTGTGGAAAAAAGGAAAGGATATCCGAGCGGTTTGCGCTGAATAATCCATAGGAGATTATAGCATATTATTCATTCGATTGCAATGGGCGGAGGGAGTTTTTTCGCCCTTTTTTGACGAAAAGGGGCGGGGCGGGTCGACTGCGGGCGCAAAAGAAAAGCCGGGCTTTATGCCCGGCTGCGTTTTTTCGGCGGCGGTTTACCGCTCTGCTTTGCGGCTGAAATACTGATAGTTCCCGTCGGCGCAGCACGGCTGAAAACCGCTTGCCTCGATCATCCGGCGGGAGGGGACGTTTTCGTTCAAACAGCGCGCGTAAACGTTCACGCGCAGGGTCCTTTCCGCGAAGTCGGCAACTGCCCGGAACGCGGTTTTTCCGTAGCCCAACCCGTGGTATTGCGGAAAGATGCGACAACCGAGTTCGGCGTAGCGGTCGGAGGTAAAATTCCAAAGGATCGCTTCGCCGATCATTTCCCCCTGCGGGTTCAGACGGATGGCAAAATTGACGGAGTCTCCGACCCGCATATCGAACATCGCCTCGTTGTAAAACGTGTCCTCGTCGATCGGCCCGGTGATGCTCGCATCCTCGCGGTAATCGTAGCCCCAATAAAGATTGTTCTGAACGTCCGTATTCAGGGCGCGATACTCTTTTTTATCGTTTTCCCGGAACGGGGTCAGCACGACGTTGCCGGACGCGATCTCGGGGGAGGACGGCATCCTTTTCGCCGGAGAATTGACGTGGACGAGGTATTTGTCGATCTTGCGGATCGGATGGTACTGCATCTTTGACGTGCGAAGACCGGGATCCCCCGAATCGTCCTCGCGGTTGACGAGCCGCAGGTCGTATTCCGGCAGCGCGTCCATCAGGCGAACGAAACCGGAGTACATGGCGGGATAGGCGCCCCGATAGCGTTTCAGGGCTTTTTCCACGTGGATGAAAAGCATATCGCCGGAGACCTCTCCGACGGTGAAAGCGGCGATCTTCCCATCCACGAACAGCCCCGCCGCGTATAGACCGAGGGACCCGTAAACCGAAAGAAGTTTTTTCGTCCCCTCGAGTTCAAGGCGCTCCAAACGGTTTGCCGGAGTATGCTCGGCTTCGTATTCGGAGAGCATGTCCCAAACGGCGGGGAGGTCTTCCGGCTTCAAAAATCGGACGTCCGGCGCGCCGTACTGCTTTTCGAACTGGTGGATATGATTGCGCTGACCGCTGTATTTTCGCCCTTGAAAGGTCTTTGCTTCTTCAAAAGAGTAAACGTAATCGCTCCAACGGGGATCGTAGGACCACATCGGGTCTTTCAGCCGACGGTCGTTCTGTATTTTTTCAAGGGCGTTTCCGTCCACCGCGAAAAAGCGAAGCGGGAGATGATTGCTTTCCACGTATTTCAGCAGTTCATCCGTCATTCCGTCCGGGTCTTTGCCGATCGAGGGGCTGAAAGCGGGTTGGTCGCCCTTGTCCTGACGGATGACGAGCGTATCGTTCCACTCGCAAAAGCAGAGGTCGGTCCCCTCCTGCCACATATACAGCGCGCCGCCGGAGAGATCGCTGCAGGAAACGCCGGCTTCCCGTATGTATGGCAGGACCCTTTGCAGGGCCGCAAGGGAGAACGGTTCAAACGTCAGCATAAAACATCCTTTGAGACTTTTTTCTCATTATATCACGGATCGAAAAGGATTTCAATAGCGGGTGACGTACGAGCCTCGACCGGTGTCTGCATATTCTGTCGGGCTTTTGATCTGCTTGCGGCGATCTGTGAAGTTGAAAGTGATTATGATCTTGTCCGGATAAACAAGCACTTCTTTGATAAAGGCACTTTCAAGTATCTTTCTCATCCTTTTTAATGCCCTCATCAGTCAAAGAATGAAATAAAAAAACTCGACGCGCCGACAGGTCGGCGCTACTCTTCAAATCTCGCCTGACGAAGAGAAAAGGGCAACCGTATTGGATGGCGAGATTTGTTTATTTGCGCCGCTCCGCGCCGCAAATAAGACGAGTTCGAGCTCCACGAAGTTCGTCAAACGAAAACAACACGAACCCTCAAAATGGG
>CAMJCC010000069.1 GCA_946404035.1 uncultured Clostridia bacterium | reverse complement strand
AGAAAGGTCAGTTCGGCGGGCGTGGCGGCGTTCAGGCGCGAGAGGGCGTCGGACGGTTCGATCCGCTCGGTCAGGCGGAATTCGACGAACTCGCATTCGCTCTCCATCCCGACCGACATCGGCGTTCCGAAAACGATCTTCGGCACCGGGTTGAAGCCCTGCGTGAACCAGCAGGGGATCCCGGCGCGGGTCGCCGCCTTCGAGACCGTGCGGACCAGTTCGAGGTGGGAGATATAGCGGAGCCGCCCGACCTTGCGGAACAGAAAGCGCAGCCGGATCGGGGTATTGTCGCAGGGACGGTTTACTTTTTCTTCGGACACCATCTGGTATTCCCTCCCAACCGATCCGCCCCGCAGCCGTTGCAGTGCTCGGCGCAGGAGGGGGTCGTTTTTTCGGCGTAGGCGCGCGCGCGTTCGCGTTTGAGGTAGTCCTTGGTCACGCCGCAGTCGATCAGATCCCACGGCAGGACCTCGTCAAGCCCGAAGGTGCGGTTGGCGAAGAACGCGGGATCGACGCCCGTCCGTGCAAAGTAGTCCATCCATTTGTCGTAGTCGAAATACTCGCTCCACGCCGAGTACGCCGAGCCCTCCCGGGCGGCGAGGACGAGCGAGGGGGCGAGCCGACGGTCGCCGCGCGCCAGCACCGCCTCGACCCGCGAGACTTTGGCGTCGTGGTAGTGGTAAACGACCTTGCGGTCGGTGATCTGGTCTTTCAGATAGAGCTGTTTTTCCTGCAGGACCTCGAGCGGATCCTGTCCCTCCCACTGGAACGCGGTAAAGGGTTTCGGCACGAAGCAGGAGACGCTGACCGTGACGCGCACGTTCCGCCCGCGCTGCTCTTTCGGCGTTTCGTAGAAGACGTGGACGGCGTCGGAGGCAAGTTTCGCGATGCCGGCAAGATCCTCGTGCGTTTCGGTGGGAAGCCCCTGCATAAAGTAGAGTTTGACGCTCTCCTTCCCCGCCGAGTACGCGATGCCGACGGCGCGGAGCAGATCCTCTTCGCGCACGTTCTTGTTGATGACGTCGCGGAGCCGCTGGGTGCCCGCCTCGGGGGCGAAGGTGATCCCGCCGCGGCGCACGCCCGAGATCCGATCCATCAGTTCCTTGGTGAAACTGTCGACCCGGAGCGAGGGGAGCGAGAGACTGACGTTCTCCTTGTCGGTCCACGACAGCAGTTTGTCGGTCAGCTCGTCGATCTTCGAGTAGTCGGAGGTCGAGAGCGAGATCAGGGAGATCTCGTCGTAGCCGGTGTTCTCGTAAAGACACCGCGCCTGCTCGCACAGCTTTTCGGGCGATTTTTCGCGGATGGGACGGTAGACCATCCCCGCCTGGCAGAACCGGCAGCCGCGGATGCACCCGCGGTAGAGCTCCAGAACGATCCGGTCGTGGACGGTCTCGCTGTACGGGATGACGGGTTTCAAGGGATAGGGCGCGTCGTCGAGGTTGCCGATGATGCGCTTGGTGATCTTCATCGGGATATCGTCGTATTCGGGCGTGAACTTTTCGATCGTTCCGTCCGCGTTATACGACACGGCGTAGAGCGAGGGGACGTAGAAGCCGGGCAGTTTCGCCGCCGCGTGCAGAAACGCCTCCTTGGTGTAGGTCCCCGCCTCTTTCATATCGCGGTAGAGGTGGGACAGTTCGACCAGGGCGTCTTCTCCCTCTCCGATGGAGAACACGTCGAAGAAATCGGCGACGGGTTCGGCGTTGTAGGTGCAGGGACCGCCCCCGACGATGACGGGATATTCCTCGCCGCGGTCGCGGCTGTAGAGCGGGATGCCCGCCAGGTCGAACACGTGCAGCGCCGTCGGATAGCACATCTCGTACTGGAGCGTCACGCCGATGAGGTCGAACGCGGTCAGGGGATCGCCGCTCTCGAGCGCGGTCAGGGGGATGCCGTACTGCTGCATCTTCTCGCCCATATCGGGCGCAGGAGCGAAGACCCGCTCGCACCAGATATCGGGGGCGGCGTTCAGGCACTCGTAGAGGATACGCATCCCGAGGTTGCTCATCCCGATGGAATAGATCTCGGGAAAAATGAAGGCAAAGCGGACCTTGACGTCCGCCTTGTCTTTTTTTACTTCGTAGAGTTCCCCGCCGACGTAGGCGGCGGGCTCCGTGACCGATCTCAGGATGCCGTGCAACCGGTCTAGACGCTGGTTCGGTTCCATCTTATTTCCTTTCCCGGCTCCGCGCGCTGCGCATACCGTCCGAGATCCGCTTGCCCGAGACCGACGCGCGTCGGATCGAGAGCAGCAACAGGACCAGTCCGTAGATCGCGCTTGCCCACGCGGGGATCGGCGTATTCGGGAAGCGGATCAGGAAAAACGCCGCGCAGCCCGCGCCGATGATAAATTGCGCGAATTTGAAGAAGCCGAGCCACCCGCGCGCGCGAACGTAGCGGCGGAAGGCGTGCAGAGCGTCGAGCATCGTGGAGAGCGAGCCGAGCGCGAACAGACCGCTCTCGGCGCGGCGGACCGCCTCGACGTCCACGTCCGCGACCCCCATCCGCTTGATCTTGACCGCCTCGTCGGGCAGGTAACTGATCCGGGAGAAATAGGAGGGGGTCAGGCACGGATCGAAGGTGCGGATCTCGGTCAGGACACCGAGTTTCCGCAGTTTCTCCGCACGCGCTTCAAAGGCGCGGGAGAGCACGTATTCGATGTAGAACCGGGCGCGGACCTCGCCGTCGTAGGCGACGAAGAGGATGCACATCCGGTCGTTTTTCAGCACTTTGTCGACGTCCACCTCGGGAAGCGAAAAGCCGTTCTGCGCAAGGTATTCCCCGCTGCCGACGACCACCGTTTTGCCCTCGACCCTCGCCGTGACGCCGCCCGGGATGATCTCGGTGATCTCGGCGTCGCCGTACACCCCGTCGCTCGCCGTTTCGGCAAGCACGCGGGAGAGGGGACCGCCGAGCTTATAGTAGATCTCCGAGAGCAGACGGAGGATCTCGTCCAGCCGGCTGTCGCGGAAGACGTTGACGATGCGGATGCGGGTCTCCTCGCCCGAAAACGCGTCGCCGTCCTCGACCGAGAACGTGGTGACGTGCGCGTAGCGGTAGGCGGCGTCCTCGCCGATCACGGCGGTCCCGCCGTCAAGGAACGCGCGGGAGAGCGCGTTGAACCAGATCCGGCGCGAAAGCAGCGCCGCAAAGGGACAGGCGAGGAGCATGACCGACACGCCGACCGAAAACGCCCGCGCGATATCGGTGTGGGTCGGCAGATACGCGGTCAGAAAGCCGCCGACGGCGACCCCGACCGTGAGCACCGCGAGCAGGATCTGAAAACCCGTATCCTCGCGGTAGGAGTAGATCTCGTCGTAGCCGTCCACGTAGCGGACGGGAGAAAGCACCAGACGGTCCTCGTCCTCGGCGCTCTGGTCGATGGCGGCGTACTTGACGCCGCGGTTCTGGAGCAGGCGCACCGTGCGGTAGCGGGTCTCCCACTCGAGCAACTCGATCCAGGTCGAGGCGGTCAGGGCAACGGCGAGCGGAAGCGCGGCGAAAGTCGCCCCTCCCCCGTCGCGGAAGAAAGCGTCGATATCGTACCAGACGACGGCGACGATCCCGATGATCAGGAGTACTTCGGCGCGGAAACGTTTGTGCAGCACCGAGCGCACGCCGGCAAGCAGCGACCGCCACGAACAGTAGGTGACCAAAAGGATCAGCTGCAGGTCCAGCATCGCGGCGCCGCCGGGAACCCGGCTGATGCCGAGGGGGATGGTCAGGTCGAACCCGAACACCCGGAACGTTTCAAGCAAAAGCAATAAGATCGTGAAAACGATCGAACAAGCAAGACGCACGCGCGCCGCGCCGACGCGCTGGATCGCGTATTTTTTGCGGAATTCGAGATCTTTTTCCGAGAGTTGCCGGCTCTTTTCGGGGGGAAGCGGCGGGGCGGTTTCGCCCTCGTCTTCCCCGTCGGATACGGGGGACGGCGAGACCGCGGGCGCCTCGGAGGATCCCTCGTCGGGGAGGAGCGCGTCGGGTCCGTCGTTATCGAACAGGTCGGTGTCCTCGGGGTTGGATCCGTCGTCGGGCAGACCGATCTGACCGAACAGTTCGTCCTCGTCGAGCGGATCACGCTCGTTCCAGTCGAACGCGGGGACGGGGGGCGCCTTTTGCTCGGGCTCCTCCTCGTTTTTCGGTTCTTCCGGCTCGTTTTGCGTCTGCTCCTCTTCCGGCTCTTCGGCTTCCTCTTCTTTCGGTTTTTCGACGGGCTCCCACCCGTCGACCTCCTCCGGTCCTTCCGAGCCGGGTTCGGGCGAGGGCGCGAAGAGGTCGTCCTCCGCGGGGTCGGCGACGTCGGTTTTCGGATCGTTTGGCAGACGATCTAATTCGTCGGTCATCGGCTCACTCCTTTTTCAGATCTCGTTGTTTTGCCGCCTCGGCAAGGATCACCGCCGCAGCGGTCGATACGTTCATGGATTGCACCTGCCCGTGCAGGGGGATGGAGGTGACGAAATCGCATTTTTCGCGGACGAGGCGGGAGATCCCCTCCCCCTCGCTGCCCAGCACGATCGCCACGGGTCCCGAAAAATCGGTCTTGTAATAGGGGGTTCCGCCCATATCGGCGGCAAAGATCCAGAAACCGCGCGCTTTCAGATCCTCGATCGCGGCGGTCACGTTGGGGACGCGGGCGACCGGGAGATATTCGATCGCCCCGGCGGAGGCGCGCCCGACGAGAGCGGTCAGTCCGACGGCGCGGCGCTTCGGGATGATGACGCCGTGCGCCCCGGTGCACTCCGCCACGCGGATCAGCGAACCGAGGTTCTGCGGGTCGAGGATGCCGTCCGCGATCACGATCAGCGGCGCTTCGTCGCGTTCCGCTGCAAGCGAGAGCATATCGTCGACGGTCTGATAGTCCTTTTCGGCGGCGAACGCCACGATCCCCTGATGCCGCGCGTAGCCCGACATCTGGTCCAGTTTGGTGCGTTCGACCTCGGCAAGCGGGATCTTGCGCGCCGTCGCCTCGCCGATCAGTTGGATGATCGAGCCCTCGAGTTCGCCCTTTTGGACGTAGATCTTGTCGATATCGCGCCCGCAGGCGAGCAGTTCGCGCACGGCGTTGCGCCCGACCACCATATTCTCGTTGATCTCTTTTTCAACGGGTTCGGGACGGCGGTCGCGCCGGTCCCGCGGGTCGGGACGACGGGGGGCTCCCCCGCGCCCTGCGGGGGCTTTTGCGCCGGGTCTTCTTCCCTGTCCGTCAAAACGGGGGCGGTATCCGCCGCCGTTCTTTTGTCCGTTCTTATCGTATGCCATACTCCCACCGCCTGACATTTCTTTTCCTATTATACCTATTATATCACGGTTTTCCCGGTTTGTACAGAGCGTGCGGCAACTTTTTCGGGCGGGCGGGCGAAAGGGCAAGAAAAAAGGGCGGGTGCTGTGACACACCTACCCTTTTTTCAAGACTGAGAGCCGATCAGTTGGCTCTTCTGGCTGCGAAGCACTCGCTGCAGTACACCGGCTTGCCGTCGGTCGGGTTGAAGGGGACCTTGCAGGCCTTCCCGCAATCCGCGCACACCGCGTCGAACATCTCTCTCGTGCCCTTCGCGGCGTTCTTTCTGGCGTCCCGGCATGCTTTGCATCTCTGGGGCTCGTTCTGGAAGCCCTTCTGAGCGTAGAACTCCTGCTCACCCGCCGTGAACACGAAGTCCGCACCGCATTCCTTGCACTTCAAAGTCTTGTCCTGGAACATGTTGTTTCTTTCCTCGCTTTTTGTAATAGGTTTTTGCCCGTGATCGGATTTTAACCGACGCCTTTGTGACCAACGCTCTCCCTTAAGCTACCTGGGCATATAGATCCGTCAAGTGTAGAGATCAGAAAGGCGTCGCCGGATCTTACCTGTCGAGCGGCCGAGAGCGTTTGCCACCGACCTCTCGCTCTTTTTGAGGCGGTCGGCGATCTCCCGGTTCGAATATCCAGCAACGCGCAGGGTCACGGTTTTGAATTCAAAGGGAGAGAGCAATTCGGTGCAGAGACGGTAAAATGCCTGGACGGTTTCGGCATAAATAAGCACGACTTCCGGGTCGGTCTCGGGAATTTCCCCGCTCTCCTCGTCAAGCGGTCCCTCGCGCCGTTTCATCTCCTGCCGCATGGCGGAGGAAAGGGCGTTGGTGACGCAGATCTTGGCGAACAGACCGAACGTGGTCCCGCGTCCCTCGCGATATGCGAGCGCAGCGTGGTAGAGCGCGATGGTCGCCTCCTGCATCATCACGCCGTCCTTTTCCCCGAAGGAAGAGACCGACGAAACGAGCAGAGGACGGTAGAGATCGAGAAGACGGTTGAACGCCCCGGTCTCCCCCTCGCGTACCGAATGCAGAAGCGCACTCAGATCGTCCGGATCGACTTGCCTATTCATGTTCCCACCTTGATAGATATTAACATTATATCATTTTTGACGGAATTGTCAAGAGTTTTTATTGTTTTTTCGGAAAAAATCTAAAAAAATCCAGTCAAAATGAAAAATGACGAAAAAACAACCTCGGACCCCGACATCAGCGCAAAAGATAGTCTATCTCGCCGGTCAGGACCGAGAGCAGACCCCGATAGGTCTTCTCGGGTTTGCGCTCGAAATTGCGGCAGATCTTCTCCGCCAGGCGCTCGGAGGGGACGGCGCAGTTGGTCTCGAGGACGATCCCGTCGCGGTCGGTGATCGAGAGGGTAACGAGGTATCTGCCGTCCTCGCGCTTTTCGTACGCGGTGTGCAGGGTCGCGCCGCGGGCTTTCAGCGAAAGGAGGCGCGCCGCGCAGATCATGCTCTCCTCGCGGATCTCGTCGAGCAGTTCGCTCTGCAGCTGTTTTGCCACCATCTGACCGGTGGACGACACCTGATAGTAGGCGATCCCGTCGACCTCGTCCCCGATGACGTGACCGTCGTCAAGGAGTTCGGAAAAGCACTCTGCAAAATCGAAACCGCCGACGTAGCCGGTCTCGTGAACGATCCGGCTGATTGTATCCATATCGAGGGGATACTGCAGATTGTCGAGCAGGAACAGGATGAAGATCTTGACGTCGGTCTTGTCCCACAGTTCCCTTTCGTTCTTCTTTTTCATTTTCCGTTCCGCGTTCTCCCGGCGCGGGGAACGCACTCCTTTGCGGTCGTTTTTGGAAACCGATGGGCGGGGCGCCGCGTCCGGTCGTTTGTCCCCGGATACGGCGAACCCCGCCCAGAGGGGTCACCCGTCCTTACGGTCCGGACCGTACGAAACGGTCTCAGTCGTCAAGGTATTTCTTGTAGTTCTTCTGCTTGCACTCGGTGAAGCAGACCGCGCCGTAACGGTCGACCCAAAGTCCCGACAGATCCTTGGACATATAGGCGCGCTGATTGAACAGCAGCGGGATCACGGGCATCTCGGAGAGCAGGATCTCCTCCGCCTCGTGGAGCAGGACGTTGCGCTTTGCGGGATCCTTTTCGGCAAACGCCGCATCCATCTTTTCGTCGTACGCGGCGGACGAGAAGCTCATCCGGTTGCCGAGCAGGGTGTAGGTCGCCTCGCTGGTGTTGGCGATCAGTTCGTCGTAGGTCGCTCCCTCGGGCGCGAGCGCGGAGACCTCCATCCCGGCGCCGCTCATCGTGGTGGTAAAGGTCGAGAGGACCGCCAGGGCGTTGGTCGAGAACATCTGATAGTCGATCGCGAGGACGTCATAGTCGTGCGTATCGAACTTCTTCTGCAGGATATCGTCGTAGACGATGATCGTGGAGTCGTTGTACGCCACCTCGCGGTACTCGTTGGACACGGGGACCACCGTGACGGTGTAACCGAGTTTCTCCCACTGGGTCTTCGCATATTCCGCGATCTGCTTGCTGATCGTTTCGTCCTTGCAGGTGAGTTCAAACGCACCCCTCGCGGCGCCCGCGGCGTTCAGAGCGGCTTTCGCCTCGTCGATCGAGATCGCGGTGGTGGACAGCTTGGTCTTGGCGGTCCAGGCGTTGTACTTAGTGCCCTCGCAGACCGTCTTCGGGATCAGACCGGTCGCGGCTTTGCCGTAGACGGCGATCTCGGCGATGTGGTCGCGGTCGAGTACGGCGGACAGGGTCCGGCGCACCTCGGCTTTCTCAAAGAGCGGATTGCTGCAATCGAACACGTAGGAGTAGGTCGAGAGCGTGTCGTTGATGACGGCGGAGCTTCTCTTCTCTTCGCGCAGGCTCTGCGGGATCTCGCCGACGAAGAAGATGGTCTTCTCCGCCAGACCGTCGATCAGGGACGCGACGTATTCGTCGTCAGACACCGTTTCGTAGTTCCACAGGGTCTTCAGCGCCGCAGGGATGACGTAAGCGTCCACGGTCGCCTTGGATCCGGATGCGCGGTGATACTGCCGGTTCCGCTCAAGACGGAACGATTTTGCTCCGATGTCGAGCGAGGTGATACGGAACGGACCGTTCGAGGAAATGGTGATCGAGTTCTTGCTCCAGTAATCCTCGTTGTTCTTCACTGCCTTTTCGTTCAGAGGAGAGAGCGCGACGCTCGCCAGGTTGCGGAGGAAGAGATCGTAGGAGGTGAAGCCCTCCTCGAAGGTGATCTCCAGCGTGTCGTTATCCAACGCGACGACGCCGAGGTTGTCCAGCCGCTCGTCGCCCCGCTTGATCTTCATCGCGTTCTTCACGTCGTAGAGCAGGGTCGCGGCGGGGTTGTCGGTCTCGGGTCTGATCAGTTTTTTCCACGCGTACACGTAGTCGGACGCGCGCACCAGGGTCGACCCGTCGCTCCAGTAGGACTCGCGCAGGTCGATCGTCACTTTGCCCTCGGACTTGTTGATGCTGTATTTTCTGGCGCCCGCCAGAACGAGGTCGCCGTCCCGCTCAACGTAGAACAGGGGCTCGAAGATCAGACGGGTGATCGCAAGCACCGCGTCGCTGGTCTGGTTCCCCTGCGGGTTGAAATCCGAGATCTCGCCGGACAGATACACGCTGATCTGCGCGCCGCCGCCCACCGGTTCCTTCTTCCCGCAGGAAGAAAAAACGGTCGCCATGGTGACGAGAAGTCCCAGGAGCAGAAGCAGGCTGATGACTTTTTTCATAATCAAACTCCTCTGATATCGGGTTTTGCCCATTTCATAACAAGTATATTATATCACTTGTTCAAACTTTTTTCAACGGCTCGGGACGGAATGGAGTGAAAAATCCAATCTTCGTAGACTTGCACAATTATTTATTAACAGTTTTGTGCAAAATGATATCGTTCCCAGACCGTTTGCCGGGTGAAAACATGAAAAACCGGGCATACTGAGGAAAAAGCAACGCCGAAAGGATCACGCCATGACCGAAGAGAACCGTTTTCCCCGCACCGATCTTGCGACCGAACGAAGAAGAGCCGACCTGTCGCTGCCCGGCACCGACTTTCGCGAGGTGACCGAGGGGAGGTTCACGACCACCCGTATCACGGTCGGGGACGAGGTCTCGGCGCGGGCGATCGGGCGCCCCGTCGGGCGCTATCTGACGGTGGCGTTCCCGCCGCTTGCGGAGCTTTGCGAGGAGGAGAGTTCCCTCTTGCGGGATATTCTTGTCCGCGAGATCCGCTCGGTGCTTCCCCGCGTGCCGGCGCGGCGGGTGCCGACGGTCCTCGTCGCGGGGCTCGGGAACCGCACGATCGTTTCCGACGCCGTGGGACCCGAAACGGTAGGGCGCATCACGGCGACCTCTCACTTAGCCGAACACGAGCCCGCTCTCTTCCGCGCCCTCGGATGTTATGCCGTTGCGACCGCGGCGCCGGGGGTCCTTGCCGATACGGGGCTGGAAAGCGTCGGGATGCTGGCGGGGATCTGCCGCTCGCTGCGTCCCGATTACGTTCTTCTGATCGACGCGCTTGCCGCCCGCTCCGCCGACCGGCTGATGACGACGGTGCAGATCGCGGACACC
>CAMJCC010000068.1 GCA_946404035.1 uncultured Clostridia bacterium | reverse complement strand
TCATGCGCCGGTCGCGCTCGTTTTCGATGGTGCGCGACGCCATGATGCCGGGGATGCCGCATCCCGTGCCGATCAGCATCGGGATGAACGACTTGCCGGAGAGCCCGAAGCGCCGGAAGATCCGGTCGAGAACGAACGCGATACGCGCCATATACCCGCACGCTTCAAGAAACGCGAGAAGCAGGAAGAGCACCAGCATCTGCGGCACGAAACCGAGCACCGCGCCGACGCCGGCGACGATCCCGTCGAGGATCAGACCGGAGAGCCAGTCGGGGGCGTTCGCCGCGTCAAGACCCCTACCGATCAGGGCGGGGATGCCCGGCACCCACGCGCCGTAGTCGGCGGGGTCGGGCTCGTCGAAGCCGGTCTCCTCGAAGTAGGCGACCGCGTCGCGGTAGGACATCGCGTTGACGTCGTCCCCGGCGTCGTCCGGCACCGCGTCGAAGTAGACCGTGATCTCGATGGGTTCCAGCGTTTCCTCGTCCTCGATCTCGGTCACAGCCGTTTCGTCGGCGGGTTGGTCGAGCCGTGCTTTCAAGGCGGCGATCATCGCGTCGGGATCGAAGTCCTCGGTTTCGGGGTCGATCTCGACGTCAAACGCCGCGGCGGCGTTGTTCGCCGCGGCCCAGTCGTCCGCCGCCTCCTCGTACCTTGCCGTACCGATCCCGAACATGTGCCAACCGTCGCCGAACAGGCAGTCGTTGGTCCAGTCGGTCGCGGCGGTACCGACCGCCACCATCGAGATCCAGTAGACCAGAAACATCACGAGCGCGAAGATCGGAAGCCCGAGCCAGCGGTTGGTGACGATCCGGTCGATCTTATCCGAGGTGGTTTTTCCGCCGGTCTTTTTCTTCTTGTAGCACGCCTTGACGACGCCGGCGATGTAAAGGTAGCGTTCGTTGGTGATGATGCTCTCGGCGTCGTCCCCGAGTTCGCGTTCCGCCGCGGCGATATCCTCTTTGATATGCGCCATGGTCTCGGCGGGGATCGAAAGTTCGGAGAGCACCTTGTCGTCTCCCTCGAAGACCTTGATCGCGTACCATCTCTGCCGCTCTTCGGCAAGCCCGTGGAGCGCCGCCTCCTCGATGTGGGCGAGCGCGTGTTCGACGGGACCCGAGAAGGTGTGCTGCGGGATCGTCTTGGTCCCTTTCGCCGCCTCGATCGCCGCCTCCGCCGCCTCCATCACGCCGGTGCCTTTCAGGGCGGAGATCTCCACCACGCGGCAGCCGAGCTGGCGCGAGAGTTCGGGCAGGTCGATCTTGTCGCCGTGTTTATTCACGAGGTCGATCATATTGACGGCGACCACGACCGGGATGCCGAGTTCGGTCAGTTGGGTGGTCAGGTACAGGTTCCGTTCCAGGTTGGTGCCGTCCAGGATGTTCAGGATGGCGTCGGGGCGCTCCCCGATCAGGTAGTTCCGCGCGACGACCTCCTCGAGCGTGTAGGGGGAGAGCGAATAGATGCCCGGCAGGTCGGTGATCGTCACCCCGTCGTGCCGCTTCAGTTTCCCCTCTTTCTTTTCGACCGTGACCCCCGGCCAGTTTCCGACGAACTGATTGGAGCCCGTCAGGGCGTTGAACAGGGTGGTCTTCCCGCTGTTGGGGTTCCCTGCAAGTGCGATGCGCATTCTTGTTTCTCCTTTCCGTACGGTTACCTTTGGCTAACCGCACGTCCAAAAAAATTGTCGGGCAAACCGCGCCCCTTTTATTCGACCTCGACCGTTTCGGCGTCGGCCTTGCGGATGGACAGTTCGTAACCGCGCAGGGTGATCTCGATCGGGTCTCCGAGCGGCGCGACCTTGCGCACCCGGACCTCGGTCCCGCGGGTCAGTCCCATATCCATGATCCTCCGCCGCACCGCGCCCTCGCCGTGCAGTCGCAGGACCGTGGCGACCCCGCCGATCGGTACGTCTTTCAACGTTTTCATCCAAAACCCCTCCTTAAACCATAATTTTTTGCGCCATCTCGCGGCTGACCGCGATACGGGCATCCTTGACCGAGACGATCAGGTTCCCGCCCGACGAGGACACGATACGGACCGTCCCCCCGACGACGAACCCGAGGTTCTCGAGGTGTTTTTTCACCTCCGGAGTTCCCCCGATCCGCCGGATCACCTGCTCCTCTCCGACGTCGGCAAACTGTAAGGGCATCATTTGGTTCCCCTTTCCGCCGCGATGGTTACCCGTGGCTAACTTTGCATCCTATATTATAGTTACCCGCCGCTAACTTGTCAAGAGGTTTTGCAAAAAAAAGTTGAAAAAAACCGGGGCTTGCTTTTTTATCGGTTCTGTGTTACAATGAAAACGATAACGGAAACGGAGGGCGCCGACATGCAGGAATCGGGGGAAATGTACCTGGAGACCATACTGATTTTGAGCCGGGATAAGGACGCGGTGCGCGCGATCGACGTCGGGCAGAAGATGGGCTATTCCAAGCCCTCGGTCAGCCGGGCGCTCGGGCGGCTGAAAGCGGACGGGTACCTCCTGGTCGACGGGGGCGGTTATCTGCGCCTGACCGACAAGGGGAGCGCGATCGCCGAAAAGATCTACGAGCGGCACCACGTTCTCTCGGAGCTGTTGACCCGGATCGGGGTCAGTCCCGAAACGGCGGCAGAGGACGCCTGCCGGATCGAGCACGTCGTCAGCGACGAGACCTTTGCGGCGATCAAACAGCACGTCAAGGATCACGCACAATAAAAAAGAACGACCCGGCGGGACGAATTCCGCCGGGTCTTTTTTTCGTTTTTCGGTTCAGTTTTTCCCCGCCCTCTCCAGGATCTTGCGCGCGACGTAGACGCCGCTCGCAGACGCGTGGGAGAGCGAGTGGGTCACGCCCGAGCCGTCGCCGATGACAAAAAGCCCGGGGTGGACGGTCTCGAGGTTCTCGTCGGTCCTGACCTCCATATTGTAGAACTTGACCTCGACGCCGTAGAGCAGCGTGTCGGGGTTCGCGGTGCCCGGCGCGACCTTATCGAGGGCGTAGATCATCTCGATCACGCCGTCGAGGATCCGTTTCGGGAGCACCAGACTGAGGTCGCCCGGCGTGGCGTTCAGGGTGGGACGGACCGAGCCCTCGTCGATACGCGCCGAGGTGCTCCGTCTGCCGTGGATCAGGTCGCCGAACCGCTGGACGATCACGCCGCCGCCCAGCATATTGGACAGCCGCGCGATGCTCTCGGCGTAGCCGTTGCTGTCGCGGAAGGGCTCGGAGAAGTGTTTGGAGACCAGAAGCGCGAAGTTGGTGTTCCCGGTCTTCTTATCCTCCCTCTCGAAGCTGTGCCCGTTGACCGTGATGATGCCGTTGGTGTTCTCGTTGACGACGATCCCGTGCGGGTTCATACAGAACGTGCGCACCCGGTCCTCAAAGGTCTCGGTGCGGTAGGTGATCTTGCTCTCGTAGAGTTCGCTCGTCAGGTGCTCGAAGATCTCGGCGTTCAGTTCGACCCGCACGCCGATATCGACCCGGTTCGACATGGTCTCGATCCCGAGCGCCCGGCAGGTCTTTTCCATCCACTTGGATCCGCTCCGCCCGACCGACACGATGCAGGTGCGGCAGGTGTAGGCGCGCCCGCCCGCCTCGACCGAATAGCCCTCGTCGGTCTTTTCCAGCGAAGCGACGGGGGTATTGAAATGGAAATCCACTTTCTTTTCCAGTTCGCGATAGAGGTTCTCAAGCACGATATAGTTGATATCGGTGCCGAGATGGCGCACCTTGGCGTTCAGCAGTACCAGTTTGTTCTGCAAACAGATCTTGCTGAACCGCGTGCCCGCGGTCGAATAGAGTTTGGTCCCCTCGGCGCCGTATTTCAGGTTCACCGCGTCGACGTATTCCATCAGTTCCAGCGCCTTCTGCCGCCCGATATGTTCGTAAAGCGAGCCGCCGAAGTCGTTTGTGATATTGTATTTTCCGTCCGAGAATGCCCCGGCGCCGCCGAAGCCCGACATGATCGAGCAGGTCTTGCACCCGATGCAGGACTTGACCTTGTCGCCGTCGATCGGACACTTCCGCTTGGCAAGCGGGTTGCCCTCCTCGAACACGCCGACCGAGAGACCGCTGTCCCGTAGTTCGTACGCCGACCAGATCCCGCCGGGACCCGCGCCGATGATGATGACGTCGTAATCAAACATAATGCTTCCTCTTTCCCAAAAAAGCGCCCGGTCGACAGGGATTGGCGTCGTCGATCGGGCTTCGCTTTTTCCGTTTCATTATACCACGGGACAAAAGAATTGTCAAGCGAGAGGCAAAACGGCGCCCGATAGCGAAAAAAGCCGCGCGCACCGAAATCGGTGCGCGCGGCAAAAAGGGTCGAAAAACGCGTCAGGGTTCCAGGTTCGAGAAGTCGAACTCGACCCAGCCGTTCTCCTCGAGGAGACTGTTCCAGCCGAGACCGCTTTCCCCACGCGGGGTCAGGGTGACCGTACCGGCGGGCGCCGTGAAGGTGAGCAGTCCGCCGTCCTCGGTCGCACGCGTGATGCCGACGGGGGTCCCGCCGACCGAAACGACCCAGTCGCCCGCGGCGACGCCGGAGATATAGTACTTATAGGTCCCCGCCGCCGCGCCGTTTGTGAAGTTGAACGCGGTCGTACGGCGGGTGGAACTGATGATGAAGACCGCCGCCGTGTTGCCGAGGACCGCGCCCTTGACCGTTTCGTTCGAGATCGCGGTCGCCGTTAGGTTGGTGGGATCGTCTTCGTCACAAACGTACATAACGTTCAGCATCTGATCGGTCTTATTGCCGGTGTTCGGGCTGATCTCGACGCGCCCCCAGAAGCCGTCGTCGCCGTTCTTGGTCGGCGTCAACTGGCTGCCGTTGACCACGTAGTTCCGATTCGCGCCGCCGACCGTCGTGATGTTGTCGCCGCCGAACACGTTCTGCAGGACCAGTTTACCGCCCAGATCGTTCACAACGGTCACTTTCTTGCCGTTGACCGTCGGCTCGTTCGGCACGTGGAGCAGGAAGGTCTTTTTATAGGACGAGTACTTGCCCGTGATATTGTCGAACACGAAGAAGTAGAGTTCCTCGTTCGGATCGGCGGTGTCGAAGACGGTCAGCATCCGGCGGTTCGCCTCGGTGACCGTCGAACTGTTGTAGGCGGGGGTAATATCGCCCGCGATGTAGGCGTAAGCAGGCGTGTTCTGCGCCTGATCGGAATAACCGTATGCGTAACCCGTGACGGTACCCGTCTTATAGGTGTCGGTCAGCCAGCTGTTGTAACTGCCCGCCTCGCCCGGCTGGCGTTGTCCGCTTCCGTTGACCAGGATCGAGTTGTGCGCAATGGTCGCCTGGTGATACTGCATAAAATGAGGGTCAACGTTCCCGGTTCGGTCATACGTATCGTAAGAACCGGTATCGCCCGCGAGCATTCCGAGATACCAGATCTGGAACTGCCCGGCGTCGGCGTGGTCGTGGTTGGCGGCGGTGCGGCAGCCGATCTTCATCAGCGTCGCCGCCTGCGTATAATCCCACGCGTCGCGCGCGATGATCTGCCCGAGCCAGCCGCCGTTGTAGACGATCTTGGGATCCCCCTCGTGACGGTCGGACGTCCTTACGACGCCGCTCGAACTGCAGATCAGGCACTCCGCCTCGCTCGCGACGGTCGTGTAATTGGCGTTGAATTGAGAATACCCGTTCTTTCCGTTCTGGAACTGCGCCCGCAGCACCCGGTCGTTAAACAGGTGCGACGCGATCAGGGCGGCGCGGCCGAAGTCCTGGAACCCTCTGTCGCCGGCTTTGTCGTCGCCCGACTGGAAACTGTTGCGCGATTCGGTGCTCGGCAGTTCGTAGGCGTAGACCGTGTGCAAAACCTGCTGCATCCCCTCCGTGTCGTAGGGGATCTCGCCGGTCGCCGCCTTCAGGAGCAGCGCCGAGAACATATCGGAATCAAAGCGGATCCGGACGTAGAGCGACACGCCCTGCGGCACCATCCCCGCCTCGTACCACGTGTTTCTGACGGGAACGTACTCGTTGTAGATGCGGTAGGCGATATAGTTCCACCAGCCGGGATACTCGTCGTAGATCGCGATGGCGAACGCAAGGTAGTCGCGCAGGATCTGGAATTCGCAGCCGTGACCCGAGACAGCGTTCTGTCCCGACGGCGGGAAGCCGACCTCCATTTTCTTGCCGGAACTGTTCGAACCGGTGCAGACCTTTTTCTCGACGGCGAGGACGATCTGCTGTTTGTCGGACTGCGTCAGAAGATCGTGGCACCAGTCGTAAACGCAGGCGGCGTTATACATGACGAAACCGAACTGACGGCACTGGTCGCCCGAGATCTCCTGAAAGTCCATGGTCTTCAGATAGTTCTTGATCGCGGTGATCGCGCGGTAGCCCGAAACCTTGTTCCCCGTCAACTGATAGTCGAGCGCCATCAACTGAATTTCGTCCATAACCGTGGCGGTGAAGTTGTGGTACCCGTCGTCACGGTCCTCGGCGGGACCGAGAATTCCGCTGGACGGGCCGGAAAACGTAGCGTCGTAATAGTTTTCCTTCAAAGCGGACGACGCGTTTTCGAGCGCGGTTTGGATCCCCGGAACCTCGCTTGCGGTAAACATCACGCGCGGGTGCTGTCCCTGCGTCGGATGCTTGGCAAGGTAGTTGTAGTCCGTCCCTTTTCCGAGGTTGGTCGTGATGCTGCCCGAGGCGAAATCGGAGCTGGTGAACGCCGCCGCCTGACCCTGCCAGTACGTGATATCGTCTTCGTAGGCGTCGACGTCGACCGCCGCAACGAACTCGCCGCAGCGATCGCAGGTATATTCCTGACGCCCCGGATCAACAAGCGTCGGCGCCTCGAGGATCTTTCCGAGGACGAGGTTGTCGTGTCCGAGCGCCGCGCAGACCGAGAGGTCCACCGCGTCGGCGTAGCGGGTGCCCGAGCCGTCACGGACGAACGCCCGGACGTAGATCGGCGTCGAGAAATCGGCGTTCGGGATGCCGGTCATCTTGACCGCCACCCAGTAACGCCCGTCGGGCGCGGAGCGCTTCACCCCGTTTGCCCAGACCGCGGAGTGGACCGACGTCGTTTCATAGAGATGACAGCCGGAGCCGCCGACCGTCGGGTTGGCGTTGGTCTTGGAGAACACGAACCCCACGGAGTTGTAGTTCAGCGATCCGACGGTGAACAAAAACCGAAGACTGGTGCTCCCGTCGTCGAGATCCGCGCCCGAGAGGGTCTGGTACCCGAGATCGTCGATCTCGGCGGGGACGGGGTCGGCGGAGCCGACGAGGGGCACGATCACCGAAACGGCGATCATCACGGCGAACAGTAGAACGATCAGGACCGTGCGCCCGTGGATCTGGTGCGATTTTTCCATCTTGTTTCCTCGTTTCCCGCTTGCGTTAAAGACAAGCGACGTTCGTTCAGGATTTCGGCTTGAAAGGATTGATCGGTCCCCAATCGCCCTCTTTGTCCTCTCCGGACGTGATGAGAAAGTCGGCGACCCAGGGAAAAATGCCGAGTTCGGGGGTTTCGTACTGTTTTTTCATTCTATCTTTTCCTTTGCTCAAAAATCACGGAATTACCCTTATCACCTATTATACACGAAAAAGAGAAAAAAGCAAACCTTTTTTGTGTCAGGCGGGGTCGGTCGGGTCGTAAACGTAAAAGGTCTGTTTCGGTCCGGTGTCGCGCATCAGCAGTTTGCCCTTTAAACGGAACAGGAGCAGGAACGTGTCGTACAGGTCCCCGACGCACCCGCCGAAATGGAGGGCGAACAGGATCAGGAACCCGAGGGAAAGCGGTCCCGAAAGGAGAACGAACGGGACGAGGAACGCGACCGAAAAGACGGTGAAGGGCGCGAGCAGCGAGAGCAGCGCCGTCTTTCGCGTTACGTAGATATCGGGCACCCCGCAGTAAGCGCAGGTGAGTTTCAGACCGAAAGTCAGTTTCTCCCCGGTCAGGATCTTATAGACGATCCCGTGCGTCAGTTCGTGCAGGACGAGATAGGCGATAAGGCAGGCAAGCAGTCCGAGGAGCGCCCCCTCGACGACCCAGATACTCCCCCCGAACGTGACGGAGGAGCCGGGGTTTTTGCCGAATTTCAAGAAAAACCCCGCCGCGCCGACGGCGGTCGAGAGCACCGCCGCCCCCATATTCATCAGGATGCCGAGGCGCTTTTCTCCCGCGTCCACCGTCTTGATCAGCCGATAGCCCTCGGGCAGTTCGCGCGCAAAGTTTTTCGATCTATCCATACCGATCCCTCCTTTTTCGGGGCGTTTCGTTTCCTTTATTGTACCACCTCTTCCTCGGCTTGTCAAATTGTTTGTTTGCCCTTGACTTTCCTCTCCCGCTCGTCTATAATAGTGTGCGACAGACCGTCGATAAGGAGGAAATAATGAAAGAATTCGGATTGCAGCTCTGGTCCATCCGGGACGAGTTTCAGGATAAGGAGCGGACGCGCGCGGCGTTTAAGACCATCGCGAGCTACGGCTACACGCAGGCGCAGACCGCCGGCGCGTACGACTATATCGACCCCGCGGAATTCCGCCGCTACGCCGACGACGCCGGGATAAAGATCGTCGGGACGCACTACAAATGGGAGCGGATCAAAAACGATATCCCGGGCACGATCGCCTATCACAGAACGCTCGGCACAAGTGAGATCGGGATCGGCGGCTACGGGGCGAAAGACCTGGACGAGCTCCGCGCGTTCATCAAGACCTTCAACGAACTCGGCAAGATCTACCACAAGGAGGGCTTCGTCCTCTCGATCCACAACCACATGGCGGAGTTCTCGAACGAGTTCAAGGTCTTTGAGGGCAAGACCCGCTACGATCACCTCTTGGACGAGCTCGATCCCGAGACCGTCAAGTTCAATCTGGACGCCGGGTGGGCGCAGATGGCGGGGATGGACGTCCGCGCGCTGATCGAAAAGATGGCGGGACGCATCAACATCCTCCACGTCAAGGACGTGCAGGCGCAGTACTTCTACGGCGAAGTGAACGGCGAAAAGATCTACGGTCCCCAGCGGATCGAGGTCGGTCGGGGCAATATGAACTACAAGGGCATCATCGAGACCGCCGAAAAATGCGGGGTCAGGTACTTCATCGTCGAGGACGAGTTCTACTCGACCGGCGACCCGCTGGCGTCGGTGAAAATGAGCGCCGACTACATCAAAGCGAACCTCATCGAAAAGTAAACGACCGCCGCCCGCGTTCCCGCGGGCGGCTTTTTTGTTCTTTTTCATCTTTTTTAACCAAAAATGTGCCCGCTCTCTTTACAAATCGGTGCAAATCGTATATAATAAAGGTACAAAGAAAAACCGGAGGTCGAAAACATGGGAACCTTTATCATCAAAAAAACGCCGAGCGGAGCGTTCAACTTCTCCCTGATCGCAAGCAACAAGGAAAAAATCGCCGTTTCCTCCCAGGTCTACACGACCAAAGCCGCCTGCAAAAAGGGGATCGAGAGCGTCGGTAAAAACGCCGCGCGATGCATCGAGGAGGACCGGATCGAGGACCTGACCCTGAAAAAGGCGCCGGACCGCGTTCCATTCCCGAAATTCGAGATCTACTACGACAAAGCGGGGCTGTTCCGCTACCGTCTCTTCGCGTCCAACGGCGAGAGCATCGCCATCAGCGAGGAGGGGTACAAGTCGAAGAGCGGGTGTATCGGCGGCATGAAGAGCGTCGCTGTCAACTCTGCAAACCCCATCATCACAGAAGCGTAAGACGCACGATCGACGGCACAGACCGAAAAACGAATGGAATATCTGATTGTCCGTTAATGCTCTTTGCTTTGTGAAAACTCCAAACATTGAATAACGCAGATCAAGGTTGAAACCCGTCCGCGAAACGCGGACGGGTTTCTTCATTTGTTTTTTTGTTTTTCTATCCGCGTTTGCGATCCAGTCGCCGTCGAAACCCGTTTGCGTGTCGCTCGCAAGTTCGCTTCTTCAAACGGGTTCTTTGGGCGACACCACTTCACGAAAACGACCCACCGGGGCGTTTTCGCTCGCTAACCTCTCGGAGTACGCTTGTACACCTTCGGGTCGAGAACGGGAATTCTGCGCTCGTTCTCGCGCG
>CAMJCC010000067.1 GCA_946404035.1 uncultured Clostridia bacterium | reverse complement strand
GCGGATGCGGTGGAAGAAACGGATGATCGGACCCAGCGTGTGATAGAAGAAGCGATAGGAGCGTTTCTCCTTTTTGATCTTCTTCGCTTTCTCGGGGGTCAGAGCGTAGCGCTTCGCCTTGATCTCGGCGACCACCGCCTCGACCGAGCCGTTGAAATCAAGGTCGGAGGTGTCGATGGTGACGGCGTCCGCCGCCGCGACGAGCGGAGCGCTCTCGCGGGTGCTGTCCGCACGGTCGCGTTCGTTCATCTCGGCGAGCACCGCCTCCTCGGAGACGTCCACGCCCTTGGCGGTCAGTTCGAGATAGCGACGGTGCGCGCGCGCCTCGGGCGACGCGGTTAAGAAGATCTTGACCTGGGCGTCGGGGAAGATGACCGTCCCGATGTCGCGCCCGTCGAGGATCACGTCGAATTCTTTTGCAAAACCCCGCTGATAGTCGAGCAGTTTCGCCCGCACCTCGGGGATCGCGGAAACGCGGGAAGCGTACATCGAGATCTCCTGGGTGCGGATCTCGTCCCCGACCTCGACCCCGTCCAGCAGAATGATCTGCCGACCCTGTTCGGCGCGGACGCCGATATTCAGGGAGGGAAGCGCGGCGACCACCGCCTCGCGGTCCGCGGGATCGATCCCGGCGCGCTTTACGTACAGACCGACGGTACGATACAGAGCCCCCGTGTCGATATAGAGCAGATTGAGCCGCCGCGCGACCTCCTTGCAAACGCTGCTTTTTCCGGCGCCGCCGGGTCCGTCTACGGCAATTTTGAGATGTGACATAGTGGGATACCCCTTTTTATGGATTGTCATTTGTCCGGCGTTCCGCGGCGGACAGCCCCGCGAGATAGCCGGTAGAAAACGCGATCTGAAGATTGAAGCCGCCCGTGTAGGCGTCAACGTCGATCACCTCGCCCGCAAAGTACAACCCGTCGACCAGCTTCGACGCCATGGTCTTCGGGTCGATCTCCTTGACGCTGACGCCGCCGGAGGTGACGATCGCCTCCTCGATGGGGCGAAACGCCGAAACGGGCAGGGAGAAGTGTTTGAGCGTGTGAAGCATCCGCGCGCGCTCCTCACGCGTCAGGACGTTGATCTTTTTCCGTGGGTCGACGTCGGACAGCGAAAGGAACGGCAGGATCATCTTTTGCGGCAAGAGGTCGGACAGCGCGTTCTGCGCGTCCCGGTTGACGTATTTGGCAAAGTCGGAGAGGATCCGGCGTTCCAGCGTCGCATCGTCGAGAGCCGGTTTCAGGTCGATCTCGACCCGGACGTTATGAAAATCGGTATCGCGCAGATGCGCCGAGGCGGACAGGATCATCGGGCCGCTCATCCCGAAATGGGTGAACAGCATCTCCCCGAAATCCCGGTAGACCGCACGGTCGCCGTCAAAGAGGGTCAGCGCGACGTTTTTGAGCGAAAGCCCTTGCATTTCGGCGCAGAGGGGGGACGGGGAAACGAGCGGGACCAGCGACGGGGTCAAGGGCGTTACGGTGTGCCCGACGCCGCGCGCGATCGAATAGCCCGACCCGTCCGAACCGGTCAGGGGATAGGAGGCGCCGCCGGTCGCGAGTATCACGGCGTCAAAGGGCAACTCCTGGGTTTCGGTCAGGACGCCCGTCGCGCGACCGCCGTCGACCTTGATCCCGGTCGCTTTGGCGCGGAGGAATTTGCAGTCGGAGGTATAGCGGAGAAGCGCCGACAATATATCCGAACTTTTATCCGACGCGGGGAAAACACGGAGACCGCGTTCGGTTTTGAGTTCGACCCCGAGTTTTGAAAGCAGGTCTTTCATATCCTGCGGTGTGAAACGGTTGACCGCGGAGTATAGAAAACGGGCGTTTTTGGTGACATTCGGGATGAACTCGGACGGGGGGCAGTCGTTGGTCACGTTGCAGCGTCCCTTGCCCGAGATCAGGATCTTTTTGCCCGGACGGTCGTTCCGTTCGATCACGGTGACCGCGGCGCCGGCCCTCGACGCTGTTCCCGCGGCGAGAAGACCCGCGGCGCCGCCGCCGATCACGGCGATCTTCGGTGCGTCAGGATTTTGCATAGACGTCATACTCGTCCCACACGCGTTCCAGACGGTCGAAACGGTCGCGCACCTCGTCCCCGCGGCGCTGGGTCACGGCGACGAGCAGAGCGTCGATGATGCTTAGGGGAGCGACCAAACTGTCCACGAAAGACGCCATATCGCTCTGCGCCGTCAGAAGAAAGTTCGCGTGCTCGGCAAGCGGCGACTGCACGCTGTCGGTCAGGGCGACCACCGTCGCCTCTCGCGTACGGGCGTATTTCAAGGCGTTGACGATCTTGGAGGAATAGCGCGGGAAACTGATCGCGATCAGGACGTCGCGGGGTCCGATGCCGAGTATCTGCTCGAAGACCTCGCTGGAACTGGTCGGCTGGATCAGGCGTACGTTGTCCTGGATCATACTCAGGTTGAAATTGAAGAAACCGGCGAGGAACGCCGAACTGCGCACGCCGAAGATATACACGTTCTCGGCGGAAACGATGGCGTCGACGGCGGCGGAAAAGGCGGCGCGGTCGATGGAGCGCATCGTGTATTTGATCTTCTCCGCGTCGGACATCATCACGTTTTCGATGGGGTTGGCGCCCTTGATGCGTTCCTCGGAGATACGGATCCTCTGGTTCGGGGTGAGTTTCGCGCGCACCAGTTCCTGCACCGCGTGCTGGAACTCGGGATACCCGTCAAACCCGAGGTCGATCGCAAAGCGGACGACGGTGGACTCGGAAACGCCCACCAGTTCGCTCAACTTTGCCGCCGTCATATAGGCGACCTTGTCGTACTCGGAAAGGATCGTCTGTGCGATCCTCTTTTTTCCTTTGGAGAGATTTGGCATCTCGGCTTCGATCAGCGCGGCAAGATCCTTTTTCATACCGTCCTCCAGTTATGCGAGCCGTTTTGCCGCCGTTTCCAGGCGGGCAAGCGTTTCCTCTTTTCCGAGGATATCCATGATCTCGGTCGCGCCGCCCGGCGTGACCGAAAGACCCGATACGGCGGCGCGGGCGACGAAGAGCAGCGCGCCGGATTTGACGCCGCTTTTCTCCGCGTGGGCAGTGAGAACAGCGTAGAGCGCGTCGTTGTTCCACTCGGTCAAATCCGAAAGAACGGAACTCAGACCGGGCAGCATATCCTTTGCCGCGTCGGGCGTGATCTTGTTCTTTTTGTTCTGGAACAGTTCGGCGGCGTCATAGTCGGGTAGACGAGAGAAGAACGCGATCTTTCCGTCGATCTCGGAAAGTTTTCCGATCCGGGGCTGCACCAGCGGCAGGATCCGGTCGAGTTTTTCGGGTGCAGGCAGGTCTTTGATGAACGGGATCGCCCGTTTTTTGAACTCTTCGGGCGACAGTTTGCGGATATACTCGCCGTTGAACCAGAGGAGTTTTTCATAGTCGAAGACCGAGGGGGATTTGTTGATCCCTTCGAGCGAGAACGCCCGGGTCAGCTCGTCCAGCGTGAAGAACTCGTTTTCGGTGTTCTTCGGGCACCAGCCGAGCAGGGCGATATAGTTGACGATGGCCTCGGGAAGATAGCCGTCCGCCGTCAGGTCAGCGAAACTGACCGCCCCGTGACGCTTGGAGAGTTTGGAGACCGTGCCGTCCTCGCCTCGTCCCATCAGGAGGGGCAGGTGGACGTAGACCGGCCGCTTCCAGCCGAACGCGTCGTAGAGCAGGGCGTATTTCGGCGTGGAGGTCAGGTATTCGCTCCCGCGTACGACGTGCGTCACGCCCATCAGGTGATCGTCCACGACGTGGCAGAAGTTATAGGTGGGGTAGCCGTCGGCTTTCATCAGGATCTGATCCTGCAATTCCTTGTTTTCGGTGCTGATAGTCCCGAACACCGCGTCCTCGTAGGTGGTCGTGCCGTCGAGCGGGATCTTCTGCCGGATGACGTAGGGGATCCCGGCTTTCAGGTTGGCTTCGACCTCCTCTTTCGGCAGATCCCGGCAATGGCGGTCATAGCCGCCGCCGACCCCGTCCTCCTCGTGGAGTGCTTCCAGCCGTTCTTTCGAGCAGAAGCAATAGTAAGCCGCGCCGCGGCGAACCAACTCCTCGGCGTAGCGGAGATAGATGTCTTTTCTTTCGGACTGGACGTAGGGGCCGTTTTCACCGCCCACGCCCGGACCCTCGTCGTAGCGAAGACCGGTCACCCTCAGCGTGTCGATGATGACGTCGGTCGCCCCCTCGACCAGCCGCTCGCGGTCGGTGTCCTCGATGCGGAGGATAAAGGTCCCGTTCTCGTGTTTTGCGATCAGGTAGGAATAGAGAGCCGTCCGCAGGTTCCCGATGTGCATATACCCCGTGGGGCTGGGCGCGAACCGCGTGACGACGGTACGGTTGATCATATCGGTTCAAAAACTCCTTTGCTTTTATCTCTTTGATTATTTTAACATATTGCGCGGCGTTCGTCAATTCAAAAATTAAATATTTACTTTTCGTCAAAAGCGCGGTATAATAGACGCGGAGGGAGCTTTCATGTTCAAGAGCGTATTTGCGAAATACCTGACCGCGATCTGCATCCTGATCCTCGCCTGCGTTCTGATCCTTGCCTGGATCATCAGTTTCGTCGTGCGGAACTATGCGGTCGACCTGAAACGGAACGAAATGAACTGGAGTTGTTCGACGACAGTCAGTCTGGTGTCGGTTTCCTACGAGAATTCGGACGGCCTTTCTTCGTTTTCCGATTTCATTCTGTCTAACAAGGCACAATTGACCGATCTGCTTGCCACGATACTGGAGCGCGACGAGTCCCTGACCGTCGTTTTGACCGACAGCGCCGGCTTCGTGCTTCTGTCCTGCGGAAGTGCAGGGATCAAGACCGATGAGACCGTCCCGCAAAGCATCCTGTCCTCGGTCGCCGAGGAGCGCGAATACACGACGCGCGGGGACGTGGGCGGCGTCGCCGACGGCAAATACCTGATCTTCGCGCGTCCGTTCATCACAGAGGACGAACGCTTTGAGGGCGCGGTGTTCCTCCTGTCCTCCGCCGAGGAGGAAAAAACGCTGTTCAAGACGCTGACCGAGACCATCATCATGTCTTCGCTTTGGGTCCTGCTCGCCGCGATGATCGCCGTCTATTTCATCACCGACCGCGTCGTCGATCCTCTGCGCGGGATGACCGGAGCCGTCAAACGGTTCGGGAAAGGCGATTTCAAGATGCGCGTCCCGATCAACGGCCGCGACGAGATCGCGCAGCTCGGCACGGCGTTCAACCACATGGCGGAGTCCCTGGAACAGAACGAAAAAATGAGAAATATGTTCCTCGCCAACGTGTCGCACGACCTGCGCACGCCGATGACCACAATCTCGGGGTTCATCGACGGGATCAATTCGGGTGCCATCCCGCCCGAAAAGCACGCGTATTATCTGAACGTCATCTCGGGCGAGGTGCACCGACTGTCCCGGCTCGTATCCGAGTTGCTCGACCTGTCGCGGCTGGAGTCCGGGGAACGCCACTTTACGTTCTCGGACTTCGATATCTGCGAGACCGCGCGCCTGATCCTGATCTCCTTTGAACAGAAGATCAATCAGAAGAAACTGGACGTCGAGTTTTTGTCCGACGAGGACAAGATCATAGTCAAGGCGGACAAGGACGCGATCTATCAGGTGCTCTACAACCTGACCGACAACGCGATCAAATTCGCGCGCGACGGGGAAGCGCTCCGCATCTCGATCAAGCGCGGCGACGCCGGAAAAGTGCTGGTCTCGGTCTACAACGAGGGCGAGGGCATCCCGGAGGCGGACCTGCCGTTCGTCTTCGACCGGTTCTACAAGTCCGACAAGAGCCGAGGGCTGGATAAGAACGGCGTGGGGCTGGGGCTCTATATCGTCAAGACCATTCTGGAGGCGCAGGGCGAGACCGTTCGCGTTGCAAGCGAGTACGGTAAGAATTGCGAGTTCGTCTTCACCTTGACAGAAAGTGCAAAAGAATAACGCAAACACAAAAAAAGAGCGGCGCCCCGATCCGGGGCGCCGCTTCGTATTTCGGTATTTAGTTGAGTGGAGGGAGTTCGACCCGCGCCGCGCCGAGTTTTTCGCAGTCCTCGGGGTGATGGGTCGAGAAGAGGATCAGTGAGTTTTTTGCGGCGATCGCGATCCGTTCCAGTACGCGTCCGATCGACGCTGGGTCCAGTTCTTTGGTCACTTCGTCCAGAAGTTTGATCGGGTGCGGGGAGAACAGGGCGCGGGCAAGCGAAACGCGCTGTTTCATCCCGCCGGAAAGCTCGTCGGGCAGGGCGTTTGCGTCGGCCTCGGAGAGCCCGAGAGAAAGGAGCAGCGAGAGTGCCTCCGCGTCGTTTCTTTCGGCTTCTTCCTTGGTTTTCGGCGCTCGGACCGCGGTCACGTTCCGAAGCGCGGATACGGTCGGAAAGAGGCGGTATTCCTGAAACGCAAAGGCGACGGGGTCGGAGACCTTGACTGCGTCCGGCGCGGCTTTTTCAAGCTCGGCGATAAGGCGCAGGAGCGTGGTTTTCCCGCATCCGCTGGGTCCGGTGAGAAGATAGACGCCGGGACCGTTAAAAGTGGCGGAAAAACCGTTGAAAACGGTCTTTTTGCCATAGGCGAAAGTAAGGGAAGAGATCACAACGTCGGGCATCACGCTTTCTCCTTTCCGGTTTTTCTTTTGAACAGAAGAACGATCAGACCGTCGAAGAGGATGCTGATGAAAATGACGACGAGCGTCCAGGCGAAGAGGTTGGAGGTGTTGTTGTTCCAGTCACGCGCGTCCCAGATGCGGTAGCCGATGGAGCCGGGCGAGCGGACCAGGATCTCGGTCGCGACGGTCGCTTTCCAACCCAGACCGAGCGACGTGGAAAGCCCGGAAGAAAGGAACGGCGACAACATCGGAAAAAGATACAAACGGACGGTCTTGAAAAAGCCGAACCGATAGACGCGCGTGACCTCGAACAGCGCGGGGTCCAGCGCCTTGATCCCCTCCGACAAACTGCTCCAGATGATCGGGACCGTCATAAGAAAGCAGATAAACGCGGGCAGAACGTCATTGTCGAGAAACACCCACGCCAGGATGATAAACGACGCGACCGGGGTCGCGCGGATGACGGTGAAGATGGGAGAAACCAAGGAATTGAAGATTTTTGAGAGAGCAGACGGGACCGCGAAAAGGATCCCGACGGCGACCCCGGAAACGAACCCGACGGCAAGCGACAACAGCGAGCGCAGGATGGACCGATAGAGTTCGCTTGTGCCGAGAAGCGAGAAGAGGTCGCTGAATACGGATCCCGGCGTCGGCAAAACGAACGGGATCCCGATGCGCCACGCGGCAAAAGCCCAGACCCCGATCCAGAACGCAAGCGACAGGACCGGGGGCAGGACTGTTTTCAATATTTTTTTTGTTCTCTCAGTTCGCGCCATAATACGCGTCGTTCTGCTGGGCGGCAAGACCAAGCGCGGTGAAGAAGGCGTTGGCGGTGCTTGCCATCGCGTTGCCGGATAGGAACGAGAGGTTGCAGCGCGGGATGGCTTTCTTTGCGACTGGGACGGCGTTCAGGACCCCGGCGTCAACGGCGTACTGCGCTGCGGTTTCCAGGTTGGCGGGATCTTTCATCCAGTTGATCGACGCCTCGTATTCGGAAAGGAACGAGGCGATCAGCGCGCCGTGCTCTGCGGCAAAGTCTTTTGAAACGATCATGCAACCCTGCACGACCGGTTCCTCGCTGACGTTTGCCCACGCGGCGGTCAGGTCGAGCGCGATCGTAAAGGTCTTGTCGCCCTGCTGGCTCAGCAATGCGGTCACCTTGGGCTCGGGGAGAAGGACGTAATGGACGTCGGGATCGGTCTGTGCGCTGGTGTTGATCTGGTCGAGGTTGTACTCCATATCCAGCGTCACGTCGGTGATCCCGTTCTCGTCCAGAACGTGCTTGAAGATCAGTTTCGGGGACGCCTCGGGAACGTAGACGGTCTTACCGGACAGCGAGGAAAGATCGGAGGGGGAAATGGTCGAACCGTTGTCGGAAAGCAGGTACAAAACGCCCAGCGTGTTGATCGCCAGCATCGAGAACGCGCGGTTACCGGCTTCGGCTGAGAAACTCGGAACGACGTTGGTCGGCAGGGTGGCGAGGTCGAGATCGCCTTTTGCGTAGTCCTTTTTGATCTCGACGGGCGAAGTATACTTCACGAACTCGATCTTGTTGTTATCCTTGTTGTCCGCGATCATTTTCGCAAGACCCAGCCCGGTCGTGCCGGACAGGTACCCTACGCGGATGGTCGCGTCGTCTTCGGGTCCGTCGGTTTTTTTGCAGGATGCGAGGGCGAGGAGGGATGCGAGGAGGAGCGTCAAGGTGAGGAGGAGGGAGAGTGCTTTTTTCATGACAGAATTCCTTTCAGTTCTTTTGCGTTTATGATTTGGATTTCGCTACCGTTTTTAGAGATGATCCCGCGGGATTGAAAAGAGGAGAGCGCGCGGTAGAACGATGCGCGGGAAAGGTTCATCGTCCGGATCAGGGATGTCACGTTTTTCAGGGTCGCGACCCCGTTCTCGTCGGCCTCGTTCAGCAAGAGACACGCGGTCTTCTCGTCGGCGTTCGACGCGGAAAAATCGCGTACCCGCCGATTGAGAAAGACCAGTTTATCCGAGATAAAGCGGATATAGTTCAGGGCCGCCTGCGGGCAAGCGGTGAACAGTTTTGTCAACTCCTCCTCCCGGACCACGGCACACCGGCAGTCGGTCTCCGCCACGATCTCTGTCGGGGTCTCGCTTTTTGAAAAGAGGGAAGCCGCGCCGAAACAGTCGCCCGTGCGGAGCTGGTTCATCAGGACGGGTTTTTCCCCGCCGATCCGGTAGACCGAGGTCCGACCGGAAAGCAGGAAGTAGAGCCGCCCTCCGCACTCGCCCGCGTGGACGACGCGCTCGCCTTTCGGGATGCGGAGCAGTTCGGGGCGCATAATCGACAGAGCCGCGGCACGATCAACGTGGGACATACCGGAAAACAGAAAGCAGTCTTCGGGAAAAAACAGGGCGCCGGTCTGTTTGACGGTCGCGTCGTTCATCATGGATAATCCCTCCAAACTGTTTCATTTGATACAATTATATTCGGTTTTTGCCGAATTGTCAATAGAGGAAGAAAAGATTTTTGCGCTTTTAACGGAACAGAAGCGAAACAAAAACAGAGCCGGGAAATGAGAAAATTTCGAAATCACTTGTTTTCTCGTTTTTCTTATGCTATAATTTGTTTAATAGACAGTTTCCAACGATCTCGGATCGCTTGCGGGCGTTTGACCCGGTACGCGGTCAGAAGGGGTTTACGAATGCAGTTTTCATTCTTGCTTTCCGGGGGACTTGACCGTTTCAAGGAGTTTCTTCGCTATATCCCGAGCCGATTGTCAACCATCGGTTTCTTTGATATTCTCGATATCGTGTACCTTGCCGCCATTCTGTTCTTCATCTTCAATTTCCTGCGGCAAAGACGCGTGTCCGGGTATCTGGTCGGGATCGCGGTCTGGGCGGCGGCGTACGGGGTCAGTTCGATCCTGGATCTCCTCGCCGTGAAGACCGTGCTCGGCGCGGTGTTCGCAACCGGGGTCGTGGCTCTGCTCATCATCTTTACACCCGAGATCCGCGAGATGCTCGGTCGTATGGGCACCGACTCGTTCCGCGGACTGAAGAGCCGGATCGTCGGGGACAAGCAGGGCGGTCAGGTCATTCACGACGAGAGTATCGACGCGGTCTGCCAGGCGGCGGTCGACCTCTCGCGCCTGAAGACCGGTGCGCTGATCGTTTTTCAGCGCAGCGACTCGCTTGAGGACGTGATCCAATCGGGCATCGAGCTTGACGCGAAGATCTCGCCGTACCTCATCCGCAATATCTTTTTCGATAAATCCCCGCTTCACGACGGTGCGGTCGTCATCCGCGACCACCGCATCTGCGCCGCGGGTTGTCTGCTTCAGCTCTCTCGTCGAAGCGATATCGACCCCTCCCTCGGCACGCGTCACCGCGCCGCCATCGGGATGAGCGAGAACAGCGACGCCGTGATCATCGTCGTCTCCGAGGAGACCGGGATCATCTCGGTCGCGTTCCGCCGCAAGATCACGCGCAACATGACCCTTTCGACCCTTAAAACGTTCCTGTATAAGACGATGCTGAACCAGCTTGACGAACAGACCGACGACGAAAACGAGGAGATGGAAGAGGATGTCTGAAAAAGAAGAACGGCTGAAACTTGCCGAAAAGGATAAGAACGAAAAACAGGAGGGCAAGCGCAGTCTCCTTATCCTTTCGCAGGTGATCGCCCTGATCATCTGCATCCTCCTCTCGTTCTCCGTGTGGCTCGTCGTCCATTACCGGGAGGATAAGAAGAACGATCCGCCCGCATCGGACGGGGAAGCGTACGGCGGATATTCGGACGTACTGACGGT
>CAMJCC010000066.1 GCA_946404035.1 uncultured Clostridia bacterium | reverse complement strand
ACCGTTCATGATCTCCTGGATCAGTCCCTCTGTCTTCCCCATCGAACGCTGCTGGCGGATGAAGAAGCGCGCCGAGCCGCCCCCGATCTTGCGGGAAACGAGGACCATCGCGATCACGCCCGCCCCGATGATCAGCGTCATCCAGACGCTGAACCAGAGCATGATGACGAGCACCGTCAGGACGATCACGCTGGACTGGATCAAACTCGGGAACGCCTGTGATATCAGTTGACGCAGGGTGTCGATGTCGTTGGTGTAGTGGCTCATGACGTCGCCGTGCTTGTGCGTGTCGAAGTAACTGACCGGGAGGTCCTGCATACTGTCGAACATCTTGCGGCGCATCTTGTCAAGGAAGCCCTGCGTGACGATCGCCATCAACTGCGACTGGAGCGCGACGAAGATGACCGATCCGACGTAGAGCGAGATCAGGACGGTGACGATCGGCAGGATCTCCTTTGCCGCGTCGGTCCAGGAGGTGTTCCCCTCGTCAAAGTAGGTCGTCACGATCGTCAGCACTTTCTGGATGAAAAGCGACGGGATCGAGGACACGACCGCCGAGCAGACGATGCAGACGACCGAGATGGTCATCATCACGGGATAGGCGCGGAAGAGGTTACCGAGGATCCGCCCCAGCACCTTGAAACTGAACGCGGGGCGCCGTCCGCGCATATCGGTCGGTCCGGCTCCGCGGGTAGGCATGGGTCTCGGCATCTTATCCCACCTCCTTTCCGTCGGAGGCGAAGTTCTGCTGTTCGTAGATCTCGCGGTAGATCGTGCAGCCGGCGAGCAACTCGTCGTGCGTGCCGGAGGCGACGATCCGTCCGTTATCCATCACGCAGATCAGGTCGGCGTCCATGACCGACGCGACCCGTTGGGCAATGATGAGTTTGGTTGTGTCGGGGATGTAGGTCCGGAACCCTTGCCGGATCAGGGCGTCGGTGCGGGTATCGACAGCGCTGGTCGAGTCGTCGAGGATCAGGATCTTCGGGCGTTTGAGCAACGCGCGCGCGATGCAGAGCCGCTGTTTCTGCCCGCCCGACACGTTGGTGCCGCCCTGCTCGATCATCGTGTCGTATCCGTTGGGGAAACTCCGGATGAACTCGTCCGCCTGCGAGAGCCGGCACGCCTCGGCGATCTCATCGTCCGTGGCGTCGGGATTGCCCCAGAGCAAGTTCTCCCGGATCGTGCCCGAGAAGAGCAGGTTCTTCTGCAAGACCATGGCGACCGCGTCGCGGAGCGCCTCGGTATCGTATTCGCGCACGTCGCGCCCGCCGACGCGCACCGCGCCGGAGGTGACGTCGTAGAGCCGCGGGATCAGCTGGACCAGCGTGGATTTGCCGGAGCCGGTGCCGCCGAGGATCCCGACGGTCATCCCCGACTTGATATGGAGATCAACGTCCGACAGCGCGTCCTTGTGCGCCGCGGCGGAGTACTTGAACGAAACGGCGTCGAAATCCACCGACCCGTCGGGGATCTCGGTCACGGGGCGTTCGGGGTTGCGGAGCGTCGGCACCTCGCGCAGCACCTCGTCGATGCGGCGCGCGGACTCGGCGGAGATGGTCAGGGTGACGAAGATCATCACCAGCATCATCAGCTGCATCATGACCTGGAAACCGTAGGTGATCATCCCGGAGATCTCGCCGACGTTGATGACCGTGCCGCCGTAGCGGATGACGAGATAGGAACCGAGGAGGAGGACGAAAACGAGGTTGAAGTAGATGCAGCTCTGCATCAGGGGCGAGTTGATCGCGACGATGCGCTCCGCGTGGGTGAAGTCGCGCCGGATGTCGCCCGCGGCGCGCCCGAATTTCTCCTTTTCGTATTCCTCACGGGCAAAGCCCTTGACCACCCGCATCCCGCGGACGTTTTCCTCGATGGATTCGTTCAGGCGGTCGTATTTGCGGAACACGCGCCGGAACGCCGGCATCGCCGCCCGCGCGACGAGGAAGAAGCCCCCGCCGAGGACGGGGATGATGACGACGAAGGTCAGGGCGAGTTTACCGCCCATGATCAGCGCCATCACGACCGAGAAGATCAGCATCAGAGGCGCGCGGATCGCGATCCGGATCAGCATCATGAACGAGATCTGGACGTTCGCCGTGTCGGTGGTCATCCGCGTCACGAGAGAGGCGGAACTGAACTTGTCGATGTTATCGAACGAGAAGGTCTGCACGCGCGAGAACACGTCGTGGCGCAGGTTCCGGGCAAACCCCGCCGACGCCTTTGCGCTGGTATACCCCGCGATGCCCCCGCAGCAGAGCGACAGGACCGCCATCACGATGAGCAGCCCCCCGAACCGGAAGACGAGCGAAAGTTCCGCGCCGTCCTGCAAGGCGTTGAGCAGATTTGCGGTGATGAAGGGGATGAAGCACTCGATCACGGCTTCCAGCACGATGAAGATGAAAGTGAGGATCGCCGGGCGCTTGAATTCCCGCACGCATCCCGCAAGACGTCGTATCATACCGTTTCTATCCTTTCCGGGCGGACCGTTCCCCGAAAACGGGGATCGTCGCGCTCGCGTTGTTCTGACCTTTCTATTATAGTTTCTTTTCTTTGGAAAATCAAGGACCAAACTGTGAATTGTCGGTTTTTTTCGCGTGAAAATACGAACGGCGTAAAAAACGCCCGGGCGAATTGCCCGGGCGTTTTTCAAAAGCCGATCATTCCTTGGTCTCGGCGGGTTCCGCGGCGGCCTCGACGGGCGTCAGCCGGATCTTCGCCATCTCGGCGCCGTCTCCGCGACGGGGACCGAGTTTGTAGACCTGGGTATAACCGCCGGTGCGGTCGGCGTAACGCGGACCGATCACCTTGAACAGTTTTCTCGCCACGTCCTTCTTCGTGATGAAGGAGAGCGCCTGACGGTAGGACGAGAGATCGTCCGGGGTCTTGGCGAGCGTGATCATTTTATCGGCGAGGGCGCTCACTTCTTTCGCTCTCGTGTAGGTGGTCTCGAGTTCCTCGTTTTCGAGGAGATAGGTGACCAGCCCGCGGAGCATCGAGTTACGCTGAGACGTCGTTCTGCCGAGTTTTCTGGTTCCGGGCATTTCAGATAAACCTCCTGTTGATTATTCCTCGACCCGCTTGAGTTCGAGGCCGAGAGAGTGCACCTTCTGGATCACTTCTTCAAGCGATTTCCGTCCGAGGTTTCTGACCTTGATCATATCCTCTTCGGTGCGGTTGATAAGATCCCCCACGGTGTCAATGCCGGCGCGTTTCAGGCAGTTGAAGCTGCGCACCGACAGGTCAAGTTCCTCAATGGGCATCCCAAGAATATCGTTTGCGCCGGGTCTCTCCGGGGGCTGGATGATCGGTCCGCCCGTGCCTGCCTCGGACAGGTCCATAAAGAGACTGAGATGTTCGTTGAGAATCTTGGCGGCGAGAGAGATCGCCTCCTGCGCGGTGATCGTTCCGTTGGTGAGAACCTTGATCGTCAGCTTGTCGAAATCGGTGATGTTGCCGACGCGGGTGTTCTCCACGTGATACTCCACCTTGTAAACCGGGGTGAAGATCGAGTCGGTGAAGATGGTCCCGATGGGGGCGCTGGTGTTACCGGTCTCTTCAAGATAATTCTGTTTGTTCTTTTCCTGCGAAACGTATCCGCGGCCGGAGCCGAAAGTCAGTTCCATGTAGAACCGGCTGTTCTCGCTGACCGTCGCGATATGGTGGGTGGGGTTCAGGATCTCGACGTCGGCGTCGGGCATGATGTCGCCCGCGGTCACGTCGCACGGACCGGTGACGTCGAGGATAACGGTTTTCGATCCCGGGACGTGGAGCTTCGCGATAATGCCCTTCACGTTCAGGACGATCTCGGGAACGTCCTCTTTCACACCGTTCACGGTGGAGATCTCGTGAAGCACGCCCTCGATCTTGATGCTGGTGGCGGCGTATCCCGCCAGAGTGCTGAGGAGCACCCGGCGCAGGGAGTTGCCGAGCGTCGTGCCGTATCCTCTTTCAAGAGGTTCGATCACGAACTCGCCTTCGCTTCCGTTTTCGTTAAAAGAGGTCGTGATTTTCGGCTTTTCGATGACAATATCAATCATTCTGGGTAAATCCTCCTCCATAATTCATTTTGTGAGTTCCGATCCCGCCATGGGGAAAATGAGAACGCGAAACGATGTTGATACCGAACGAAGCCCGTCGCTCCGTTCGATGACGGAGGCGTATTACTTCGAATAGAGCTCAACGATCAGCTGTTCGTTGATCTCGAAATCGATATCTTCTCTTGCGGGAAGAGCGACGACCTTCGCGGTCAGGTTGGCCGCGTTGACGTCCAGCCACTTCGGCTTGACGGCCGCTTCGACGGTTTCCGCAAGTTCCTTGATCTTCGCCTTTTCACGGCTGCTCTCCTTGACGGCGATCACGTCGCCCGGCTTCACGAGAAGCGAGGGGATGGTGACTTTCTTGCCGTTGACGGTGAAATGACCGTGCAGGACGAGCTGACGCGCTTCCTTCCGGCTGGACGCCATGCCCATCCGGTAGACGGTGTTGTCCATACGGCGCTCGAGGAGGATCAGGAGGTTCTCACCGGTGATGCCCTCTTTCTTTTCAGCGAGCTGATAGTACAGACCGAACTGCTTCTCGAGCAGACCGTAGTAACGTCTGACTTTCTGCTTCTCGCGGAGCTGCATCCCGTACTCGCCGATCTTCTTGCGCGCGGCGCCGTGCTGACCGGGAGCAACGCTTCTCGCTTCAAAGGAGCATTTGCCGGAGGTGCATCTGTCGCCTTTCAGAAAGAGCTTGCAGCCCTCTCTGCGGCACTGTTTGCAACTGGGTCCAGTATATCTTGCCATATTCGTATCCTTCCTTTCGATTAAACCCGACGACGTTTCGGAGGACGGCAGCCGTTGTGGGGGATCGGCGTCACGTCCTTGATGAGCGTGATGTCAAGCCCGGCGGTCTGGAGCGCACGGATCGCCGCCTCACGACCCGACCCGGGGCCGCGGACGAACACTTCGACGGTCTTCATACCCTGATCGATCGCCAGTTTCGCGGCGTGCTCCGCAGCGGTCTGCGCGGCGTAGGGGGTCGACTTTCTCGAACCCTTGAAGCCCATTTCGCCCGCGGACGCCCACGAGATGGTGGCGCCGGTCACGTCGGTGATCGTCACGATGGTGTTGTTGAAAGTGGAACGGATATGCGCCGCGCCCTTTTCAACGTTCTTTTTCTCGCGGCGTTTCTTGGTGACTTTTTTAGCAGCAGTTGCTTTCGTTGCCATTCTTCGTTCTCACTCCTTACTTCTTCTTGTTCGCAATGGTCTTCGCCGGGCCTTTTCTGGTCCGGGCGTTGGTCTTGGTCCGCTGTCCGCGAACGGGGAGCCCTTTTCTGTGGCGGATGCCGCGGTAGCAGTTGATCTCGACCATGTTCTTGATGTTCATCGCGACTTCACGGCGGAGTTCACCTTCGACCGTGTAGTGGTTTTCAATCTCGTCACGGAGCTTCGCGATGTCCGATTCGGTCAGATCCTTCGCGCGCGTGTCGGGGTCGATGCCGGTTTTTGCGAGGATGTCCTGCGCGCTCTTCAGCCCGATGCCGTAAATATAGGTAAGGGCGATCTCAACGCGCTTGTTATTGGGGATATCCACACCTGCAATACGAGCCATTAGTTCTTTCTCCTTTTCTTACTTGCAATCAGCCCTGTCTCTGCTTATGCTTGGGATTTTCGCAAATGACCATGACACGGCCTTTTCTTTTGATGATTTTGCACTTCTCGCAAATCTTTTTCACGGAAGGTTTTACTTTCATGTGATAACACCGTTCCTTTCGTTATTTTTTTCTCCAGGTGATCCGGCCCTTGGTCAGATCGTAGACCGAGACCTCGACGGTCACGGTGTCGCCCGGGAGAATTTTGATATAGTTCATACGGAGCTTTCCGGAGATATGTGCGGTCACGATATATCCGTTCGGCAGTTTCACTTTGAAGGTGGCGTTCGGAAGAGCTTCCAGAACCACGCCGTCCTCAAATTCGATCAGATCATCTTTCGGCAGAATAATCCCTCCAATCTCTCATTCCCCGACGTCGGTCAAGAGGACCGGCCCGTCGTCCGTTATGGCGACCGTATGCTCGTAGTGAGCAGACAGCCGTCCGTCGCTCGTTACGACGGTCCAACCGTCGGGCAACACCCTGACGCCCGCGCCTCCGGCGTTCACCATCGGTTCGATGGCGATCGTCATACCGGCGTACAGGCGGCATCCGCGTCCCTCGGTCCCGTAGTTCGGGACGTCGGGCTCCTCGTGGAGATGCGAGCCCACCCCGTGTCCGACGTATTCGCGGACGACCGAGAAGCCCGCCTCTTCGGCGCACGCTTGGACCGCGTGCCCGACGTCGCCGATCCGGTTGCCGGCGATCGCCTTGGCGACGCCCCGGTAGAAGCACTCTTTGGTGCGTTCCATCAGGCGCGTGGCTTCAGCGGATACGCGACCGACCGCAAAGGTCTTCGCGCTGTCGCCGTGATAGCCGCGGTACAGAGCGCCGACGTCGACCTTGACGAGGTCTCCCTCTTCAAGGATCCGTTTGCGCGAGGGGATCCCGTGGATGACTTCGGAATTCACGCTGACACAGGCGCTCCCAGGGAAGCCGGCGTACCCGAGAAAACTCGGTTTCGCTCCGCATTTCACGATGTAATCGTGGATCACGCGGTCGACTTCCCACGTGGAGACCCCGGGACGGATGACGTCCCGTGCCTTCAGGATCGCCTCTCCGGTGATCCGTCCGGCTTCCCTCATCAATCTGATCTGCTCGGCAGTTTTCAGAATGATCGCCATTCTTTACACTCCCAATGCAGCCAGCGTCAGCGCGGTGGTGTCCTCCACCTTATCCTGCCCCGGGACCAGTTTCAGCTTCCCTGTGGAAGCGTAGAAGTCCTTGAGCGGTTCGGTGGTTTCATGATAGACCCGAAGGCGCTGTTTCACAACGTCGGGCTGATCGTCCGCACGCACGGACAGGGGGGTCCCGCATTTGTCGCAGTTCTTGCCGTCCTTCGGGGGGATCGACTTCAGATGGTAGGTGGCGCCGCACTTGTCGCACACGCGCCGTCCCGTCATCCGATCGACGATCACCTCGTCGGGCACCTCGATACTGATGACAGCGTCGAGATCCACTCCCATCTCACACAGAGCCGCTGCCTGCGGGACCGTGCGGGGAAATCCGTCCAGGATAAAACCTTTTGCACAGTCGGGGGCGGAGAGCCGCTCCTTGATGATGCCGATCACGACGTCATCCGGGACCAGCTGACCTTTGGAGGAGTACTCCTTTGCCAAAAGACCCATCGGGGTCCCCGACTTGATCGCTTCGCGGATGATCGCGCCGGTCGAGATCGAGGGGATCCCCAGTCTCGCGGAAACGATCTCCGCCTGCGTTCCTTTGCCGGCGCCGGGAGCGCCGAGAAAAATGATCTTCATCTTCTGTTCTCCCTTACCGAAACTCAAAGGAACCCTTTGTAGTTCCGCATCGTGAGTTGCGCTTCCAGTTCACGGAAGGTCTCCTGCGCGACGCCGACGACGATGAGCAGCGAAGTGCCGCCGAACGTGAAGGTGCCGGCAAGGGTCTGCGCAAGACTGGAAACCGAACTGCCGTAGTAGTCCTCGATCAGCGCCTTGATGATCGGCTGCATGACCAGCGGGCTTCCGATGATCGGAAGGATCGCGATGATACCGAGGAACAGAGCGCCGATCAGGGTGATCCGCCGGAGTACCTTGCGGATGAAATCGACCGTGGGCCGACCCTGCCGGATACCGGGGATCGTACCGCCCTGCTTCTTCAGGTTGTTCGCAACTTCCACGGGGTCGAAAGAAATGTTGATATAGAAGTACGCGAAGAAGATAATGAGAAGGAACTCCATCGTAGGATAGAACCAACCCGTCGGTGCGAAGAACTTGTAGACGGCGCTCTCCTGGCTCTTGCCCATGAGCGTCATGATCGTCGGCGGGATCGAGATGATCGAACTGGCGAAGATGATCGGCATAACGCCGGTCATATTCAGTTTGATCGGAAGCGTGGAGTTCTGTCCGCCCATCATTTTCCGTCCGACCACGCGCTTGGCGTACTGGACGGGGATCCGACGTTCGGAACCGGTGATGAAAATGACGAAGATCGTAAGACCTACGATGATGGCGACGACGGCGACCGCAAACAGGACCGAAAGCGAGCCGTAGAGCGCCTTTTGCCCGCCGGTGCTCTGCCCCTTGATGGAGTAGGACACGACGGTGCCGAGGCGGATGAAGAACGAAACGGTGCCGGCGACGATGTTCGCGAACAGGATCAGCGAGATGCCGTTGCCGAGCCCGTTTTCATTGATCTTTTCCGCCAGCCACATGATCAGCGCTGCGCCCGCGCAGAAGCAGATCACGATGGTCGCGGCGTAGAGGAACCAGGTCCAGTTGCCGGCTCCGTCCTTCGTTGCGAAGGTCATCACCATGCCGTTGTTCGCGAGCAGCAGGTAGTAGCCGATCGCCGTCACGAGCGCGAGCAGGATGGTCACGAACCGGGTGATGTTGTTCAGCTTTTTCTTGCCCTCCTCGGTCTTGCCGAGTTCACCGAGTTTCTTCGGGAAGGCGACGCAGAGAAGCTGAATAACGATGGACGCCGTGATATAGGGGGAGATACCGAGTGCGAACAGGGTCGCCGTCGACAGCGCTCCGCCGGACAGGGTGTCCATATAGCTGAAGATCGTTCCGCTGAAGTTTCTCGAGAAGTTCGCGGCGTCAACGAAAGGAACCGGGATGACCGTTCCGATCCTGTACAGCAAAAGGATGAACAGGACGAAAACGATCTTTTTCTTGATCTCAGGTGTTCTCCATGCGTTCTTTAACGTCTGAAGCATCTCAAATCACCTCGGTCTTTCCACCCGCTGCTTCTATCTTTCCTTTCGCCGTTTCCGAAAAGACCGCCGCTTTCACAGTAAGTTTTTTGGTGATCTCGCCCTCGCCGAGGATCTTGACCCCATCGCATACCTTGCTGATGATACCGGTTTCGAGAAGCGCCTCGGCGTCGACCGTCGCACCGTCCTCGAACTTGTTGAGCGCCTCCACGTTGACGATGGCGTAGGTCACGCCGAACTTATTGTGGAAACCTCTCTTCGGGAGTTTTCTGTAAAGGGGGAGCTGACCGCCCTGGAAGCCGGGACGGACGCCTCCGCCGGAACGGGCGTTCTGACCCTTGTGGCCTTTGCCCGCCGTTTTTCCGTTGCCGGAACCTGTTCCTCTGCCGCGACGGTAGGACGCCTTGACGGAGCCCTCGTTCGGCGAAAGTTCATGGAGTTTCACTATTCTTTCCTCCTTCTTTCAAATTCCGATCAAACGGTCTCCACCTTGACCAGGTGGGAGATGACGGTGATCATGCCCTGGGTGGCGCCGTCGTTCTTCAGAACGATGGAGTCGCCGATCTTCTTAAGACCGAGGCAACGCGCGGTCTTCTTCTGATTGGGCTTGCAGGCGATCAGGGACTTGACGAGCGTAATTTTCACGTTTTCCATCAGTCGTTCCCTCCGTTCGCCTTGATCGCGTTGACGTCGATGCCGCGTTCTGCGGCGACCTGGCTCGCGGTGCGCAGCTGCTTCAGCCCCTCGAAAGTCGCCTTGACGACGTTGACGGGGTTGTTGGAACGGAGGCACTTGGAACGGATGTTCCGAACGCCCGCCAGCTCCAGAACGATACGGACGGCGCCGCCGGCGATGATACCGGTACCGGGAGCCGCCGGCTTCAGAAGCACTTTGCCCGAGCCGTAGATGCCGAGGATCTCGTGGGGGATCGTCGATCCCTGCAGAGAAACTTCGATCAGATTTTTCTTGGCGTCCTCAATTCCCTTGCGGATCGCGTCGGGAACCTCGGCCGCCTTGCCGAGACCAAAACCAACATGTCCTCTGCCGTCGCCGACCACCATGAGTGCGGCGAACCGAGCAATACGGCCACCCTTAACGGTCTTGGAAACACGGTTCAGTGTGACGAGCTTTTCCTGAAGATCGAGCTCGTTCGCATCAATCAGTTTAGCCATGTTTTTCTCCTTCAAATTGATATTTCAAAATTGCTTTTGAAACAGTGTACAAACCGGAAAATCAGAACTTCAGACCGCCCTCGCGAGCGCCTTCAGCCAGTTCCGATACACGTCCGTGGTAGATATAGCCGCTGCGGTCGAAGACCACCGTGGTGATCCCCTTTTCCGCTGCTCTTTCGGCAATGAGTTGACCGATCTTTTTCGCCGCCGCCTTGTTGGAGCCGATCCCCTCAAATCCTTTTTCATAGGTGCTGGCGGAAACCAGAGTGTTGCCCGTCGTGTCGTCGATGATCTGGCACGAGATGTGCGCGTTCGAGCGGAATACCGAAAGACGCGGACGCTCCGCGGTCCCCGAGATCTTCCCTCTCACTCTCAGATGTCTTTTCAGACGCTGACGGTTCTTATCTGCTCTCTTGACCATGAGTTCGTTCTCCTTTCAATTATTTACCGGTCTTACCGGCCTTACGGCGGATCTTTTCGCCGGAGTACTTCACGCCCTTACCGAGGTAGGGTTCAGGCGGTCTCTTGGAGCGGATCACAGCGGCGATCTGCCCGACTGCCTGCTTGTCGTATCCCTTGACGATGATCGTGGTGTTGTCGGGGATCTCGAAG
>CAMJCC010000065.1 GCA_946404035.1 uncultured Clostridia bacterium | reverse complement strand
TTATCCTTTCGCATATCGGAGAGGATCATCGCGAAAACGATGACCGTCACGATCAGAAGAACGAAGATCAGGATGTTTTTGAAACTGGATTTCATGGATCTCTTCTGCCTGTACCTTTCTCAAATTCGGGTGCGTTCAGGATTTTCTGTAAACCTCGGGTTTCAGGATCCCGACGTAGGGGAGGGCGCGGTATTTCTCGTCGTAGTCCAGCCCGTATCCGACGACGAACTCGTCGGGGATCTCCCGACCGACGTAGTCGGGGGTGAAATCGACCTCGCGGCGCGACGGTTTGTCAAGCAGCGTGCAGGTCCTGACCGATCTCGCGCCTTTCAGTTTGAGGTATTCGGTCAGATAGGCGAGGGTGCGTCCGCTGTCGACGATATCCTCGACGACGATGACGTTGCAGTCCCCGATATCCTTGCGCTGCAGGTCGAGATGGATGTTGATGTTCCCCGAACTGGAAGTCCCGGCTCCGTAGGAGGACACCTTCATAAAGTCGATCTCGACGGGCGACTGGATCTTCTTCATCAGGTCGCCCATAAAGACGACGGACCCTTTCAGGATGGCGACCAGGAGCAAACGCCCGCCCGTCTTCTGAAAATCGGCGTCGATCTCGCCCGCCACCTTGGTGACAAGCTCGTCGAGTTCCTTTTCTCCGACCAAAATTGCCGCGATGTCCTTATTCATTGTCCGTCAGTCCTTTCATTTCGGTTCGTTTTTTCCCTTGTACTCCGGCACGAGGTCGGTCGACCCGCCCGATACGGCAAGGACCGTGACGTCGCCCGACGCGTTCCGTCCGTCGCAACCGTCGCGCACGGCGCATCCGGGGATCCAGAGCACGCCCGCGCCGTCGCAGAAGAGCGGGTAATCCCGCCGGATCTCGCGCGGCACGCGGTGAGAGGAGAGCACCGTCCGCACCTCGTGCGTCATACCGCCGTAGACGATCTTGTCGCCTTGGCGGGGCGGGCGGACGAATAACTTCCCTTCTATTGTAGCAGAAGAGAGAACGACTTTTTTAGACAGATTGTAAACAATTGACGAAGAGGGTGTTTCCGAGGGGTCGGACGCGACCGCGTAAGCCGCGCGGTCGCCCGAGAACGGGATCTCGGTCACGCCGGGCGAAAGCGCGATGGGCTCGCGCGAGACGTTTTCCCCGGCGTTTTTGAAGACCGCCGCGTCCCCGACGACCGAAAACGTGATCCCGGCGGGAAAGGCGACCTCTCCGTCGCGTTCCCTCCTAATTTGCGCAACTGCGGCGTCAATATGCACCGCCTCCGGCATCTCGGGGGCAAAACGCGAAAACTCCGAAACGAGCACCCGTTTTAAGACGGGGTCGGGGAGAGAACGGAGCGCGGAGCGTTTGGCGCGGTCTTCGACCGGCACGGCGTCAGCCAGAGCCGAAAGATACGCATCGTCCTCCCGGAAACGGAGCGAGCACTCGTAGAGCATCCGCGCGGGGTCGGGGGTCAGATGCGAAAGGCGCGGAAGGATCTCCCGACGAAGATAGTTCCGCGCACAGAACGGATCGTCGTTCGTTTTGTCGTAAACGAACGGGACGCCGAGTTGATTGAGCGTATCGCGGATCACGCGGGAGGGCACGTCGAGGATGGGGCGGATCACGTTTCCCCGCACGACGGGGATGCCCGCCGCGCCCTCGGTCCCGCATCCGCGCAGGAGCCGGAACAGCACGGTCTCCGCCGCGTCGTCACGGTTGTGGGCGGTCGCGATATACTGAAAGCCGGGGAGTTCCGCAAGCCCCTTTTGCAGGGCGTCGTAGCGGAGGCGGCGCGCCGCCGTCTCCACGCTCTCCCCGGTCTCTTTGCAGGTCGCGGGGACGTCGACCGACACGACGGTGACGGGAACGCCGAGTTCCGTAAGCGTCCGGCGGCAGAACGCCGCGTCGGACTTTGACGCTTCCCCCCGGATGCCGTGCTCTACGTGCAGGGCGGCGAGGGGAAAACCGATCTTCTCACGAAGAAAAAGCAGTACGCGAAGCAAAAACGTGCTGTCCGCCCCGCCCGAATAGGCGACGAGTACCCCGTCGCGTGAAGAGAGCGAGAGCCCGGAACGGGCAAGCAGCCGCTCCGCGCCCCGCGCAAACGACAGAAAAGCCGTCTTGGGATCCATTATCCCGCGCCCCCGGTGCCCGGGGTCTTTTCCATCGTGACGAATTTGGTGAACTGACCGTTCCAGGTCATTTTCACGTCCTGGAGAGGACCGTGCCGGTTCTTGGCGATGATGATCTCCGCCGTGTTGACCTCGACGTTCTGCTGCGCTTTCGCGCCTTTCACGTCCTTATAGTATTCGTCGCGGTAGAGGAACAGTACGATGTCGGCGTCCTGCTCGATCGCGCCCGAGTCGCGGAGGTCGGAGAGCATCGGTTTCTTGCTCTCGCGCTGTTCGGGACCGCGCGAAAGCTGCGCGCAGCAGATGACGGGGACCGAGAGTTCCTTCGCCATGATCTTCAGGTTACGAGAGATATCCGCGACCTCCTGGACGCGGCTCTCGATGTTCTTTGACGCCTGCATCAGCTGCAGATAGTCGACGACCACCATCCCGAGGTTTTTCACCCGGCGGAGTTTCGCTTTCATATCAGCGACCGTGATGCCGGAGGTATCGTCGATCAAGAGGTTGCACCCCGCGAGCATCGCGGAGGCGTCGGCAAGACGCTGCCAGTCCTCGGGGCGGATCTCCCCGGTGCGGAGCGTGTGGCTGTCGACCATCGCCTCGCTCGAGAGCATCCGGTTGACCAGCTGTTCGCCCGACATTTCAAGCGAAAAGACGCAGATTGCCTTTCCGGTCGATTTCGCGGCGTTGACAGCGATATTCATCGCGAAACTGGTCTTCCCCATTCCGGGACGCGCGCCGACGAGAACGAGGTCGGCGGGACCGAGCTGAACGAGCACGTGGTCCAGGTCGGAAAACCCGGTGCGCACGCCCTGATCGACCTCTTTGTGTTCCGCCTTGTCCACCAGTTCCTGATAGACGCCGGCAAGGATCTCCTTGACGTGCCGGAACTCCCGGCTCTCCTTGTTCTGCGCGAGCTCGAACACCCGCTGTTCCGCCGCGTCCAGGATACGCGACACGTCGCCCTGCTCGGAGTACGCCTCCTCGGAGATCTCCTCGCAGAGCGAGATCAGCCGGCGGAGCAGCGCCTTTTCCTTGACGATCTTGGCGTAGTCGCGGATGTTCGCGGCGGACGGGACGACCTCCGCGATCTGGGTCAGATACTGGATCCCCCCGGTCTGGTCGCGGTAGCCGCCCTGCACGAGCGCGTCGACGAGCGTCACCGTGTCGATCGTGCGGTTCTTCAGGAACATTTCCTGGATCGCCGCAAAGATCGCCCGGTGCTCCTCCATATAGAAATCGTCGGCGGACAGTTGTCCGGCGATATTTTCGTAACTCTCGGGTTTGACCAGGATCGAGCCGAGCACAGACTGCTCCGCCTCGACCGAGAGCGGCTGTTTTCTCAACAGATCAGACGCTTCCATCCGAAGTTATCCCTCCACCGATACCGTGAATTTGCCCTCGATCCCCTCGTACAGTTTCACCGTGATCTGATAGGTCCCGTGCGCCTTGATGGGGCTGTCGAGGGAGATCTTCCGTTTGTCGATCGACTGACCGACCTTTTCCGTGAGCGCCGCCGCGATCTCCTTGTTTGTGACCGCGCCGTAGAGCCGCCCGTCGCCGCCCGAGGGCGCCTTGATATGCAGAACGACCCCGGAGAGTTTCTCCGAGAGTTCACGCGCGGCTTTGCGCTCCTCGTCGATCCGGTGCTGTTCGGCTTCGCGCTTGCCTTTCAGTTGGTTCTGCGCCTGCGCGTCGGCGGGGATCGCCTTTTTCTGTGGGAAGAGGAAGTTGCGGGCGAACCCGTCCGAGACCTCGACGATCTGGTCCTTTTTCCCCTGCCCTTTTACGTCTTGAAGCAAAATGACTTTCATATTCTGAAACCTCTTATTCGTTGAATGCGGTCAGGGATGCGCGAAGTATTCGTCCACGCACCGTTTGACCTGGGAAAGTACGCTCTGTACCGGCTCTTCGCTGACCTGCGCGCCGGCAACGTCAAAGTGTCCGCCGCCGCTCATCTTCTCAAGGATCAGCTGCACGTTGATGGTCCCTTTCGAGCGGGCGGAGATATAGGTGGTACCCTCGATCTTGACAAGGGCGAACGCCGCCTCTATCTTGTTGATCGAGAGCATCTTGTCCGCCGCCTGCGCCGCGATGACGCGGTAGGATTGGTCGGTGTCGCCCTCGACGCAGGAGATCGCGATGTTGCCGCGGTAGATCTGGATCGCGCCGATGAAGCGGCTCTCCTTGTAGAAGGAGTCCGCGTCGACGCGGAACAGGTCGTTGGTGTCGACGGGGTCGGCGCCCGCCGCCCCGAGGAAGTGCGCCGCGGAGTAGGTGCGGATACCGGTATTACGCGTAAAGTGCTTGGTATCGAGCAGGATACCGGCGAGCATCAGTTCCGCCTCCTCCTTGCGGAGAGCGACCGAACCCGAACCGAACTCGAGCAGCTCGCAGACCAGTTCCGATGCGCTCGACGCCGACGGCTCGATGAAGTCGAGTTTCACTTTTGACGGGAACTCGGTGGTCTGGATGTGGTGGTCGATGACCGCGACGTTTTCGACGCGCTCGAACACCGACGGGAACTCGGTATAGCTGAAGTTGTTGACGTCGACCACGATCAGCAGGGTGTCGCGCTTCACCGTTTCGAGCGCGTCCTTTTCCCCGACGAACATCCCGTGCAGGTCGGCGAGTTCCGCCGCTTTCTGGAAGCAGTTGCGCAGGTTCTCGTTTCCCGCGTCGATGGCGATGGTCGGGCGGACGCCGCATCCCTGACAGATCTTCGCGACGCCGATCGCCGCGCCGAACGCGTCGAAGTCGGCGAAACGGTGCCCCATGATGATGACGTTGTCGGCGCGCGCGATGAGAGCGCAGAGCTGTTTCGAGATCATCCGGGCGCGGACGTTGGTGCGCTTGTAGACCGCCTTGGTCCGTCCGCCGTAGTATTCGATACCGCCCTCGTACTTGTAGACGACCTGGTCGCCGCCGCGCTGGAGCGCAAGGTCGAGCGCCGCCTGCGCCGCCTCCTGCCGGACGGCAAGAGAGCCGCTGACGCGCGCCACGCCCATCGAGATCGTGACCGAAATGCCGTCGCCGATATGCGTGCTTCTCACGCGGTCGAGGATCTCGAACCGGTTGCGGATGAACTCGTCGAGGTCCGCGCTGTCGAAGAACAAAATATACTTGTCGTTATCGTAGGATTTGATGATGCCGCCGACCTTGTCGACCCAGTGCCGGAGTTTTTCGTCGACGTCCGCGATGGCGTCGCGGAGGTTCTCGTGGACGTACTGGATGACCTCCTCGATGTTATCGAGCGAGACGAAAGCGACCACCACGCGTTCCTTGTCGTAGACCTCCTCGAGCGAGACCAGATCGGTCACGTCTTTCAAAACGATCAGGACGTAACGCCGCCCCTCGCTCTCGGTCCCGACGGCGTCGTAGGAGTACACCCTGTCGTTTACCGTCAGCCGGTGCTTTTCCTCGTCGACGTCGAACAGCGAGTTGATCGAGCTGCCGAGCGCGGCTCCCTTCCCCTCCAGCCACGGCGCGAGTTCCGCGTTGTACCAGCAGAGGTTGCCGTACTCGTCGCAGATCAGGGCGGGAGAATGCAGTTTTCCGATCAGTTCCCCGAGCGGGCTGGTGAGCAGTCCGAGCATCGAGTTGTCGAGCATGATCGGGTCGACCTTCATCCGGCGCGCCGCCCAGACGGTGAGCAGGAAAAGGTACGCGGCGAGAACGCCGATCCCGGTGTAGAGATTGGCGTACTTGGTATAGACCGCAAGGACCACGTAGAGCAGGATCGCAAGACAGCCGAAAGCGACGATCGCGATGACGTCCTCCTTGGTGGCGATCCGGGTGTCCCTTGCGGGGTTTTTATAGTTTTTTACCGGAGTTTTTTTCACGTTCATTCCTCTCAATCGGGGGGCGATCTCCCGAGAGGGTATTCGCTCCCTTATACCGTATTATATCAGATTTTTCTTTTTTTGTAAAGCGAAAAAGCGATTTTCTTCACGGAAACGCTTATTTTCTTGAGCGGGGGATTTGCGCGCACAGGTCTGCTTCGACCCGGTCTCCTCGGTCAAAACTGCAAAATCGCAGGTCACCCCCCTGCCGTTTCCGGGGCGACCGGAACCGCGTTTTGAAAAGGGGTTTCTGCGGGCTGAAACGGCGGCGCGTCCCGAAATTGCGTTTTGCTCTTGCATTGGGCGCGCGTTTGTTGTAGAATAGAATAAAAGAGTATATAGAAAGGAGCCGCCGTATGAGAGAACAACCGGGACCGGGCTCGGGCGTCCGCGTTCTGCGCGGCGTGGGGGATACCCGCGCCAAGGCGCTGGAGAAAGCCGGGATCGTCACGGTCGAAGACGTCGTACGCCATTTCCCGCGCGCCTACCAGGACCGGGGCGACGTGCGCCCGCTCTCCGACGGACGGGACGGGCAGAAACACTCGTTTCTTCTGACCGTTGCGACCGCGCCCTCAAACGCCCGGCTCCGCTCGCGTATGACCCTGACCAAGTTCCGCGTATTCGATGAAACCGGATCGGCGGAGGCGGTCTTCTTCAATCAGCCGTATCTGCGCGACGTGTTCCACGTCGGGGACGTGTTCCGCTTCTACGGATCGCTCTCGTTTACCAAGAACCGCTGTCAGCTCTCCTCGCCCGCCTACGAACCGGCGGAGGAGGGCGCGGTGCTCCCCGATTATTTCCCGATCTATTCCCTGCCCGACGGGGTCTCGCAAAAGACCATGCGCGGGATGGTGGAGAACGCTCTGTCGATCGTTTTGCCCACGCTCAAAGATCCCCTGCCCGAACCCATCCGACTGGAAAACCGGCTCCCTGCGCTCTCGGTCGCGACCCGGACGCTCCACGCGCCGGAGAGCGGCGAGGAACTGCAGGCGGCGCTCCGCCGGATGGTCTTCGACGAACTGCTCTTACTCGGGCTGGGCGTATCGCTTTCGCGCTGTCAGGGCGAAGCGGTGCTCACCCGCGCGTGCAACAAGACCACGCTCGCGCCTCTGCTCGCCGAACTGCCCTACGAGCTGACCGGGGCGCAGAAGCGCGCGATCAACGAGATCTACGCCGATATGACCGGATACGGCAAAGAGAGCAAGATGGTCCCGGCGATGCGCCGGATCCTGATCGGGGACGTCGGATGCGGCAAGACCGTCTGCGCCGCCGCCGCGATCTATATCGCCCTCTCGTCGGGTCGCCAGGCGGCGCTGATGGTGCCGACCACGATCTTGGCCGAACAGCACTACCGCGAACTGGCGCCTCTGTTTGAAAAACTTGGGTACGACGTCGCGCTCCTGACCGGGGCGACCAAGCAATCCGAGCGCAAACGCATCCTTGCCCGGCTCGCGGACCCGACCTCTCCCCTGCCGCTGGTGATCGGGACCCACGCCCTGCTCTCCGACGACGTGGTTTTTGCGGATCTCGGGCTGACCGTCACCGACGAACAGCACCGCTTCGGCGTGATGCAGCGCACCGCCCTGAAAGAAAAGAGCGCCGCGAGCCACACGCTGGTCATGAGTGCGACGCCCATCCCGCGCACGCTGGCGCACGTTCTCTACGGCGACCTGTCGCTCTCCAAGATCGACGAAATGCCGAAAGGCCGTCAGCGCGTCGATACCTTCGTCGTGGACGAGACCTACCGCGCGCGGCTGTACGAGTTTATCAGAAAGCAGATCAACGCCGGCGGTCAGGTCTACGTCGTCTGCCCGTCCATCGAGGAAAAGGACGACGGCGACGACGAGGGCGGGATCCCGCTGGAGGAACTGGACTTTTCGCGCACCCGGGCGTATACGCCTCCCTTAAAAGACGCGGTCGGCTACGCCAAGGAACTCTCCGAAAAGGTATTCCCCGATATTCCGGTCGCGCTGCTGCACGGCAAGATGAAGCAAGCCGACAAGGACGCGGTGATGGAGCGCTTCGTTTCGGGCGAGGTCAAGATATTGGTCTCGACCACTGTGATCGAGGTCGGGGTGAACGTCCCGACCGCCACCCTGATGATCGTCGAGAACGCCGAGCGTTTCGGTCTCTCGCAGCTCCACCAGCTGCGCGGGCGCGTCGGACGCGGCAAGCAAAAGTCCTACTGCATCCTGGTCTCCGACCGTCCCGGCGCGACAGCCGAGGCGCGCCTGGAAGTGATGCACACCACCTACGACGGCTATGAGATCGCGGAACGCGATCTCAGCTTGCGCGGTCCCGGCGACTTTTTCGCCTCGGGCTCGGGCGAGATGCGGCAGTCGGGCGGTCTTTCGCTCAAACTCGCCGCGCTCTGCCGCGACACGGCTCTGATGGAGGCGGCGTTCCGCGCGGCGGAGGAGATCACCAAGAACGACCCCGACCTCTCGCACCCGGAAAACGCCGCGCTCAAACGCGACGTCGAGCGTATGATGACGGTCAACCAGAACACCGTTTCCTGAAAAGAAAGGACAGACTATGGCAAATCAGCAACCGCTTGCCGACAGGATCCGCCCCACCTCGCTTGACGAAGTGGTCGGGCAAAAACACCTCGTCGGAAAGAACGGCATCCTGCGCCGCCTGCTTGAAAGCGGACGCATCCCGAATATGATCTTCAGCGGCCCGCCGGGAACGGGCAAGACCACCTGCGCCAATATCATCGCCAAGGCAAGCGGGATGCGGCTTGTCAAGCTCAACGCGACGACGGCTTCCCTGTCCGACATCCGCGACGTTACGAGCTCGACCGACGACCTGCTCTCCTCCGACGGCGTTCTGCTCTACCTTGACGAGATCCAGTATTTCAACAAGAAACAGCAGCAGTCGCTGCTTGAATTCCTTGAGGACGGGCGGATCACGATGATCGCCTCGACGACCGAGAACCCCTACCTCTACGTCTACAACTCCATCCTCTCGCGTTCCTCGGTCTTCACCTTTACCGAGGTGTCGGCGGACGAGTGCGTCCCGGCGCTCCGTCGGGCGCTCGCCTGCCTGAACGAGACCTTTTCGGGCAAAACGGCGGCGAGCGACGAGGTTTTGAAGAATATCGCGCTTGCCGGCGGCGGGGACGTCAGAATGGCGATCTCGCTGCTTGAAAACGCCTACTACCTCGCGGGGGACGAGATCACGGACGACGTGATCAAACGGCTGGCTCCGTCGCTCTCCTATCGGTTCGACAAAGCGGGCGACGTCCACTACGACCTGCTCTCCTGTCTGCAAAAATCAATTCGCGGCTCGGATCCCGACGCGGCGATCTTCTACCTTGCCAAACTGCTGGAGGGCGGCGACCTCATCAGCGCGTGCCGGCGGCTGCAGGTGATCGCGAGCGAGGATATCGGGCTTGCCTATCCTCTCGCGGCGGTCGTGACCCGCGCGTGCGTGGAGAGCGCGCGCGACCTCGGATTGCCCGAGGCGGCGATCCCGCTTTCCCACGCGACGGTCCTGCTTGCGACCGCGCCCAAATCCAACAGCGCCAACGCCGCCTACGAAGCCGCGGTGAAGGATCTTGAAAAGGGCGCCGGGACCACCGTTCCCGAACACCTCGCCGCCCCGCTGTTCAAAGGGTATTTGTACCCCCACGCATACCCCGGGCATTGGGTGGAACAGCAGTATCTCCCGAACGATCTGGTCGGGCGGAAGTACTACGAATACGGCGAAAATCGCACCGAACAGGCGGCGAAGGAATACGCTGAAAAGATCAAGGGGAAGAAGAACTGAACCGGGTGCGGATAGCAGGAGCGAATATGAACGTAACAGACGCATTGATCGTACCGAAAACCGTCGGATTTGCGGTATCGTGTTTCATTATCCTTTTGACGTTTTCTTTTATGATCGGGATCCCGATCCGAAGGAACGTCGTCGAGTTTGAAAAGACAGATTTTGTTGAAGAAGTCAAGCGAAAAAAGAAACCGGAACCCCGCAAACGCAGTCTCCTGTTCCCCATTTGCCTGCCGCTCTGTATTCTTTCGGTCGTTTTCGGCGCGTTCTTTTCAAACAAGTTGTTCCGTTCCTACGACGGGATCGTCCTCCACTCCATCATCTTTTACTCGATCTTTTATTTCTTCGTTTTTGCTGTTCTTGTCGCATTGGCGATTGTTGTCATCCGATGCTCGATCAAAGACGATTGGGAGATCGTGATGACCTTATTCTGTTTGCTTTTGTGTCTTGCCGCTATTGCCTTTCTGCTTTATTCCGCCTTTACCGACGTTCCTCCGATGATTCAAGACTTTCGGGAAAAGTCCTACGTCACCTACACGGGAGAATTCAAGACGACTACCGTCCGTCATTTCAAGCAAAGAACCGAGTTGCTCGACGGGTCCGGTATCAAGGTTTACGGTTCCGGTGAGTACCAAGGCACGTTCAGCGGAACCGTCGTTTACACGGAGCGTTCCCATATCCGGCTCGAGGTCAGGTATTCCGATTGAAACGAAACGCGCGCCGGCAACCGCCGGCGCGCGTTTGTTTTTGCTTACGTTCAGACGTTAAATCTAAACAGAACGACGTCCCCGTCCTGCATCACGTATTCCTTGCCTTCGCTTCTGAGCAATCCCTTTTCCTTGACGGCGTTCATACTGCCCTCTCGGAC
>CAMJCC010000064.1 GCA_946404035.1 uncultured Clostridia bacterium | reverse complement strand
CATTTCTTCATTAGCGCCCCCGGCGCGTCTTCATTAGCGCAGCGACTTCATTAGGCAACGCAGTTGCCGACTTCATTAGGGCTTCGCCCCACCCCCGTAGCCTTCCCCTTGAGGGGAAGGTGGCGTGTAACGCCAGATGAGGTGTTCTCCCGTAATACAACGGAAAAATCCACCGATAAAACCGGGGTCCACCTCATCTGTCACTCCGTGACATCTTCCCCTCAAGGGGAAGACTTGGATGCGATCGGTCAGGGCAGATACTGTTGAATATCTCGACAAACCGCGGTAAAGTTGCGGTTCAGTTCGACGTTTGAATACCGAAGGACCCGAAGCCCGTTCTCTGAAAGAAAAGCGTCCCGTTCCCGGTCCCGTTCTCGCCCTTTTTCTTCGTAGTGTTGCGAACCGTCGATCTCAATGACCAACTTTGCTTTCGCACAGTAGAAATCAACAATGTAGGACCCAATGACTTTTTGCCTGTTAAACGTGACCGGGAGCAGTCGCAAAAAATCAAACCAAAGATGGCGTTCTTCCTCGGTCATTTGGCGCCGCAGGTTTTGAGCGAGCGTTTTCAAATCAGGATTGTTGTATTTGTTCATTCCTTCAATACTCCCGTCAGATCAAACGCGGGGATGAAACTCTCGGCGGCGGCTTCCGCCTCCTGGGTGTAGCCCCGCTCGATCCCGAGCGACGCGGCGTAGTCGACGAAAGAGGAATATTCCCGCCCGCTGACCTTGCGGTCGAGCGGAGAGGGAAGACCCGGCTGCGGCGTGTACTGCCGCATCAGACTGTAGATCGCGTCGTTCCCGCAGACGCGAAAGATCCGTGAGAGCGCGGTCTTGGCTTCCAGCAGATGCCCCGGCAAAAGGAGCAGACGGATCACCGTCCCGCGCATCAGGCGTCCGTCGGGGGCAAAGGTCGGCGCACCCGAGATCTTCACCATCCGCTCGATCGCGGCGAGCGCCACGGTCGGATAGTCCGGCGCGTGGGAATACTCCCGCGCCGTTTCGCTCTTGGCGTATTTCAGGTCGGGGAGGAAGATATCGGCGTAGCCGCGGAGCGCGTCGACCGCCCCGGGCGTTTCGTAGCCGCTCGAGTTCCACACCACGGGGAGCGAGAGCCCGCCCTCGCGCGCCAAATCCAGCGCCGACAGGATGGAGGGCAAAAAGTGCGTCCCGGTCACGAGGTTGATGTTCGCCGCCCCCGCCGCCTGCAGTTCGAGGAAGATCTCGGACAGCCGCCCGACCGTGACGATCGCCCCTGCCTCACCCCGGGAGATCGCCCGGTTCTGGCAAAAGACGCAGCCAAGGCCGCACCCCGAGAAGAAGACCGCGCCGGAACCCTTGTCCCCGACGAGGCACGGCTCCTCCCACGGGTGGAGCGCGGCGCGCGCGACGACCGGTTCCGACCCGACGCGGCAGACCCCGCGCGCCCCCGCCGTGCGGTCGACGCCACAGGCGCGGGGACAAAGCCGGCAAGAGCGGTATGCGTCGTCGGTCAAGGCACGTTCCTCCAAATATACTTTATCTATTCTATTATAGAGGAAAAAAGTTTTTTTGTCAACCGCGCGCGCGTCCGCATGGCGCATTTTTCACGCTTTTTCCAGCCGGATGCGGATTTTTTTAATTTTTTTCGGAAATCTGTGGAAAAAACGGGAGGCGTATGCTATAATACATTCCGATAATTCGATCGTCCGCCCGGCGGACAGAAAAGAGGGACCCCGGATGTACCATACCCCCGTTCAAAAACGAGTGCTCACCGTCGAGGACGTTTCCTGCTTCGGAAAGTGCTCCACGACCGTCGCCCTGCCGATCCTTTCGGCGATGGGGCACGAGACCGTGATCCTCCCCACTGCCATTTTGTCGACGCATACGGGGGGGTTTACGGGTTATACGGTCCGTGATCTTACCGACGACATCCAACCGATCTCCGAACATTGGAAAAAGACGGGCATCGGTTTCGACTGCATTTACACCGGTTACCTCTGCAAAGGGCGGCAGGTCGCGCTGGTCTCGGAGCTGATCGACCGGGTGTCCGACGAGAACACTCTGCTGGTGGTCGATCCCGCGATGGCGGACAACGGAAAGTTCTACTGGGGGTTTGATCGCGACCACGCCGCCGATATGCTGAAACTCTGTCAAAAGTCCGCCGTCGCCACCCCGAACGTCACCGAGGCGTGCTTTATGCTCGGCGAGGAGTTCCCGGAGGGCGGCTACGACCGCGCGTTTATCGACGGGCTGATCGGGCGGCTGACAAAAGCCGGATGCAAGAGCGTCGTGCTCACCAGCGTCAACTGCGACGGCAAGTACGGCGTGGTCGGCTACGACGCCGAAAAGAAAGAGATCTTTTCCTACTTCCACGAAAAGATCGACGCGCCGATCCACGGGACGGGCGACGTCTTCACCTCCGTTATGGTCGGGCACATCCTGTCCGGCAAGCCGCTCAAGACCGCGGCGCGCCTTGCCGCCGACTACGTCCGCGAAACGGTCGAAGCGACGTTCCCGTATCTGTCCGAACACCCCTACGGTCTGCTGTTTGAGAAAACCATCGGGAAACTGATCCCGAAGGATGGAGAATAATATGGAACTGAAAGTCGCAACGTTCAACGTAAGATCCGTTTATCTCGGGGAGGACGGGGTCAACTCGTTTTTGTTCCGCTCCGGGATGATCCTCGAAAAGATCCGGGAGGAGGCGCCCGACCTGATCTGCTTTCAGGAGGTGATCGACCCCATCCGTGAGTTCTTCAACAACCATCTCGACGGATACGACCTCTACGGCTACGGCAGAAACGCCGACCGCCGCGGCGAGGGCGTGACCATCGCGGTCAAACGGGGGCTGTTCACCCTGATCTCGTTCGAGAGCTTCTGGCTCAGCCCGACCCCGAACGTCCCCGCCACGCGTTACCCCGGGCAGAGCGCCTGCCCGCGGATCTGCCCCGTCGCGGTCTTCCAGACCAAGGAGGGCAAACTGCTCCGCGTCGTCGGCATCCACCTCGACCACGTTTCGGACGACGCGCGCATCCTCGGCATCAAACTCATCACCGAGTACTTAAAAGGGAAGCAGACCGAAGTGCCCGCCGACGCGACCCTGGTCCTCGGCGACTTCAACGCCCGCGAGACCTCCGCGACGATGAAATGGGTGGACGGGAACACCGTTTTCCCGCTGGTCGAGGTCACGAAAGACAGCGGTCCCACGTTCCACTGGTGGGGACGGCTGGTCCCGGACAGCAAGGATCCGCCGCGTAAGATCGACTTCATTTACCTCGACCCCGCGAGCGCTAAGACCGCGCGCGACCTTGACGTCTGGCGGAACGTGGAGCAGGGCATCTACCTCTCCGACCACTATCCGTTCTCGATCAAATTCGACCTGTAATTCCGGGTAAAATCGCAACCGCCCCCTGAACGTTTGAAAGGAGGGGAACCGTGCCGGACAGAAAGAAAAAAAGGAAGAAGCAGACGGGTCTTCTCCCGTATCTGCCTCTTGCGTTCGCTCTGCCGGGGACGACGTCGTCGATCCTCGGACTGATCCTCCCGTTCGCCGCCCGCCTGACCAAGAACCCGTACACCGGCAAGATCAAACGCGAGGCGATGACGCTCTCCAAATGGGGGCGCTCTCACGACGCGCTCCGCGAGATCGGGAGCGGGGGATACTCCTTTTTCGGCGCGGCGCGAGGTCTTGTGTGGACCGTCGCCGTCACGGCGGTGATCGTACTTCTTTTTCTCGTCGTTTCCCGCTTTGCCCGCCCGTCGCGCGAACTCTGTTGGACGGTCGTTATCCTCGGCGTTCTGCTCGCCCTGGCGTCTGTCGTCTGCTTCGTTTGCGCCGTTCTGTTCGCGGTCTCGCTCGGCTCCGACGCGACCCGCGTCCTGCTCCTTGTCGGCGCGTATCTGCCGCTTGCCGGGGGGCTCGTATCCGGCGTTTCCGCTTTCTTTGCCGTCCGTCGCCAGCTTTGAGCCGGACGGCTTTTTCTTTTTTTCTGGATTTCTCTTGCTTTTTTTGACAGGTGATGCTATACTATATATACAACAAACGGAGAACAACTCCGTCGAAAGGAGAGCATTATGTCTAAAAAATCCGCACTTGACGTCAAAACCCTGATCCTCTGCGCCATCATCATCGTCGGTCTTGTCCTGACCATCGTCGGCTTCTTCGGGAACTTTACCAAAGGCGACGGTGTTCTCAAAGACGTCGACAAAACTCTTTCAGGGCTTGCAAAAAGCAACAAGGATCTGGGCGACGATTACAAACTTGAGGGATTTGCCGCGATCAGCATCTTTGCTTGGGTGACTTTCTTCCTTGCGATTGCGACCGCAGTTCTTTTTGTGATCGTAAAATTCCTCGGTTTGAGAAATCTGTCGTCGGTTCTGGCACTCGTAGGATGTGCTACCGTCGTTGTTGCTGTCCTCTTGTTTGTTTTCAGTTTGATTATGGTTGGGAAATGGGCTGACAGAGCGGAACTGATCGCTGTTCTCGGGAACAACGCGAGGGTGTCCGCGGGTCCGATCCTGATGCTGATCGGCGGGCTGCTTGCCGGCGGCGCCGCTGCTGCTTCGGGCAAGATCTGAACCGAAACGCGATAAAAGAGCGCCCATCCGGGCGCTCTTTTCAGTTATGAGTTGCGCCGCGGCGCAACGTGATGAGTTATGAGATTGCCGCCCGTTTGGGGCGGCAATCGTTATGAGTTGACCGCGCCGATACCGGCGCGGTCAACGGTTTTATTATTCAAAAAGCAGGAAAAGTAACGATTACCGCGAAGGTCGCGTTTTTGAAACCGCAAAACGGCGTCAGTCGAAAGGGGACGCCGTTTTGCTCTTCAATAATCCTTTATTGAAGTTCTTTGCTCCACTTTCTTTCAAGAAAGTGGACGTTCTCTCCGTCTTTCTCTGTTGACTTTCCGAAAAGAAAGGGGTATAATCAATACAGAAATCAAGAAAGGACGATCCGGGGGACTATGGAAAACGAACGCAACCTCCACCGTTTCGACGGGGAGAGCGCCGCCGACTACCTGTTGCGGACGGCGCTGGACGTAGCGGCAATGACCCTGCGCTCGGGCGGCGAGATCCACCGCGTGGAAGAGACCATTCAGCGCATCTGTTCCGCGTTCGGCGCGGAGCACACCGAGGTCTTCGCCATCCATTCACAGATCATCGCGTCGGTGCGTATGCAGGACGGTTCCTATTCCTCGCAGGTGCGCCGCATCTACGAGACCGACAACCGCTTTGCGCGACTTGACAGGATCAACCAGATCTCCCGCGCCCTTTGCCTCGGCAAAATGACCCTGGACCAGGCGCAAGAGGAGATCGCAAAGGTCAAGGGCATCACGCCCTATCCTCTGTGGATGATCCTGATCGCCTCCGCCTGCGGCGCGGGCGGGCTGTCGTTTCTGTTCGGGGCGGGGATCCGGGACGCGCTGTGCGCGGCGTTGGTCGCCCTGCTTGTCACTTTGCTCGGCCGTTTGATCCCGAAGAACGGCAACGTCTTCCTTGAAATGGTGCTCCGCTCGTTTGCGATCGGGGTCCTTTCCCGCGCCCTCGTGATAGTCGGCGCGGGTCTTGACGCCGGAAAGATCATCATCGGCGCGATCATGCTGCTGGTGCCGGGCATCTCGTTCGGCAACGCGATGCGCGACCTGCTCGGCGGCGACACCCTGTCGGGCACTCTCGGCATCGTCCGGAGCATCCTGCTTGCCGCCTCGATCGCGTTCGGGCTGTTCGTTGCGACGGCTGTGACGGGAGGTGCGGTGCTGTGATCGACTTTCTGATCCTCTTTTCCGCGGTGCTCGTCGGCACGTTCGGCTTTGCCGTCATCTTCGGCACCAAACCCAAACACCTGCCCGCGGCGACCCTGCTCGGCGGGCTGACCTACACGGTCTTTTACCTCGTCGATCTCGCCACGCCCGACCTGTTCCTCTCCAACTTCGCCGCCGCGTTCTTCGCGGGCATCGCCGCGTTCGCGCTCGCGGTCTTTTACCGCGCGCCCGCCGTCACGTTCAGCGCGCTCGCCGTCATCCCCCTGGTCCCCGGAGGGGCGCTCTACTATATGATGTACGGCGTGATCTCGGGCGATACCGAACTGTTCCGTGCGCAGAGCGTCGTGGCGCTCCGCGTCGGTCTCGGCATCGCCGCCGGGATCGTGTTCAGCAGTACCGTGATCGGACTGATCCGCCCGCATCTGCACCGTGCGGCGGTGAAAAAAGCGACCGGCTCGGCGGAGGGGAACAAGAAATGAAAAAGCAGACGGCTCCCCTTTGCCCGACCGACGCGGAAATGAGAGAGATCGAGCGGGTCATCGGCTACACGTTCCGCGACCCGGTCCTGCTCCGCCAGGCGTTCACGCGCCGCTCCTTTACCGAGGAATTCGAGGCGAAACATAAGCGCCCCGCCCCCGTCGAGTGCAACGAGGTGCTGGAAACGCTGGGCGACGCGATGCTCTCCGCCGCCCTCCTTACGATCCTGACCGCCCGTCACGGAAAAGTGACCGAACGTGGGTACGTATCGGACTTCGGGGAGGGGGTTTTTACCGAGATCAAGAAAAATCTGTGCGACAAGACCGCCCTGTCCCGCATCATCGATGGGCTTTCGCTGCCCGACGGCACGACTTTCGCCGCCCTGCAGGCGACGTCCGATGGCGACCGCAGCAGCGGGAACTACAACGCCCCGTCGCCCAAAGAAGACCTGTTCGAGAGCATCCTCGGCGCCGTCGCGATGGACTGCGGATGCGACCTTTCGGTCATCGTCCCGCTGGTCGAGCGATTGGACGATCCCGACCGCCTGACGGCAGCGCCCGCCGAAAAGGACGCCAAGACCCGCCTGAAAGAACTGTGCGAAGCAAAGGGCTGGAACTACGACTACCCCCTGATCGAACGCACCGGACCCGACCACGACCCGACCCACGTCGTCACGTGCGTCGTCAACGGCAGGTCCGTCGGTCGCGGGAGCGCGCGCAGTAAAAAAGAAGCGGAATGTAAAGCCGCCGAAAAAGCTCTGCAAGAGTTAGCGAAAAGCTGACGAAAGAAAACGAAAGCGCCGTCAAACGACGGCGCTTTCGTTATGAGAAGCGTTATTTCGGGCACGAAAGGAGGACCAGACCGTCGCCCGAGAGGGTCGGGGCGTCGGTCCCCGCGGGGAGCAGAACGCTGTCGCCCGCATTAGCCGCGACGGTCTCGCCGCCGCCCGCCACCGTGACCGAACCCGAAAGGACGAGCAGATGCGTGAAGCGGTCGGCGGGGAATGCAGGGGAAGCGTCGCCAAAGACCCGGAGCCGCGCCACCTCGAAATAGCGGCAGTTCACCAGGCATTCGCCCGGGAGCAGGGGAGCGCCGCCCGCCAGGCGGAGCGCGTCGCACTCGCCGTCTTCAAACGGGCGCACCACGTCCAGCGCCTCCCGGATATGCAGGGGGCGGAGGTTGCCGTCCTTATCGCGGCGGTCGTAGTCCCACACGCGGTAGGTCGTGTCGCAGTTTTGCTGCACCTCGGCGATCAGGATGCCGCCGCCGATGGCGTGGAGCATCCCGGAGGGGATGAAGAAGACGTCGCCCGGCTTGACCGGCACGCGCCGCATGATCCCGTCGTACTTCTTTTCCTCGACGGCGATCGAAAACTCCGCACGTCCGACCCCGTCGGCAAGACCCATCACGAGTTCCGCCCCGGGTTTGGCGTCGATGACCACCCACATCTCGGTCTTTCCGTTCCCGGCGCCGTGCGACTTGGCGTAATCGTCGTCGGGATGCACCTGCACCGAGAGCGGTTTGTCCGCGTCGATCAGTTTGACGAGCAGGGGAAAGGTCTTGCCGTCGTAGCCCGGCAAAACCGAGGACAGTCCCATCTTTTCAAGGCAGACCGAGAGCGGGAGCCCCGCCCCCTCGCCGTTTTCGACGGCGTTTGTCGCGCCGTCCCGCACCGAGAGTTCCCAACTCTCGGCGATCACGTCGAAGTCCGCCTGTTTTCCGTAGTCGTTTTTCAGCCGCGACCCGCCCCAGATGGCGGATTTCGGGATGCCGACCAATTTCAGAGGATAGCGTTTCATCTCTTTGACAAGACCTCTTTTTCGTACCGTTTGACGTCAGCGAGCCAGCTCTCGCGCACCGGGACCCCGGAGATCTCGCAGAAGCGGTCCCAAACGTCGGCAAACGGATAGGATTTCAACTCTTCGGTAAGGGCAAGGCGGGTGGTGTAGTCGCCCGAAAGTTCCGCTTCGCCAAGCGTCTTTGTCGGGGTGAGCAGCGAGCGGAGCAGGGCTTTCTGCATATTCCGCGTCCCGATCACCCACGCGGCGACCCGGTTGATCGACGCGTCGAAATAGTCCAGTCCGATATGCGTCCGCCCGCAGAGACCGGTGCGGGTCAGCGCGTCGGCGATGGCGTTCAGCTCGTCGTCGAAGATCACGACGTGGTCGCTGTCCCAGCGGACCGGGCGCGAAACGTGCAGGAGCAGTTCCTTGGTGTAGAGCAGGACCGACGAGATCTTATCCGAGATGACCTCGGTCGGGTGAAAATGCCCCGCGTCGAGCGTGTAGCCGATCCCGCGCGTGATCGCGTAGCCGAGCGAAAACTCGTGGGAGGCGACGGTGTAGCTCTCCGCCCCGATCCCGAACACCTTGGACTCCAGGGCGTCGAGGTGGCAGGCGGGGTCAAGTTTCTCCGCGATCACCTTATCCAGCGCCTCCGCCATCCGGCGGCGCGGCGCCTCGCGGTCGAACGGAACGTCCTTGTACCCGTCGGGGAACCAGAGGTTCATCACGCTCTTGGTGCCGAGCGAGCGCCCGAAATATTCGCTGATCTTCCGGGACTTTTTGCAATGCTCGATCCAGAAATCGCGCACGGACGGGTCGGCGGACGAGATGGTAAAGCCGGTGTCCGCCATCGGATGCGAGAAGCAGGTCGGGTTGAAGTCCAACCCCATCCCGCGCTCCTTCGCCCAGTCGACCCACGCCGCAAAGTGCTTCGGCTCGAGGTCGCAGAGATCCACCTTTTCGTCGGTGTCGGCGTAGATGGCGTGGAGGTTCAGGCGCATTTTGCCGGGGATCAGCGAGAGCGCCTTGTCAAGATCCTGCCGCAGTTCCGTCGGGTTGGTCGCCCGCCCGGGATAGTTGCCCGTGGTCTGGATGCCGCCCGAGAGCGCGACGTCCCGGAACAGGAACCCGAGCACGTCGTCCCCCTGCCAGCAGTGCAGGGAGATCGGAATGGTCTTCAGCGTTTCGATCGCACGGTCGGCGTCGACCCCGATCCCGGCGTAGAGTTCTTTTGCTTCTTGGTAACGGTCCATTTCGTTATCTCCTGTTCGTTATAGTCAGAGCGCGCTCTTCCCGAGGATCGCCCGGAAAGCCGCGTCGTGCGCGTCCCACGCCGCCGTGTCGGTCGGCTCGTAGCGTTTGGCGTCGGCGCTCTCCTTGATGATCTGGCGCGCCGTCTTCCAGTCCTTGATCTCGCCCAGCGCGATCAGCTGCACCGCGATGTTGCCCATCACGGTCGCCTCGGCGGGTCCGGCGATCACCGGGACCCCTGTCGCGTCGGCGCTCATCCGGCAGAGCAGGGTATCCTTGATCCCCCCGCCGACCACGTGCAGGACGGGGTATTCTTTCCCGGTCACGTCCGACAGGGCGCGGAGGTTCTGGCGGTATTTCATCGCGAGCGACTGGTAGATGCAGCGCATCACCTCGCCCCGCGTTTCGGGGACGGGCTGACCCGTCGCCCGGCAGAACGCGCGGACGCGGGAGGGAAGATCCCCCGCCGTTTCGAACTCCGGCGCGTCGCAGTCGATGAAACTGACGAAAGGAGGGGCACACAGCGCCTCGCGCTCCAGGTCCGCGTAACTGACGGTCTCGCCCTCGCGCAGCCACTCTCGCCGCGCCTCCTGGATCAGCCAGAGCCCCATAATGTTCCGCAAGAACCGGATGGAGCCGGCGTAGCCGCCCTCGTTCGTGTAGCGCGCCGCCTCGCTCTTGTCGTCGATCCTGGGGGCGGGCAGCTCGGTGCCGAACAGCGACCAGGTGCCGCAGCTGACGTAGGCGAAGTCGCCCTCCCCGGGCGCGGCGAACACCGCGCTCGCCGTGTCGTGGGTGCAGACCGCGAGCACCGGGATCCTGTTGCATCCGAACTCCTCCGCCAGAGCGGGGGAGAGGACGCCGTAGGTCTCGCCCGGCTCGATCAGGGGCGGGAGCAGACGGTCGGGGATCCCGAGTTTGCCGAGCAGTTCGCTATCAAAAACGTGCTTTTTCGGGTCGAAGAAGTTGGACGTCGAGGCAACGGTCGCCTCCGCCCGCATCTTTCCCGTCAGAAGATAGGCGAACAGGTCGGGGATGAACAGCATCTTGTCCGCCTCTGCGACAAGTTCGGGGCGGTATTTGGCGAGGTAGTAGAGCTGGTAGAGCGTGTTGATCCGCATGTGCTGGGTGCCGGTGCGGCGGTAGATCTCGGAGAGCGGCACGATCTTCTCGACCTCCTCCGGCATCCCGACCGTCCGCTCGTCGCGGTAGTGGACCGGGGCTTGGAGCAGTTCGCCGTTTTTGTCGAGCAGGGCGAAATCCACGCCCCAGGTGTCGATGCCGATCGCGTCCACCGGCCCCTCGCGCAGCGCGCGGCGGATCCCCTCCTTGATCTCGAACCAGAGCCGGAACACGTCCCAGTAGGTGACGGTCCCGACCTTGACGGGATCGTTTGAAAAGCGATGGAT
>CAMJCC010000063.1 GCA_946404035.1 uncultured Clostridia bacterium | reverse complement strand
ACCGACGGGCTGCACGAGGTGCCGTACAAGACAGCCGAGGAGTACGCCGGGATCCTCCGGGCGTACGTCGGGAAAGTCGGGTTAAGAGGGTACGTGTGAGCGTTTGCGGGGCGAACGCGCGATACGTTGCACAGAAACCGTGCAACGCGATATGACCCCCGAAAGTTTTTTCGGGGGTCGCGATATATTTTGCGGGCAAAATGCCCGCAAAACGTGAAATGCCGCCCGCGCTTCAAATTGAAGCGCGGGCGGCGTGTTTTAGAAACCGGGGCGTTATTCGATCGGCGCCGGGCGGAAGGTGACGGTTCTCAGATCGGGATCCCAATACTCCTCCGAGAAGGGCTGATCCACGCGGGTCGCAACGATCTCTCCATCGGACTCCGCAAAGGACAAACAAACCAACTTGTGCCGGAAGTCATTGTCAGTGATCAATAGCAGTTGATAATACTTTCCCTTTTCTCTCGCAAAAACGTGAAATTCTTTTCCGTCGAGCGTGAGCGTTCCGCTATAATATTGATCCGTGTCCGAATAAGAATCCAGATAGAGATCGAGTTCTTCGGCAACCCAACGCTCGTTCGGGGTCTTTCCGAACGTCCCCGTCTGCTCAAACGTCAGTTTTTCGGGGAAGGTTTCGGGCAGCGAAGCGTCGTTTGGTTCGTAACTTGAGACCTTGACGATCAGGTTTCCGGTTTCGTCCTCATAATCCATTCTCCCGTAGATCGCGCCGGCGTCGGACGTCTCGTAATGAACCAGCGACGGATCGAGTTCGGAGACCCTTTTGTCAGAGTAGGAATACAAACGGAATTCAACGTGGCAGTACAGGTTGTAGGGCGAATCAAAGAAGTATTCCGCCCCGTTGACAGAATACGTCCCGAACGTGATGCCCTCGATCGTGTAGAGAACAAAACCCGCTTCCTTGCAGGACCAGACCGTGTTCGGAAAATTCTTCGGGCTGATCTTTTCCATTCTGCGAATTACCCCAGGACCGGGACAACTGCAAAGCATAATCAGGGTACAGAGCAGAACGAGCGCGGGCGTGACGATCCTCTTTGTTTTTGCGATGAACGATCTCATAGGAAACTCCTTTTATCGACGTTTTCGCGGTTTTTCGGTGCGTTACTCCTCGGAACGGGAGGCGAGAAGATCGACGTACTGACGGTAGAACGCTTCGTAGTTTCCGGCGTCGAGCGCGTCGCGGATCTTCCGCATCAGTTCGTTGTAGAAGAAGAGGTTGTGCAGGACGGTCAGGCGCATCCCGAGCATCTCGCGCGCCTTGAACAGGTGGCGGACGTAGGCGCGGCTGTACCGGCGGCAGGTCGGGCAGTTGCAGTTCTCGTCGATCGGGCGCTTGTCGTCGAAATACTTTTCGTTATTGATGTTCATTTTGCCGTGCCAGGTGAAGAGGTTGCCGTGGCGGGCGTTGCGGCTGGGCATCACGCAGTCGAAGAAATCGACCCCGCGATACACGCCCTCCAAAATGTTCTGCGGCGTGCCGACCCCCATCAGGTAGCGGGGCTTGTCCTTTGGCATATAGGGCTCGACCGTCTCGATGATATGGTACATCGTTTCGGTCTCTTCCCCGACGGCAAGCCCGCCGATGGCGTAGCCGGGGAGATCGAGTTCAGCGGTGCGGCGCATGCTCTCGATGCGGAGATCCTCGTAGGTGCCGCCCTGGTTGATACCGAACAGCAGTTGGTCGGGATTGACCGTGCCGGGCTCGGCGCAAAGGCGCGCGAGTTCGGTCTTGCACCGGGTGAGCCAGCGCACCGTCCGCTCCATCGAGCGTTTCACGTAGTCGTAGGGGGCGGGGTTCTCGACGCACTCGTCGAACGCCATCGCGATGGTCGAGCCGAGGTGCGACTGGATCCGCATGCTCTCCTCGGGTCCCATGAAGATGTGCGCGCCGTCCATGTGCGACTGGAACGAAACGCCCTCCTCGGTGATCTTGCGGAGTTTGGCGAGCGAAAAGACCTGGAACCCTCCGCTGTCGGTCAGGATCGGGCGGTCCCAGTTGAAGAACTTGTGCAGTCCGCCCATCCGGTAGATCAGATCGTCGCCGGGGCGGATGTGGAGATGGTAGGTGTTGGAGAGTTCGACCTGACAACCGACCTCGTAGAGGTCGCCGGTCGAGACGCCGCCCTTGATCGCGGCGCTGGTGCCGACGTTCATGAACACGGGGGTCTCGATGTCCCCGTGCACGGTATGAAAACGTCCGCGGCGGGCGTTGCCCTCGGTTTTGAGGATCTCAAACAGCCCGTTCTGTTTCTTGCTTGCCAAAGTGCGTTTCCTTTCGTTACTTGATCCTATCGAACCGGCGGTCGAGTTCCTCCTTGGTCAGCCGGATCGCGATGGGGCGACCGTGGGGGCAGACCGTGACCGAGGGATCCTCCATCACGCGGCGGGCGAGGTATTCGAGCTGTTCTTTCGCGTAGAGCCGTCCGCCCTTGATCGCCGCCTTGCAGGCGACCTGGTAGAGCGCGCGTTCACGCCGCTCTTTCGCCGTGATCGCGGGATCGCCGCGCCCCTCTTCAAGCGAGGCGACGGCTTTCTTGAACAGGTCCTCGGCGTCGGGGATGGCGACGTCGGCGGGGACCGCCGTGATCTCGATCCCGCCCTTGCCCTCGGTGAAATCGAAGCCGACAGAGAGCAGGTCGTCGCGGTATTCAACAGCAAGAGCGACCCCCTCGGGGTCGAGCGACACGGGGAGCGGGAGCAGAAGCGTCTGCGACGCGACGCGCCCGTCGGTTTGGAGGTTGGCTTTCAGTTCCTCAAACAGCAGGCGCTCGTGGGCGGCGTGCTGATCGATGATGAGCAGTTCGCCGTCGGTTTCCAGGAACAGATAGGTTCGGAACGCGTCCCCGATATAGCGGTAGGCGGGAACGTCGGACGCGAGCGTCGAAAGCGACGGCGGCGTTTCGGGGACGTTCCCCACGCCGGAACTGGCGACCCGGACGCCCGAGGCGCTGTTTTCTTTTGCTTTCGCGAGGTCGGAGAGGAAGCGGTTGGACGCCTCCGGGGTCGACTGTGCGGGCGCGACCGGGCGCGCGACGTAGCCGCCCGTACTCTTGCCCCGCGAGGGGATCGAAACGGGGGGTTCGGAGCTCCGCTGTGTCGTGACCCCCCGGTACGGGGTGCCGAAAGCGGGGGTTTTGGAAGCGGCGGGGGTCGGAACGCGGTAACGGTCGTCGCCGGTATCGGCGGGGTTCTTATCCACCTGATAGGTCGTGCGGCGGGTGTTTTCAAGCGTCAGTTCGGGTCTTCCCTGTCCCGCTTCGAGCGCGGCGCGGACGGCGTAATAGACGGCCTCAAAGACCGCCTGCTCGTTTGAGAAGCGCACCTCGAGTTTTGCCGGGTGGACGTTGACGTCGACGACCCGGGGATCGCAGGAGAGGAAGAGGACGGCGACCGGGAACTTCTCGGGCGCCATATACGAGTTGAACGCGCGCTCCAGCGCGGCGGTGACGGTCTTGCTCCGCACGTAGCGGGCGTTGATAAAGACGTTCTGCGCGTTGCGATTGCCGCGGGCGTTGTCGCTCCGTCCGACGAAGCCCGAAACCGCGATCCCGCCGCTTTCCCCCTTGACCGGGAGCAGACGCGTGGCGAAATCCCGCCCGAGCAGGGCGTAGAGGGCGTTTTGCAGGTTGCCGTCGCCCGGAGTGGCGAACTTGTCGGCGCCGTCGATCTTGAGCGAAACGGCGATATCGGGGCGCGACATCGCGACCTTTTCGACCATCGCGGAAACCGCGGCGGCTTCGGTGGCGTCGCGTTTTAAGAACTTGCGGCGCGCGGGGACCGCGGCGAACAGGTTTTCGACCAGGACGGTGGTCCCGTCGGCGCACCCGACGTCGGTGATCTCGGTGACGTTTCCCCCGGACGCCGCAAGCAGGGTGCCGGTCGACGCGTCTTTGGTTTTGGAGATGATCTTCAATTCGCAGACCGACGCGATGGCGGCGAGCGCCTCGCCGCGGAACCCGAGCGTCGAGATCGACGAGAGATCGTCGGCGGTATGTATTTTACTGGTGGCGTGGCGGCGGATGGAGACCGGCAGATCCTCCGGGGTCATCCCGCAGCCGTTATCGGACACCCGGATCATCGACACGCCGCCCGCGCGGATCTCGCAGGTGATCTCGGTGGCGCCGGCGTCGATCGCGTTTTCGAGCAGTTCTTTCACGACCGAAGCGGGGCGGTCGACCACCTCGCCGGCGGCGATCAGGTTGGCGACGTCAAAACCGAGTACGTTGATTTTTCCCATCCGGGTCCCTCCTTTCCTGTCTTACGGGTCAGTTCCCCTGCGACAGGATCTTTTTCAGTTGGTAAACGAGGTTCATCGCCTCGAGCGGGGTCATGGTGTCCAGGTTGACCTGCCGCAGTTTTTCTGCGACCTCCTCCGCCTCGCCCGAGGCGACCATCGCGAACAGGTCGTCCGAGCGGACGTCGACGTTTTCGCGCGGCGCGGGCGGGGTGAAGCCGCCCTTTTCCTCGATCTCGGAGAGGATGGCGCGGGCGCGCTTGACTACCTCATTCGGGACCCCCGCGAGTTTCGCGACGTCGATCCCGTAACTGTCGTCGGTCGCGCCGGGGACGATCTTGCGCAAAAACGTGATGCCGTCGCCCTTTTTCTTGGCGGCGATGTGGAAGTTCACGACCCCCTCGATCTCTCCCTCCATCGAGGTCAGTTCGTGGTAGTGCGTGGCGAAGAGCGTCTTCGCGCCGATCTTCTTGCCCGCCGAATATTCGGCGACGGCGCGCGCGATGCTCATCCCGTCAAAGGTGCTGGTCCCCCGCCCGACCTCGTCGTAGACGATCAGCGAGTTTCTCGTCGCGTTGTCGAGGATGGAGGCGACCTCGGTCATCTCGAGCATAAAGGTCGACTGACCCGACGCGAGGTCGTCCGAGGCGCCGACGCGGGTAAACACGCGGTCGACCACCCCGATCCGCGCCTCTTTGGCGGGGATAAAGGAACCGATCTGCGCCATGATGACGATCAAGGCGACCTGGCGCATATAGGTCGATTTGCCCGCCATATTGGGCCCCGTGATCAGCATAAGGCGGCGGTCGGAGGTGTTCAGGTAAGTATCGTTCGGGACGAAGTAACTGTCCTCGACGAAGCGCTCGACGACGGGGTGCCGCCCGTCCTTGATCTCAAGGACGTCGGATGCGTCGACCTCGGGGCAAACGTAGCGGTTCTTCGCCGCGACGTCGGCAAACGAGAGGTAGACGTCGAGCTCCGCGACAAGCGAAGCGGAACTGCGGATGCGCTCGGCGGTCTCGGAGACCAACTCGCGCAGCGCGGTGAAGATCTCGTATTCGAGCGCGGCGAGTTTTTCGCCGGCGCCGAGGACCTCGGTCTCCATCCGTTTGAGTTCCTCGGTGACGTAGCGTTCCCCGGTGGTCAGGGTCTGCTTACGGATGTAGGTGTCGGGGACGAGGTCGGTCTGCGATTTGCTGACCTCGATGTAGTAGCCGAACACTTTGTTGAAGCCGACTTTCAGATTGCGGATGCCGGTCGCGCTCTTCTCGCGCTCCTCGATCTCCTCCATCCAGGGACCCGCGCCGCGCTGGACGGTGCGGAGCCGGTCGACGTCGGCGTTGTAGCCGTCGCGGATCATCCCGCCCTCGCGGACGGTGTAGGGCGGCTCGTCGGTGATGGCGTCGAGCAGGGCGTTCGCCACGTCGTCAAGCGGATCGAGCCGCGTCGCGATATCCGAGAGCGCCGGGCTTTTCGCGGCGGAGAGCAGACGGCGCAATTCCGGCAGAGCGGAGAGCGACACGCCGACGGCGCGCAGGTCGCGGGCGTTCGCCGTGCCGTAGACCGCCTTTGCGGTCAGGCGTTCGAGGTCGAGGATGCCGGAGAGGATCTCGCGGAGGTCCTGCCGGAGCATAAAGTCGCCGAAGAGTTCCGAAACGGCTTTCTGCCGTCTTGCGATCAGCTGCGGCGAGATCAGCGGGCGCTGGAGCCACGAGCGGAGCATCCGCCCGCCCATCGAGGTCTCGGTCTTATCCAGCACCCAGAGCAGCGAGCCGCGCTTCTCTTTGGTGCGGAGGGTCTCGAGCAACTCAAGATTGCGGATGGTCGAGAGGTCGAGGATGAGGTACTGCCCGTCGCCGTAGACGCGCAGGGAGCGGACGTAGGTGGTTTCGGTCATCTGGGTCTCGCGGATATAGGCGATCAGCGCCCCGACCGAGGAGAGCAGGAGCGGGTCAGTCAGAAGCCCCGCGTCGACACCGAAGCACTCGGCGGCAAGCTCTGTCGCGCGGGCGCGGTCAAAGAGGTCCGCGCGGCGGTCGGTCAGCATCGCGCCGCAACGGTCGGAAAGGAACGACGAAAGGTCGGGGAGAGCGGAGGCGGGGACGTTCAGGATGACCTCGCGCGGGGAGTACGAGCCGAACTCGTTTTCGAGACGCGAAACGATGTTTTCGCCCTCGATCAGGGTGACGGCGATCTCGCCGGTCGAAACGTCGGCGAACCCCAGCCCGAAGCGCCCGCCGTCGTAGCAAAGGGCGGACAGGTAGTTGTTCCGGCGCTCGGAAAGCAGGGTGCCGTCGGTGACGGTACCCGGGGTGACGACCCGGATGACCTCTCGGGTGACCAGCCCCTTGGCGAGCGCGGGGTCCTCGGTCTGCTCGCAGATGGCGACGCGGTGTCCGCGCTCGACGAGTTTGCCGACGTAGAGGTCGGATTTGTGGAACGGGACGCCGCACATCGCGGCGCGCCGACCGTCCCCGCAATCCCGCCCCGTGAGCGTCAGTTCCAGCTCGCGCGAGACCGTGACCGCGTCCTCGAAGAACATCTCGTAGAAGTCCCCGAGACGGTACATCAGGATATGATCGGGATACTGTTCCTTGACCGCGATGTACTGCGCCATCATGGGCGAGGGGTTTTTCAGATCGCCGATTTTTTCAATGACGTCGGGCGTTTTCGGTGCCATCTTATCTCCAGACTTTCGTTGAATTCGGTTTATTGTTCCTGCTTGGACGCGCAGGCGGCGTGACAGGTCGAGCAGTCGTGGGTGCAGGGCGCTTCGCCGAAAACGATCCGGCTGATCTCAGAGTTGACCTCCTGCATCAGGCGGTTGACCTCCTGCTCGACGGCGGTGTAGTCGCGGTATTCCTCGCTTGCGACGATCTGCTTGGCGAGTTCTTCCATCCGCTCGCGGGCAAGCGCGACCAGCCCCTCGTTGCGCTCTCCGTCGGGTTTCTGATACTCTTCCCCGAGGATGGAGCGCTGGGTCTCGTATTCATACAGCGCGTCGCGGAGGGTGGCGTCGGCCTCGTACGCCGCTTTCGCCGCCTTGTATTTTTCGATGATCGGGTCGGCGGCGATCGCCTCTCCGAGTTTGGTTGCGAGTTCCGATACGGTCATGGTGTTCTCCTTTTATTCTGTGAGCGTGCCGCGCAAAGCGAACGCGTCGGCGCGGTCGATTTTGACGGAAACGAAGCGCCCGGCGGTATCCTCCGGCGCCGCGAAATGGACCAGTTTGCCCCCCTCGGTGCGCCCGGTCACGATCCCCGGCGTGCCGTCGGGCGAGGGACCGTCGCAGAGGACGCGGAGCGTTTTCCCCACGAGCGGGCGGTTCTTCTCCGCCGAGATCCCGCATTGGAGATCGAGCAGGCGGCGCATCCGGTCGCGTGAAACGTCGGGCGGGATCTGGTCGGGGTACTCCGCCGCGGGGGTGCCGCGACGGGGGGAGTAGATGAAAGAATAGACCTGGTCGAAGCGGACCCTGTCAAGCAGGTCGAGGGTGGCTTGAAAGTCCTCTTCGGTCTCGCCGGGAAAACCGACGATCACGTCGGAGGTGAGGGTGATCTCGGGATCGCGCGCGCGGAGCCGGTCGACGATGGAAAGATAGCGCGGCGCGTCGTAGTGCCGGTTCATTTTCGCTAAGATCCGGTCGGAGCCCGACTGGAGCGGCAGGTGGAAATGCGGCGCGAGGTGAGGGGTATCTGGAAAACAGGCGATCAGGTCGTCGGAGACGTCCTTCGGGTGGCTGGTCATAAAGCGCAGGCGGAAGTCGCCCGGGATCTCTCCGATGCGTTTGACCAGTCCCGCGAAATCGCAGTCGGAGCGGTAGGAGTTGACGTTCTGCCCGAGCAGAGTGATCTCGCGGACGCCCGAGGCGGCAAGACCCTCGATCTCGCAGATGACTTCCCCGCTTGCGCGGCTCCGTTCGCGCCCGCGTACGTACGGAACGATGCAGTAGGTGCAATAGTTGTTGCACCCGTACATAATGCTGACCCACGCCTTGTGGCGCGAGAGCCGCTCGACCGGGAGCCCCTCGTCGATTTTCGGCACGACGGTCGGCGCGTCGGGGAGCAGAAACGAGCGCTTTTTGGTCCTGATCGCCGCCGCGACGATCGCGGGAAGCGAACCGATCTTCGCCGGTTCGAGCGTGAACGTAACGTAGGGATAGCGGCGTTTCAGGTCCTCGACCCGGTGGGGTTCCGCCGCCATACACCCGCAAACGCCGATGATCACCCGGGGGTTTTTCTCCTTAACGTGCTTAAATCCCCCGATGATGGACAGGGCTTTCAGTTCCGCGTGCTCGCGGATGGCGCAGGTGTTGACCAGGATCAGTTCGGCTTCCTCGGGCGTGTCGGCGCGCCCGTAGCCCATCGACAGGGCAAGCCCGAGCAGCCGCTCGCTGTCCGCCTCGTTCTGCTGACAGCCGAAAGTGAGCACGTAAGCGCGGCTCTCGCCCGGGATCACCCAACGGCGGACCTCGGTCACGGGATCGGTTCTTTCGGCTCTTTTTTCCACGTTCCGCGCTCCTTTGTTTTTGATAGTATATTTTATCATAGAAAAGCGAAAAAGTCAAGAAAAAAGGACGATAAACAAGCGAAATCCGCGCGCATCGTACCAGAACAAAAACGCGTGAAAAACGAAAAAAGGACTTGACACCGCCCCGTTTTTTTAGTATAATAAACGGGCAGGATCGGTTTTGATCCCGCCTTCATTCGGAGAAGTACTCAAGAGGCCGAAGAGGCGCCCCTGCTAAGGGTGTAGGCCGGGCAACCGGCGCGGGAGTTCAAATCTCCCCTTCTCCGCCAAAACAAGAGCCCCCGCCACGCGCGGGGGCTCTTGTTTTGACGGATCAGTGTCGATTTTTGAACTCCCCGAGTTTACGGCGCGGACGCACCGTAAACTCCAGGGCTCTCGCCATCCGATAAAGCCGCCCTTTCCACACATTCGGGCGAGAGCCGGGAGTAGCGCCGAGCCGTATCGGGTCGGATCGGCGCGTCAAATCTCTCCTTCTCCGCTTGCGGTTACTTTTTCTCCCGTTTTAATAATTACGGCTCAAACTCAAAATCAAAGTCCGACATTTCGTTGACGGCGTTCTCAAACGTTCTCCCGTCAAAAAAAGGGTCCTCCAAAAACTCCTCTTTACTGTCGTAGATTTTCTCCCCCGTCCCCCAATCAAGCAGCCACCAACCGGAAAAGGTGTACTGAATTCCTTTGTACTTGAAGTTTACGGCGTGAAAATGGGGTAGGCGGATTTGTTCAACCGGATTTTCCACGTTTTCTCCCTCCTGCTGCAATTATCGTTTATCGCTTCTCTCAACCAAATAAAGCTTACGGCAAATCGTACCGTTTGAACTCGACGACGATCTCTCCGTTCTCGCACTTTTTCCATTCCGCAAAACGGTAGTTTTCGTCTTTTTTTGCGTCCTTTTCGGGCGTTCCGATCGGTGCGAGCCACCCGGAAACGTCCTCAAGATACAAAGTATCCGTTTCCAGATCGCGTCCCTCTCCGCTGTCCTCAAAGAACACGCATCCCAGCTTTTCCGCTTCGGCTTCCAAAAGAGCGGTATAATTCTCTTCTTTTTCAGAAAACGGGACGCTCTTTTCCTTTTGTAGTTTTTTCGCCGCCCTCTGCGCTGCACTCCGTGCCATATTATATCTCCCTTTGAAAAAGCAATCGTTTTCGACGCTTTGTTTTGAGAACTTGCGTTATCATTATATCAAAATCTTACAAAAAACGCAATCCTTTTCAAGATAAAACGGGCAAAAGCGTTTCCGTTCTCCTGCGTTTTTCCCCTCCCGCTTGCAAACGCTCGGAGAATGTGCTATACTATCGTAGGAAGCTGCGCGGTTCTGCCGGCGAAAAAGGAGCGTTCAACTCTCTTTCATCAAACCGTTTTGGAGGATGATAATGGAAGACAAGCAATACGTTGAGATCGATCCGTTGGAAAAAGAAAGTGAAATATTGTCTCTATTCAAAGAATACGATCCCAAATCATACGGTAAAAATGATGAAGGATTCGATTGGATCGAGGAAGAGGATTCAAGATGCGTGGTCATCTCCAACCCGTATTCTGACAATGATCTCGAGATCAATATCGGTGATATGAACGAATTCACGGTTTATTTTGGTGACGCTCACGATCATTTTTGGGCATATCAGGAAGAATATGAATATATGCTCAATATGATAAAAAAGATCCTTTTGAACGAGGTTTGTGAAGCGGAACTGAAAGACGCTGACGGTAAGTGGTTTGGTTTTTGTTACCCGAACAAATCCGAAATAGACAAAGATCCCGTCGAACTGTTCGATTTTTGTTTTAATGAAAAAGAGTTTTCAAAACACTTATTCAAGAGCGGATACAGCGTGAGTTTCAGTTTTTGGAATCCCGTTGACAATAAAACGATAACGATCCCGGCGAAGCGTAAGCGTAAATGATGATTATTCGCTCTATTTGAAATCACAGTCACAGTCCGCGAAAAGCG
>CAMJCC010000062.1 GCA_946404035.1 uncultured Clostridia bacterium | reverse complement strand
GACTATATGACCAAGCCCTTTTCCCCCGACGAACTGCTCGCCCGCATCCGGGTGCTCTCGCGCCGCAAGGGCGAGGTCGTGCTGGACGAGATGACCTATTCCGACCTGACTTTCCGCATCTCGTCGATGGAGCTCTTCTGTTCGACGACGTCCCGCTCCATCGGGCTGAGTTTCCGGGAGGGAGAGATGATCCGCTATCTGATCGCGAACGGCGCCGCCATCGTGCAAAAAGAGGACCTGATCACCAAGATCTGGGGCTACGACAGCGACGCCGGCGACAACAACGTCGAGGCGTATATCTCGTTTTTGCGTAAGAAACTGACCTATCTCGGCTCCCGTTGCGAGATCGTGACGGTCAAGCGCGTGGGTTACAAACTGGAGGCGCACGATGCTGAAAAAACTGAGGCGTAAGTTCACGCTCATCACGCTTGCTTTGGCGACGCTGGTCCTCCTGATCGTTCTGGTCTTCAACACGGTCACGTCCTACCAGGCGCAAAAGCGCGAGATCTTCCGTTCGCTGGACCGCGTTTCGGAGATCGCGCGGAACAATACCGACGAACCCCCCGCCGCCGAACCTCCGGAAGAGGGGGAGGGCGAGTTCAGAGAAGAGCCGCCCCCGGGCGGCGGACCCGACCGGGATCTTCCCCGGATGGGGCGCGACGAACTGCCGTCGGTCTATTCGTTCGCGGTGCTCTGCGACGCGGACGGGAATATCACCCGCACTTTCGCGATGAACGCCGATATGACCGAGGACGATCTTGACGCGGCGGTCAAACTCGCGCTCGGGGCAAAGTCCGACGAGGGCACGCTTCGCTCGCTCGACCTGATCTACCGCCGCTACCAAACGCCCGACGGGACCGAGATCGCGTTTTCCTCCTCCGCGGCGCTCTCCGGCACGGTGCGGCGCGATATTTTGATCTCGCTTACCGTCTTTATCGTCGGCGCGGGACTGCTCTTTATCGTCAGTCTGTTCCTTTCGGGGCTGACGCTCAAGCCGGTCGCCGAGGCGTGGGAGGGGCAAAAGCGGTTCGTCGCCGACGTCTCTCACGACCTGCGCACCCCTCTGACCGTCATTCTGGCGAACAATAACATCCTCCGCTCGCATCCCGACGAGACCGTCGCACAGCAGAGAAAATGGATCGACGCGACCGACGAGGAAGCCGAGAGGATGAAAGTTCTGACCGAAAAGATGCTGGAACTCTCGCGTAGCGAGACCGTCGGCGCGGGCATCGAACTGCACCCCGTCGACCTCTCCGACCTGCTCGGCGAGACCGTGATGCACTTCGAGCCGGTCGCCTTTGAAAACGGGGTTGAACTGGTCGCCTCGGTCGAGCCCGGCGTCGTCGTGCGGTCCGACCGCGACGCCTTTTCGCGGGTCGCGCATATCCTGATCGACAACGCCGTCAAGTACGCCGAGCGGGGAAGCGCCGTGGAGGTCTCGCTCGAACGGAAAAAGCAGATCGTCTTCTCGGTGAGAAACCGGGGAGAGGTCATCCCGGAAGAGGATCTTCTGCATCTCTTCGACCGTTTCTGGCGTGCCGACCGCGTGCGGAGCGTCGGGGGGCACGGGCTGGGGCTCTCGATCGCGAAGAACCTGACGACCGCGATCCGCGGAAAGATCACCGTCACCAGCAGCGAGGAGAACGGCACCGTTTTCTCGGTCCATCTCCCGGATAAAGCGTAAAAAACCGAACACCCGAAAGTAAGAGAGGAAATACCCGCATGAACCTGAACGGTGCCTGGCAGGGCGAGATCAAAACCGAAAAAGGAGAGGCGTTCGCGTTCCCGGCGACCGTGCCGGGGTGCGTCCATACCGACCTGCTCGCCTGCGGCAGGATCGGCGATTTTTACTACCGCGACAATTCCAAAGAGGTCCGGTGGATCGAGAATTGCGACGCGACCTATACGCGCGAGTTCGACGTCCCGGAACTCTACCCGGGCGCACAGCTTGAGTTCGACGGACTGGACACCTACTGCGAGATATACCTGAACGGGCAAAAGGTCGGCGAGGGGCACAATATGTTCCTGCCGCAAGTTTACCCGGTCGACGGGGTGCTGAAAGCCGGGGGGAACCGGCTGGAGGTCCGCTTTTTCTCTCCGATCAGGGCGGTCGCGGGCAAACCGAAACTCGAGGGGGCGTTCACGACCGAGCGGCTCCACACCCGCCGCATCCAATGCACCTACGGCTGGGACTGGGTCGACCGCTTCGTCACGATGGGCGTTTACCGCGACGTGCGCCTGACTTTCCGCCGCCCGAACACGGTCGGGGGGGTCTACGTCACGACCGAAGAGATCCTGCCGGGCTCCGCGCAGATCAGGGTCGCCGTGTCGCTCTCGGACTTTACAGCCAACGGCGACGCCCTTTCGTTCACGATCACCGACCCCGACGGGAAGACCGTCTTTACAAAGGAACGCACTCTGCTCGACCAGACGCTTGAGGAGTGGATCGACCTGCCCGACGCGCGGCTCTGGTATCCCGTCGGCTACGGCGACCAACCGCTCTACACGCTGACATTATCGACCCCGGCAGGAAAGAAATCCGTGCGCTTCGGCGTTCGCCGCATCACGCTCCGGCAACTGGTCGACCGACCGGGCAGCCCGGAGGAACAACTCTGCAAGACCATCCAGGGGCAGCCCTTTGCGCAGGGCAAGGACAACAACAAGACCACCTCCGGCTTCACGGTCTTCGTCAACGGGACGCCCATCTTCTGCAAGGGCGCCGACTGGGTGCCCTGCGAGCCGTTCCCGTCCGCCGAAACGCCGGAGAAGATCACGCGCCTCCTGGAGATCAGCCGCGCGTGCGGCGTCAATATGATCCGCGTCTGGGGCGGCGGCATCTTCGAGCGCGACGAGTTCTACGACGAGTGCGACCGGCTCGGGATCCTCGTGGCGCAGGACTTTCTGATGGCGTGCGGCACCTATCCCGAAAACGAGCCGTGGTTCCTTGACGAACTGCAAAAAGAGGCGCGTGCCGGGGCGCTCCGGCTCCGCAACCACGCCTGCCTCGCGTTCTGGAACGGCGACAACGAGAACGCCGTCTACGGCAACGAGAACAGGACCGATTTCCCCGGCTACCGCGCGGCGAAGGTCATCGCTCCGGTCCTCTCGGAACTCGACCCCGCCCGCCGCTTTCTGCCGTCTTCTCCCTACGGCGGCGACCCCTATTGCAGTCCGACCCGCGGCACTTCGCACAGCACGTTTTTCCTCGGTCCGCTCTTCCGCTACGTGCGCGAAAACGACCTGTCCGACTGGCGGCAGACGATGTCGCAATACCTGACCCGCTTCAACGCCGAGCAGCCCACGATGGGGATGCCGTTCGTGTCCTCGCTCCGCCGGTTCCTGACCGACGAGGATATCTTCGGGGAGGATCAGACCATCTCCGAGTTCCACACCAAGACCAACCCGTCGATCAAGGAGATGACCCTGTTCGGGCATCTTGACGTGATGACCGAAAAACTCTTCGGCAAGTATAAGAGTGGGGAAGAACGGGTCTTGAAAATGCAGTTGATGCAGTGCGAGTGGGTCCGGATCGGGATGGAACTCTACCGTCGGAACAAGTGGTTTTCGTCGGGCATTCTGTTCTGGATGCTGAACGACTGCTGGCCCGCGGCGAACAGTTGGTCGCTGATCGACTACTACGCCGTGGCAAAACCCGCCCTATACGTCTTCAAACGCTGCGCCAGACCCGTGATCGCCTCGCTTGCCGAGCGCGACGGAAAACTGACCGTCACGGTGTCAAACGACGGGCTCACCCCCGTGTCGGGCAAGGGGCGGCTTTCGCTCTACGATTTCAAAGAGGACGAAGACTGTCTTTCGACCGAGTTTTCCTATACCGTCCCGGCGAACGGCGCGGCGACTGTCCTGACGCTCGATTATCTGCCGTTCAAAGAGGCGCTGACCCGCACCCGGCTCCCGCTTTGCGATATCGAGAACGCCGACGGCACGACCGACCGCGCGTTCTTTATCCCCTCGCGCTACGCCGATCTCGATCTCGAATACCGCCCCGTGCGCGTCATTGACGAGACCCCGGAGGCGATCACGGTCCAAGCCGACGTCTTCACCCCGTTCGCCCTGATCGATACGCCCGAGCTGCTATCGGATAACGCGATCTGTCTGAAACCCGGCGAAAAACGCGTTCTTAAACGCCTGTAATCTCTTACTCGCCGCGCGCCGACCGCGCGCGGCATATCGAGTTTTGCGGGGCTCTCCCGCAAAACGTATCGAAAAGGACGCCGGATCTCCGGCGTCCTTTCTATCGAATACGGCGGCGGGAAACCCGCCGCCGTATATATCGAGGCGCTTGCGCCCTTATTTTTTCTCGGTCAGGCGAAAACTCTTTTCGATCAGCGCCAGCGCGTCCTCGTCCGACAGCCGGTCGTCGAGCGCGACCGAGATCCAGTATTTGCGGTTCATGTGGTACGCGGGGTAGACCCCGTCGGTCTTCCACAGTTCGGGGATCCCGTCGGGCTCGGCTTTGAGGTTCATCACGTCGATCCGCTCGGGCGAGCTTTCCCCGACCAGCACGCTTTTCTTTACCCGCATGATCAGCCCGAACCACCTGCCGCTGTCGGTATGGCGGAACACGCCCGCCGTCTTGTCCTTGCCGTCGTCGAAAGGGAAGTCGGGCGACACGCCGTAGCGTTCCTTTACCAGGCGGGCAATTCGGTTCGCCTGATCCGACGCGAAAAAGGTCTCGTCGCAGCAGGCGGCGGCGATCTCTTCGAGGATCTCGGTATACGCGGCGCGCACGCCGGAAACGTAGGCGCCCCGCATCCCCTCCGCGCGGAGCGGCGCGTAGTCCTCGTCGTTCATTTTGTCGACGACGCGCCCCGTGACCGTTCCGTCCGCGGCAACGCGCACCTCGGCGCGAAAGTCTCCCGAAAAAAAGTCGCGTGAAAAAACGAGTTCCGCCCCGAGAGGGCGGAACCCGTAGGCGAGCGCCCTTTCCCGGACGATCTTTTTGCGTTCGAAAATGCGCTCTTCCATACTGTTTTGAACCTTATTTGATCTTGGCGGCAAAGAAGTTGTCGTACGCCGACATATCCGCTTTCCCGTAGGTGAAGGTATAGGTGCTCGACGCCGTACAGGTCACGTCCACCGTAAATAAGACTTTCTTCTTGGCATCGTAGGTCTCGTCGATTTTCATCGAAAGGATCCGCCAGTCTTTATCGAAAGTCAGCGTGATCTCCGCTTTAGTGAACGAAGGCTCGCCGCTCAATCCGCCCATCGTCTTCATCCGTTTGACGTAATGCGTGGTCGACGAGGAAAGGTCGGGATAGATGGTCTGCACGTAGTTGTTGCCGCTTTTGGTGACCTCCGACCATTTCGGGACGGTGCTTTCGTTCAAGAGGTAGTTGGTCAATTCACACCCGAACAGCCCGTACGACGAGCGATAATCCGACTGCGAATACTTCGTCGCGGAGGTCTTCCACGCGGTTTGCCGTCCGTTCCACGTCTTTTTTGCGCCGCTTGCGTCGCGCATCATCGCCGTGTTTCCGACGTAGCAGAACTGAGTAGCGCTGTTGACCATGGAACTGGTCGTAATATCGATCTCGAGCATCACGCCGTGGTAGTAGTCTTTATAGACCTTTACGCTCTGCGTGGTCCCGGAGGCTTTCACCGTTCCCGAACCGTCCACCGAATACTTTTCCGCGTGCTGCAAAACCCAGGCGATCCGCATCACGTTCTCGATGCCCGAGAGTTTCGTGGGATCGTCGCCCGCTTTCGGTTCCTTCACCGCGCTCATCATAACCGGGAGTTCGTAGTCCGGCGTCGCGGCGGTGGTGGCGGCAGTGGTCGCCTTGGTCGTCGCGGCGGTCGTTGCCTTGGTGGTCGCCGCCGTCGTCGCTTTGGTGGTCGCGGCGGTGGTCGCCTTGGCGGTGGTCGCGTCGGGCAGTTTTGCCGTCGTCGCGTCGGTCCCGTTCGTCCCCTCCGCCGTTTCGGCGTCGGTCGTTTCGTCCGCCGTTACGGCGCCTTTTGCCGTGGTGGCGCGGGTGCCCTCGCTTTCACCCACGACGCTGCAACCCGAAAGGAAAGTCACAAACAGGACAAGCGCCAGAAGAAAAGCAAAAAGTCGTGTCTTCAAAGTTGTTTCCTCACTTGATATGATATGATCACGGATGTTTGGTCGCTTCTTTTTCTTTTTTGATGCGGGTCTTATCGTCGTACATTTCGTGGTCGGCGTACCGGACGGCGTCCTCCACGGTATTCATCGGCTCTTTTTTGGAGTAGCCGAACGCGCAGACGTAGGGGGTCTTTTCCAATCCTTTGCGCATCGCCGCGATCTCGCGGATGACGACGTTCTCGTCCTGCGTCCGGTAGAAGATCACGAACTCGTCGCCCCCGATCCGGTAGGCCGTTCCGCTCCGCCCGACGTTCTTCTTCAACACCGCGGCGACGGTCTGCAACGCCGTGTCGCCCGCGTCGTGCCCGTATCCGTCGTTGATGTGTTTCAGGTCGTTCAGGTCGATCGATACGGCGTAGCAGATCTTGTCCGAGCGGTTGTTCATATCGGAGTAGTAGACCTGCCGGTTGAGCAGCCCGGTCAGGGGATCGAACCGCGCGTAGTGCAGATAGATGAAAAGATAGTAGAGGACCATCGACGAGGTGAAGAGCGCGCTGTAATCGTCCGAGTAATCGGTGAAGAGATAGAGCAGGACGCCGACGACCGGGCTGACGATGATGAAGAGCACGATCCAGAGGATCTGCGCCTCTTCGTAACGCAAAAAGAGCAGATTGCGGATCAAAAACAGCGTGACGTAGATCACGAAGATCGCGTAGGGAAGATGACGCAGGGGACCCGGCACCCAATGGTTGTTCTCAGTGTAAGAACAGACAAGGTGCGTCCATTGCGAAGAATAGTAGATTGGTATCACGGCGGTCGCGGGGAGCAGGAGCAGAGCGTTTTTATGCCACGAGAGCCGCCGGTTCACCGTGATCATGGTCATCACGTAGATGACGAACGGGTAGATCGCGTATTTCGTCGCCGTCAGAAGAGGACGGGCGATACTCAACGTCTCAAAGGTCTGCGTCCACCGTTCGACGTAGTAGACCACGAGCTCGATGAACAGGAGCAGAATGCCCGTAACGGTCAGCCGCTTCATCCGCGAGGGGATGTGTGCGCTGATCCCGAGCATGATCAAAATACTGACGAACTCAAAGAGCACGACGTAGTTTTCGGTTAAGAAAAGCCCGAAGTTCAAGGCAAACGGTTCCTTTCGGTTTTGTTCGAGGGGATGATACATACTCTACTATTATAAAACAATTGTAGACAAAAAGCAAGCCTTTCGTGAAAGTTTGGGGCACAAACTCGACGTACGGGCATGAAAAACGACCTGCCGGAGGCGGCGTCACGAGGGGAAAGACGAAGCGAGAAAGAAAAAGCCGAACGGTTTTTTCGGGAAAAACCTTGCATTTTTCCCCGAAATCCTGTATAATGGATACGGGGAACTCACAAGGAGTTCCGGTATCAAACGATCGAAAGGAACAGCAGATGAAGAAACGATTAGTCCGTCTCGTGCCGGTCCTGCTCTGTATTCTGTGCTTGACGGCGCTGACGTCTTGTTTCACGAAAAAGACGGAGCCCGTACCCGACGACCACGAACACGTTTGGAATGAAGGAGAGATCACCGTGCAAGGAGATTGCCAGAACGGAATAAAGGGAGAGATCACCTACACCTGCACGATCTGCGGTGCGACCAAGAAAGAGCAGACCGACGGTCACGTCTGGGATGAAGACAAGGACAAGATCATCGCCAAGGCGACCTGTAAAGACGTCGGTTCGCTGCTTCGCACCTGCAAGAAGTGCGGGCAAAAGGTGACGTTCGACATCCCGAAGACCACCACGCACAAATACGGCGACGCGCGCCTCGTCACTCCCCCCACCGCGACGAGCGACGGCGTGGACGAAAAGGTGTGCAGCGTCTGCGGACTGGCGACCACGTTCAAGTCGACCACGACCTACGCCGACTATCGGAATAAGGTCAACGCGATCTCAAGTCAGCTCGGCGGGTTCACCGCGGCCGATTTCGGCGGCGGGACGGTCACCGCGAACCTCGGGAATACCTATCCCGCCCCGCCGGTCAACCCCACGCAGGGACAGCATCCGCGCGTCCTCTTTAACCAAAGCGATATCCCCGGGATCAAAACCGCCCTGAACAACGGGCTGAACGAGGCGGCGGCAGCGGCGTTCCGCGAACAGGTCGCCCTGCTGGAAAGCGGCGTGCTCCCCGAGGCGACGGTCCACGGCACCAACGGCACCCACAACTTCAGCGGACAGGTGCTCGCCAACATAATGGCGCTGGCGCTCGACTATCAGCTCACGAAAAACGAGATCTCGGGCTACCAGGCGATCCTGGCGGCGAAAAACTACCTTAAAACCATCGATATCCATAGTTTCAGCCCCGATCCCGAGCGGACGGTCGGTAATATTATGTACGCGATGGCGTGCGTCTACGACTGGTGCCACGACCTGACCTCCCAGAACGACAGACAGCAGATCGTCCTCGGCGTGCAGAAAAAGTGCTGTGAGTTGAGAGGGGTCAAGGTCAGCGACGGGACCTCGATGCAGTTTATGGAGATCGGCTTCCCGCCCAGCGGGCAGAACTGCGTCGCCGGACACGGCAGCGAACTCCAACTTCTGCGCGACTATCTCTCGTTTGCCATCGCGATCTACGACGAGTATCCCGGTTGGTGGAATTATATCGGCGGGCGCTTCTATGACGAGTACGTCCCGGTCAGAAACGAGTTCTATAAAGCCGGTATGGTGCCGCAGGGCGTGTCGCAGTACGCGCAGCTCCGCTTTGCCTCCGATTGCTATTCGGCGCTGCTCATCAAGGCGATGACCGGCGCGATCCCCTACGACGAAGCCGGGATGCAGCAGGTCATCCGCACCATCTATTCCCACGAACTCCCCTACGGCACCTTCGCTTCGGGCGACGGCAGCTACGCGAACAAGAGTTTGATGGACTACGGGATGGCGGCGATGATCTCGTCCCACCTCTTCAACGACGCGACCATCCGCGCGCAGTTTGAGAAGAACAAGAACAGCTATTCGGTCTTCGGCGACGGTCAGTACGGACTGGAGCAGGCGGTCGGCTACGCTGCCGAGGAACTGATCTGCAGTTCCGGCGGGGTCGTGGCGGCGTCCAATATCCACGAGGGCATGGATCTGATCGTCTACAACGGCGGCTGGCTCGGGCAGATGATCGCGCGCGACAACTGGGGCTCCGACCAGGCGGCGGTCCTGATGAAGATCGGCGTCCGCAGCGGTTCCAACCACGACCATCAGGACGCGGGACAGTTCCAGATCTACTACCGCGGACTGCTCGCGGGCGACACCGGTACCTACGACAGTTACGGCAAGGATCACTGGAGATACTACCATCAGGCGACCATCGCGCACAACTGCGTGCTGATCGACAACGGCAGCTCGACCAAGGGCTACGTCGGCGGGCAGATCTCCCACACCCAAGAACCCGGCAGCAGTCTTGCCGATTGGGCGGGCGGCAGTTACGACACGGGCGTCGTGACCGGGTACGCGTACGGTTACGCCGACGAAGCCAAAAAGACCCCGACCTACGCCTATATCGCCGGCGACATCACGAAGGCGTACGACAGCTCGACGGTCTCGGAGGTCACGCGCCGGATGCTGGCGGTCTACGATACCGACAACGCCGACGTGCCGCTGTTCTTCTTCGTCTTCGACAACATCACGGCAAAGAACAAGAACTATAAAAAGACGTTCCTGCTCCACACCGTGAACGAACCGACCATCTCGGGCAGCACCGTCACGACCACCAGCGGCAACGGCAAACTCGTTCTGAAAAACGTCACGGGCGACAAGATCTCGTGGGTCGGCGGAACGGGGAAGAACTATCTGGTCGACGGCACGCAGCTTACCCCGACCCGCGAACCGTACGAGGACGGCTTCAAGGGACGCATCGAGATCACGCCCGCTTCGGCGAACCTGACCGATCGCCTCTTGAACGTGATGTACGTCTGCGACAAGGCGAAGAGCCCCAGCCTCACGGCGACGTCGATCGGGAACAGTACCAAGGCGACCGGCGCCGTGATCGGAAATACGGTGGCGGTCTTCGCGAACAGCAAATCTCCCGAGACCTCGTCGTTCAGCTTCACGACGACGGGGAGCGGCACGCTGACCTACTACGTTTCCGGCGTCAAAGCGGGGAACTGGTCGGTCAAGGTCGGCTCGAATACTCAGGTCGCGGTCGCCGACGGCGGACTGCTGGTCTTCCGGGCATCCGCGGGACTGGTCACCCTGACGCCGCAGTAAACCCATAATACAAAAAAAGGCACTTGCGACCGCAAGTGCCTTTTTTTATTCGGTTTCAGCCGTTGAGCGCCGCTTGGATCTGATCCTTGATCTGCACCATCCCGGCTTTGGTCGGGTGTCCGTGGATCTTGTCGACGCCGCTCAACTCAACGGTGACGCACCGATATTTTTCCGACGCGGCTTTCAGCGTCTTTGCGATCTCGGGCTTCAGCCCGCTGTTAATGACCGTGACGATCCGTGCTTGGGGGTAGTGCGCGCGCAGATAGCCGAGGATGAACCCGATCGCCGGCAGAACGCACGTCTTGTCCCCGTCCGTATAGTCGCGCGGGTCTTTCAAGACGGGGTCGCCGAGCGGGGAATTGATCCAGCTGTCGTTGGTTCCGCCGAGAAAGAAGATGGTGTCGAACTCCGTCGCCCCGTTGAAACGCTCCGGGACGCGCGTGCAAAACGCCGACCACGCCGGCAGTTCGGGGCGCCCGGTGGTACAGACC
>CAMJCC010000061.1 GCA_946404035.1 uncultured Clostridia bacterium | reverse complement strand
CGACTATGCTTGCGAGCCGTCGGGGAACCAGACCCTCGGTCTGGTTCAAGTCCGACGCCCGCACCAACAGCAGGGGCGCCCCGAAAATGGGGCGCCCCTGCTGTTGGTGCGGGTTAAAGGACTTGAACCTTCACAACCTTGCGGTCATAAGAACCTGAATCTTACGCGTCTGCCAATTCCGCCAAACCCGCGTTCCGGAATGCTTGAATATCATATCACAGAGCGTCCCGGTTTGTCAAGGGCTTTTTTCAAAAAAAGGCGAAATCGCAATCGTTCTTTCCGGCGTCAGTAGGTAAAGGCGACCGAGACCGTGACCGACGCGTCGCCCGCCGTGTAGGTAAGCCCGAGGGAAAGGACGGCGGTATCGGTGTAGGTCACCGCGATCTCCATCCCCGAAACGCCGGTGAGCGGGATCCCGAAGAAGTCGTCGAGTTTTCCGTTCGGGACCGAGGCGGTCAAAATATGCTTGCCGTCCTCCAGACGGACGTTGGGTGCGGTGATGACGTCGCCCGAGAACGCGGGGGTCGAAAGGATCAGCCCCGTGGCAACGCGGTCCCAGACGAACAGTCCGGCGTAGTTTTGGCGGATCTCCTCGAGCGTCCCGGTGACGGGGTCCAGCGTTTCGGCGGAGAGGAACCGCTCCGCGTCGGCGTCGTTCAGCCGGTCGACCGTGGCGCGGTAGGTCAGATCGGTCCCGTCGGTCGTCAGGGTGGCGACGGCGGTCAGGGTCGTGCCGACCGCGGGGTCGTCGTAGGAAACCGTCGTCTGCGCCCTCGTCAAAGTGCGGAACAGGGCGGCGTAGAGGGCGTTCAGCGCGTCGAAGTCCTCCTCGCGCGCCGGATGGGTCTGTGCCGACGTTTTCTGCGGCGTGGCGTTGCCCCCGCCGTTTGTCGTCGGGCTGAAGAACGAGCAGCCGAGAAGCGTCGCGGTCAGGGCGACGGCGACGAGGAGCGCCGACAGGATACGGATCCGTTTCATCACCGATCTCCTCCCATAAAAATCTTGTTTTCAGTTTATCATACTCGCCGGCGAAAGTCAAGTGCGGGCGCCCTGCTTTTTGACGCGGGAAGTTGACATCGCGGGGGAGAAAATGGTATAATCGGGGGGAAGATACCGAAGGAGACCGAAAATGGGGATTTTTGACGGCGTACTGCTTTGCTCGGATTGGGACGGCTCGCTCTCGCGCGGGAGCGCCGTACCGGGGGAGGAGGTCTGCCCCGAGAACCGGGCGGCGATCGACTACTTCCAAAAGAACGGCGGGCTGTTCACCGTCTGCTCGGGGCGCTACCCCTCCTACATCCTCTCCTTTCGGGAGCAGGTGTTCCCCAACACCGCGCTGATCGCCCTGAACGGTTCCCTGATCGTCGATCCGATCAGCGGAGAGGCCCTCCGGGAGCAGGTGCTGGACCCCTCGCTCTACCCTTACCTTACGCGCATCCTCGACGCATTTCCCCACCCGGCGAAGTTCCTGCAATACCCCGTCGGAGCAAGCGGCGCCGCGACCTACTCCCGGGAAGAGTTCCGGGAACGGATCGAAGAGCTCGGAAAGGTCCCCTGCTACAAGGTCCTGCTGGTCACCGACGACGCGGAACACGGCGTCCTGCTCCGCGACCTTGCGCGAAAGATCCTCGCGGACACCGATTTTGAAGCCGCGCGCAGTTGGCCGATCGGGTTGGAGTTCATCAATCGGGAGAGCAACAAGGGCGGCGCCGTCCGCTTTTTGAAAGAAAAGACCGGAGCGAAACTGCTGGTCGCGGTCGGGGACTACGAGAACGATATCCCGATGCTGAGGGCGGCGGATATCGGCTACGCCGTCGCCAACGCGACCGACGACGTCAAGGCGGCCTCCGACCGGGTGACCAAACGCAAAAACGCGGAGGGTGCGGTCGCGGAGGTCATCCGCGACGTGGAAGCCGCGCTCTCACGCTGAAACCGCGCCCCGCGAAAGGGGAAAGGAGTTTCCGATGAAAGAAACGCAAACGCCGGGCGTGATCCGCGCGGCGCTGATCACCGGGGCAAGTTCCGGGATGGGGCGGGAGTTTGCCCGGCAGCTATCCGCCCTCGGGGAATGCGACGAGGTGTGGCTGGTCGCGCGGCGGCGCGAACCGCTTGAAACGTTGGCAAAGGAACTCGGCGTTCCCGCCCGCGTGATCCCGGCAGATCTCTCGACCGACGAGGGACTGGCGGCGCTGAAAGAGGCGCTATCCGAGGCGAGACCGACCCTTTCGTGGGTGGTCCCCGCCGCCGGGTTCGGCGTGTTCGGACGGTACGACGAGGTGTCCGACGAGGACGTTTCCAAGATGATCGACCTGAACGTCAAGGGCGCCGTCGCGGTGACAAGGATGGCGATCCCGTATATTCAGCGCGGCGGGCACATCGTGGAACTCGGGAGCGGCTCGGTCTTCTGCCCTCTCCCGAACTTCAACGTCTACGCCTCGAGCAAGGCGTTCATCCTCCACTTTTCGCGTGCACTGCGCGAGGAACTGAAACACCTCGGGGTCAGCTGCACGGTCTTCTGTCCCGGGTGGGTCGACACCTCGTTCTTCTCGGTCGCGGACAAGGAGGGCGACGTCCGGAAGCCCCCGATGGAAAAGCGCAAGCCGCTTTTGAAAGCCGACAGATGCGTCAGGGGCGCGATCAGGGCAGCCAAGCGCAGACGGGCGCTCTACACGACCAACTGGTACACCAAACTGGAACATCTGCTGTCAAAACTTTTGCCCGCGCCGATGCTTATCGCCGGGTGGAAGTCGATGCAGAACAGGAAATGATATGGGACGGATCAAACTGAAAGGCGGCGCCCTGACGGCGCCTCTCCCGCCGGCTTTGGTAACGGTGGCGGACGGGGACGAAAAGAACGTTCTGACGGTGGCGTGGACGGGGATCCTCTCGACCATCCCGCCGACGACCTACATCTCGGTGCGCCCGCGCCGTCATTCGTATCACCTGCTCGAAAAGAGCCGCGAGTTCGTTCTGCACCTCCCACCGGCGACGCTGGTCAGGCAGGTCGACTACTGCGGCACCTTTACCGGGGCGAAGGTCGACAAGTTCGCAAAATGCAACTTTACCCTTCTGCCGTCGGACGAGGTGGCGGCGCCGACCGTCGCGGAATGTCCCGTCGCGCTGGAATGCCGGGTCAAAGAGATCCTGCCGATGGGATCGCACGACGTTTTTATCGCCGAGATCGTATCGGTCTCGGTGGACGAGCGCCTGATGGACAAGAGCGGAAAACTCCGGCTGGAGCGGGCGGGTCTGCTCGCGTTCGGACACGGGGAGTACTACAAGCTCGGGGAAAAGGCGGGGGTTTTCGGCTGTTCGGCGGTCAAACGCCGGGAAGGACCTCCCAAAAAGAAGAAAGGAAACGACGATGGAAAACGACGCTGAACGCATCCGGGAAAAAGTGCTTCGCCTGATCGACCTGAAATACGAGAGCGACGTCGCTTTCGAGCGCGCCGCCGAACTGCCGCCCAAGACCGTCAGCAACTGGCGGCGGGGGCGCTCGACGTCGTATATGAAGCAGCTCGCGAAGATCGCGCCCCTGCTCGGCATCCACGCCGCCGACTTTCTGCTTGACGCGGGCTCGGACGACTACTCGCAGCGGTTGCTCCACCTCTGGCGGCGCACCGAAGTGTTGCCCCCCGAGGAGCGCGCGGCGCTGACCAAGACCCTCTCGGAGGTCATCCGGCTCTACCTCTCGACGCACGTCTGATATTGCGCCGCCCGGCGCGGTCAGGTCAAATTTTATCCGCTTCGCGGATGATATACGCCCGTGGCGTATGAAAAAATGCGAAGCCGCCCGGCTTCGCATTTTTCGTTTGCCCGGCGCATACCTTGTACCGATCAGAAAAGGACGGTGACGCCGTGAAACGAAAAAAGCACCGCACGCCGCTTCCCCTCCCCGAAAAAACGCAGGTCGCGACCGGACGGGAGGACGAGGACGGCGTGCCGCTCCTCTCCTGGCGGGTGGAGATCCCCGCCCTCGACGCCGCGTTCGGCAAGACCGACGCGGCGTCCTTTTATACCGAACTTGCCCGCCGGGCGGAAGCGTATCTCTCCGGCGAGTTTGCCGAGGGTCTGCGCGCGGAATACCGCGTCGCCGACCCCGCGCGGCGGCGCTTTTCGTTCCGGGGCGCCGTCTATTCCCATACGGTCAGATGCGAACTGCAAAACGGCGCCCTGACGGTCGAGCGGAACGTCACGCTGACCCGGGCGGGACGCGTCCTGTTCCGACGCACCTGCCGCGAGGCGTGGGACCCCGCCGACGGGTCGCCTCTTCCCTCTCGGGACGACCGGACCGTACCGTCCGAAAAACCGCGTAAAAAAAGCCGAAAAAAGGTTGACGCGGGCGCACGGGATATGATATAATAAATTGTTGTAGTTTGGCTTTCCGCCAAATCCGGATCTCTTTGGAGGGGACGGTATGAAAAAGAAAAACGACCTGCTTGCGTCGCTCCGTCTTCTCGGTTATCTGACCCAGTTCGGGCTGTCGGTGATCCTGCCGCCCCTGTTGCTCACCTTTCTCGGCTGGTGGCTTTCGGACCGCTACGGGATCGGCTGGTGGCTGATCGTGGTCCTGCTCTGTGCGGGTCTTATCAGTTCGGGGTGCAGTTTCTACCGCTTCTTCAAGACTTTCATCCGGGAAACGCGGGACGAGCCGTACGAAAAGAAAGACGCCGGAAAATCGGCGGACGAGCCCGGGAAAGGAGAGCACGAAGATGAAGTTTGATCCCTCGGTCAAGCGCGAGATCGGTTACGTCACGCTGGGCACGCTTCTGCTCACGGCGATCGAGATCGGCGCGTTCTTCGCGCTCGGTCATTACACGGCGAAAGTGCTCTACGGCGCGATCCTGTCCGCTGGCGCCGGGATCTTCAACTTTTTCCTGCTTGCCGTGACGGTCACGCGCGCGCTGTCCTACTCTCCCGAGGAGGAGGCCGCCGCAAAAGGACTGCTCAAACTCTCGCGCATCTCGCGAATGCTGTTTTTACTCGCAATTCTCGCCGTCGGCGTGATCTTTTTCAGCCCGTGGTCGACCCTGATCACCATCTTTTTCCCGCGCGTCATCGTCGGCGTGCGGAGCGTCGCCGTGCGCCGGGAAGCCGCGGCAAACGCCCCGCTTGATACGGCGGACGAGCCGGACGGCGAAACCGAAACGAAAGGAAGTGAGGACGACGGAACCGAAGAAAACTGAATACTCCGGGGACGCTCCCGTTTCGCGGCGCGACCGGATCCTGACCCGGCTCTGGCTCGTCCTGATGCTGCTTCCGCTGTTTGCCGGGATGCTCCTAAAACTGTTTCTGACCCCACCGAGCGAGGGGATCACGGTGACCGGGGCGCAGATCTACTTTACGGTCTCGCTTCCCTTCCCGAACCTGCCCGCGCCGATCCGCGATCTGCCGATCACGGAGGCGCAGGTCAACTCCGTCCTGGTGCTTCTCTTCCTATTTTTCTTCTGCCTGTTTCTGACGCAGGGGATGCGCACCAGAGGAAAGTCCGCCCGGCAAGTGCTTGCCGAATTCATCGTCGAAAAGGTCGAGGGGTTCGTTTCGGGCACGATGGGAGCCGGATACGCCGGGTTCCCGCCGTTTGTCTGCGCGATCCTGATGCTCTCGGCGTTCTCGAGCTTGATGTCCCTGCTCGGTCTTTACGCCCCTACCTCGGATATCAACGTCGTGGGCGGCTGGGCGATCCTGGTCTTCTTCATGATCACCCACTATAAGCTGAAAGCCGGTTTCGGCTCCTACGTCAAGGGATTTCTCGAACCCATCCCGGTCCTCGCTCCTTTCAACGTGTTGAGCGAGTTTTCGACCCCGATCTCGATGGCGTTCCGTCACTACGGCAACGTGATGAGCGGCGGCGTCATCGCCACGCTGGTCTACGCCGGGCTCGCCGCCCTCTCGACGGCGGTCTTCGGATGGCTGCCCGGTTTTCTCGGGGACATCCCCTTTTTCCAGATCGGCATTCCCGCCGTTCTGTCGGTCTACTTCGATCTCTTCTCGGGTTGTTTGCAGGCGTTCATCTTCGCCATGCTGACCATGCTCTATATCTCGCTCGCAGCCCCCGAAAAAGAGACCGCGTGACCCCAAAACCTGTTTGATACACACAAGAACAATAAACGGAGGAACAATCAATGGAACTCGCAATCGCCCTTATCTTTGCCGCCTGCGCGCTGGGCGCCGGCATCGCCATGATCGCCGGGATCGGTCCCGCGATCGGGGAAGGTTACGCCGTCGGTAAGTCGTGTGAGATCATCGGCCGTCAGCCCGAATGCAAGGGTTCGGTCACGACCACGATGCTGATGGGGTGCGCCGTCGCGGAAACGACCGGTCTTTACGCCCTGGTCATCGCGATCCTTCTGATCTTCGTCGCCCCGAACCTGATGGGCAACAAACTGGTCAGTCTGATCCGCGACAACAAGGATATGGTGAAAGAACTGGCGGAGGCGGCAGCCAAGAAGGGCTGATCCCTTTTGCCGTTTTCCCTGCCGCGCCGTCGGGCGGCTTCCCCTTATCCGACGGAGAAAGAGGGTATCTGACATGACGCATCTGCTCTTTGCAGAGGGCAATTTCCTGGAAGTCATTTCGGTGAACTTCTGGCAGATGATCATTTCGATATTGAACCTCGTGATCCTGTATCTGATCCTGAAAAAGTTTCTGTTCAAGCCGGTCAAGAAAACGCTTGCCGCAAGGCGCGCCCAGGTAGACGAACTCTACGGGTCCGCCGAGGCGGCGAAAGCGGAAGCCGAGACCGCGCGGGAAGAGTATACCGCCAAACTTGACCGCGCCGACGAGAGCGCGCGCAAGATCGTCTCTGACGCCACCCGCCGCGCAAACGAGCGGGCGGACGAGATCGTGGGCGGAGCGAAAGAGGAGGCGGAACGCCTCCGTCGCCGCGCCGACGAGGAGATCGCGCAGGAGAGGAAAAAGGCGCTCAACGAGGTCAAGAACGAGATCTCGGATATTTCGGTCGAGATCGCCGAAAAGGTGGTCGGACGCGAGATCCGGGAAGAGGATCACCGCGAGATGATCGACGAGTTCATCCGCGACCTGGAGGATGGGAGCCGTGTCTGAGCTATCGAGAGAATACGGCGCGGCGCTCTGGCAGTTGGCGCGGGAGAGCGATCTTGCCGAGCAACTGCTGGAAGAGACCGAAACGGCGGAAAACGTATTGCGGGACAATCCCGCGTACCTTTCGCTTTTGTCCTCCCCCGATATTCCGAAAGAGGAACGCTCCGCCGCCGTCGCCCGCGCTTTTGCCGGCGGGCATCGGTATCTTGTCAACTTCCTGTCTATGATGGTGGAACGGGGCTACAGCCGGGAGATCCCCGCCTGTTTTGAAGAGTACCGCCGTCTCTATCGGGAGGATCGCGGGATCGCCGTGGCGAAAGTGACGTCCGCCCGTCCGCTCTCGGACGGGGAGAAGAAAAAACTGATCGCCGCCCTGGCGCGCCGCTACGACGTGAAAGTCGAGGCGGACTACAAAGTCGACCCGTCGCTGCTCGGCGGGATGAAAGTCGAGATCTCGGGGATGCTCCTCGACGGCTCGGCAAGACGGCGGCTGGACGGCGTGAAAGCCGACCTCGCCACGCTCACGCTCTGAACTTTTTTGCGGTCACGGCGTTTGACCGCTCATCCGGGTCCGCCCGGCTTCCCCGTTTTCGGGGGAAACGCCAAAATCCGAACGAAAGGATTTGAATACTTTGAAACTTCGTCCCGAAGAAATCAGCAGTATCATCAAGGAACAGATCAAGTCTTACGACAACCGTCTGAAACAGGCGGAAGTGGGGACGGTCATCCTTGTCGGCGACGGGATCGCCAAGGTCCACGGGCTGGAGAACTGCATGGCGAACGAACTGCTCGTCTTTGACGGCGGGGAAACGGGGATGGCGCTGAACCTCGAAGAGAACGTGGTGTCGGTCGTGCTCCTGTCCGACGACGCCGGGATCAAAGAGGGCGACACCGTGAAACGGACCGGCAACGTCGTCAGCGTGCCGGTCGGCGACGCGATGCTCGGCAGGACCGTCAACGCCCTCGGCGAGCCCATCGACGGTAAGGGTCCCATCGCCGCCGACGGACGCCGCCCGATCGAGAGCGACGCCCCCGGCATCATCAAGCGCAAGAGCGTCAGCGTCCCGCTGCAGACCGGGATCAAGGCGATCGACAGTATGATCCCGATCGGTCGCGGTCAGCGGGAACTCATCATCGGCGACCGCCAGACCGGAAAGACCACGATCGCCCTCGACACGATCATCAACCAAAAGGGCAAAGACGTGCTGTGCGTCTACGTTGCGATCGGGCAGAAGAACGCGACGGTCGTGCAGCTCTGCGAGACGCTGCGCGCCGCGGGCGCCGCCGACTATACCGTCGTGGTCTCCGCGACCGCCGCCGATCCCGCGCCGCTCCAGTACATCGCGCCCTACGCGGGGTGCGCCATCGCGGAGTACTTTATGGCGCAGGGCAAGGACGTTCTGATCGTCTACGACGACCTCTCCAAACACGCGGTCGCCTACCGCGCCCTCTCGCTTCTGATCCGGCGTCCGCCGGGACGCGAGGCGTACCCCGGCGACGTGTTCTATCTCCACTCCCGTCTGCTCGAGCGCGCGGCGCGGGTCGCCCCCGAATACGGCGGCGGTTCGATCACCGCGATCCCGATCATCGAGACCCAGGCGGGCGACGTTTCCGCCTATATCCCGACCAACGTCATCTCGATCACCGACGGGCAGATCTTTTTGGAAAGCGAACTGTTCCACGCGGGCGTGATGCCCGCCGTGAACCCGGGTATCTCGGTCAGCCGCGTCGGCGGCAACGCGCAGATCAAGGCGATGAAAAAGGTCGCCGGCACCCTGAAACTGCTCTACTCCCAGTATCGGGAGCTGCAGGCGTTCGCACAGTTCGGCTCGGACCTGGACGCCGACACCAAAGACCGGCTGGCGCTCGGAGAGCGCATCGTCGCCATCTTAAAGCAGGACAAGAACGCGCCGGTCCCGGTCGAGCATCAGGTCGCGATCATCTACGCGACGGTCAACGGCTACCTGAAAAACGTGCCGGTGTCGAGCGTGCCCGAATACGAAGCGGGGCTCTTCCGCTTCCTCGACCAGAAGTACGACGAACTGATGGACATCATCCGCAAGACCGGGAACCTGCCCGACGAGGAGGCGCTCGCCGCCGCCATCGGGACCTGGACCGCGGAATTCCTGAAAACCGTCTGACCTGACCAAACGAAAAAGAAAGCGAAAGGAGGCGCGCCATGGGCGCTGACGTAAAAGCGATCCGAAACCGGATCCGCAGCGTGGAAAACACGATGCACATCACGAAGGCGATGGAACTGGTCGCCTCGTCGAAACTCCGTCACGCCACCGAGCGGATGGAGAACAGCCGCTTCTTCTTCGAGACCCTGGTCGCCTCGCTCTCGGACTTCGGGGACGGGATCGCGGAGTGCGCGTTCGCACCCCGGAAAGAGGTCAAACGGCGCGCGCTGGTGGTCATCGCGGGCGACCGCGGACTTGCCGGCGGGTACAACAACAACGTGTTCAAAACGGCGCTTGCAGAGATGTCCGACGGACTTCCCTGGGCGGTGCTCCCGATCGGACGGCGGGCGGGCGAATACTTCCGGCACCGGGGTATCCCCTGTCTTTTGGAGAAAACCCCCACTCTGGAGGGCTTCTCGCTTGCAGATTGCTCCGAGGTCGGACGGCTTCTTGCCGACGGATACCGCCGGGGAGAATACGACGAGGTGAAGTTGATCTTTACCGACTATATCTCAATGCTTTCGCAAACCCCGGCGACTTTGCCGCTGCTCCCGCTGGATCCGCATAAAGACGACGGGGAGGGCGAACGAGAGAGGCGTGCCGAGACGATCTACGAACCGAGCGCCTCCGCGGTGCTTGACGCGATCACCCCGGAATACCTGTCCGGGATGATCTACGGCGCGGTGTGCGAGAGTTACACCTCCGAACTCGCCGCCCGCAGGACCGCGATGGACGCCGCCTCCAAGAACGCGAGCGAGATGATCGACCGTCTGTCGCTTCGCTACAACCGCGCGCGGCAATCCGCCATCACGCAGGAGATCACCGAGATCATCGGCGGCTCCGAGCAACTGTAACGCATATCAAGGAAAGGAAACGAACCGATGAACGAAAAGCATATCGGTCACGTCACGCAGGTCATCGGACCGGTCGTCGACGTGCGTTTTCCGGACGGGGAGCTGCCCGCCCTGAACCACGCCATCGAGATCGACCGGCAGGGCAAACGGCTGGTGGTCGAGGTGTCCCAGCACATCGGGGACGGCAGCGTGCGCTGCATCGCCATGTCCTCGACCGACGGACTGGTCCGCGGAGCGGAGGCCGTTGACACCGGGCGCGGGATCACCGTCCCGGTCGGCAAAGCGACGCTGGGGCGTATCTTCAACGTCCTGGGCGAAGCGGTGGACGATCAGCCCGACCCGGAGGGAGCCGAGCGGTGGGAGATCCACCGTCCAGCCCCGACCTACGAGGAGCAGAAGTCCGAGACCGAGATCCTTGAAACCGGGATCAAGGTCATCGACCTGATCTGCCCGTACTCCAAGGGCGGTAAGATCGGTCTGTTCGGCGGCGCCGGCGTGGGCAAGACCGTCATCATCATGGAACTGATCAACAACATCGCCAAACAGCACGGCGGTATCTCGGTCTTTACCGGGGTCGGGGAGCGTACCCGCGAGGGGAACGACCTGTACAACGAAATGAAAGCATCAGGCGTTCTGCCCAAGACCGCCTTGGTCTACGGGCAGATGAACGAGCCGCCCGGAGCGAGAATGCGCGTCGGGCTTTCCGGGCTGACGATGGCGGAATACTTCCGCGATAAGGAGGGGCAGGACGTTCTGCTCTTCATCGACAACATCTTCCGCTT
>CAMJCC010000060.1 GCA_946404035.1 uncultured Clostridia bacterium | reverse complement strand
GCCTCCGAGACCGGGATCAACTACACCCGGAACGTCGAGGTGTCGACTGGCTTCGATCTCCCCGACCCCGAGGGGTGCTTCACGTTCGGCAAAACCGTCTTCACGACCAACAAACAGCCGACCACGCGCTGCGTCCCGGAGGACCTCGCGCGCCTGACGGAAAACGTCAGACGGGCAAAAGAGGAGTGCGACTACGTCTTTCTGCTCGTCCACTGTCACGACGACGACGGACGGACCGACTACGGACCTCCCGCGTTCCTCATCGAATTCTGCCGCGCCGTGATCGACGCGGGCGCCAACGCTGTGTTCGGCGGCGGATGCCACGAGTTCCGGGGGATCGAGATCTATTCCGGCTGCCCGATCTTCTACTCGCTCGGGGATTTCGTGTTCCAGGAGACCTACGTCAAGCATCTTCCGCCCGACTACCTCGAAAAGTACGGCGCCGCGCCCGACGCGACGGCGGAGGAGGGCTTCTTCGCCCGGTCGAAAGGGGGAAAGGTCGGTCTGCAATTCGACGAGATCTACTATCTCTCTTTCCTCCCGAAGATCACCTTTGAAAACGGGAAAATGACCGATCTTTCGATCGTCCCGCTCAAACTCGGCTTCGGCGCCGGCGGGGAAGACTTCGACGGTCTCCCTTATATCGCAAAGGGGGAAAAGGCGGATCGGATCTTTGAGATGCTGCGCTCCCGCTCGGCGGAGTTCGGCACGACCCTGACCTACCGCGACGGGGTCATCCGTCTGAACTGAACGGCGCCCTGCGGACAACAAAAAAGAACTGCGGCGGAGTATTTCCGCCGCAGTTTATTTTATTCGGTTCAGTCGCCGGGGCAGATCGCCGCGTAGAGATCGGCGACCTCGTCGGCGGTTTTTGCGACCTGGTAGACGTTCGCGACCTCGATCTTGCAGGCGGCAAATCGTTCGCTCCCGGTGTTGCCCTTGCTGTCCGCGCCGATCGAGAGGTGATTTGCACTCGGGAGCGCCGGCGTACCGGAAACGTTCGTTCTGCTGACCTCGACCCCGTTCTCATAGAGGATCAGGACGCTGCCGTCGAAGGTCGCGACGAGATGGACCCAGTTTCCGGTTTCAAGCGTGACGTGCGCGCTGATCCATTCCCCGTTCACGTAGAGCCAGAAGTCTATTTGTCCCTCCGAATTGTACTCGAAGCCGAAGCCGCCTCCCTCCTGGTTGGAGAACGGGGAAACGTAACTGCTCGCGGGTTTTGCGTCCATACACAGGTAGGTCTCGAACGTAAAGGCATGGGTCAGGGCGGAATGGTAGGACGAGATCCCGTAGAACTCGAAAGCGTCGTCGCTCCCGTCAAATACGGCGTAATAGGCGTCCCGCGTTCCGTCGTAGACCGTCGACGGGTCGCCGCGCTTGGTCAGGGCAGTTTCCGAAACGCCGTCGGTCGCCGCGCCGTTCTGTCCGAAGCGCGCGGAGAATACCAACGGATTAATCGCGTTCGTCGTAAAATGAAAGACCAGCGGCTCTCCGTCGTTTGCCCACGAGGTGACGGGCGTGATCGTGACCGTATATTCGGTCTCGGGGGTAAGACCCGTGAACTGAAGCGTCAGGGTCTCGGGGGCGGGGAAGAGGAACCCGCAGTCAAGGCGGTAGACCGTACTGACCGGCGTTTCGCCCCGCCGGAGCTCGCACCGGTAATTCTGCACGTACGCGCCGCTTGCCGTCCGGGGGAACCGGAACGAGGCGGCGTATTCGCCGACCGAGACTGTCTCGACCTCGGCGTTAGGAGCAAAGCGCGGCGTCTCCTCGTGGTTTGCCCGGTCGTCGGTATAGGCGAAGCGCGAGGGGTCTCCGACCGACGCCAGAAAGATCGGCTCCATCACTTCAACGCCCGTCCCGACGTCGAACGCGCGGATCAGCACCCGGCTCGCCGCGTTCACCTCGACGACGTAGTACTTGCCGGGGTCGTAGCGTTCACCGGCGCCCTCGCTGTACGACCAGCCGCCCTCGTCTCCGATAGCAAAGACCGTCTTGCTCGTCACGCCCGCGATATCCATCCCCCACTCGCGGCAGGAGCCGGTGTTCAGCTCGGTATAGCTCCCCTGCCAGATCGAGCGAGGATCGTTGATGGGAAAGTGCGAGTGACCCGAGAAGTCGACCGCCTGCGGATAGTTCTCGAAGACCGGTTCGAGGTTCGTGACCCCCCACTCGTCCTCGCTTCCGTACACGGTATCGTAGGCGGGATGATGCTGAAAAACGAAGATGGGCTTTTTCCCCGTGGGATCGGCGGCAGCCGCGATCTCAAGCTGCTCTGTGAGCCACTCGATCTTCGTGTCGTTAAATCCCTCGTATTCGCTCGGCGACATCAGAATAAAGTGATAACCCGAGATCGTGACGTGCCGGTCGGCGCTATCATAGCCGGACGCCGTCAGGTAGCGGGAAACGGTGTTCGCCGGCTGGTAATAGAATTCGTGGTTGCCGAGCAACGCCTGCGCCTCGGTCCCCTCTCTTGTGTAAGCGTAGAAATCGGTAAAGAAGCGGTTGAGCTCGGTTTGCTTTCCTCTGTCCGCGATATCTCCGACGACGAACACGCCGTCCAGCTCCTGATATTTGGCGTGGTTGTCGCTGTAGTCGTAGGCGTCCTCCATCAGATCGTGAAGTTTCTGGTCCTGCGCGTTGGCAGTTTCGCCGTAATGAATGTCGCTGAAAACGACGAACCGCAGGATCGGCAAAAAGTCGTTTGCGATCTTTTCGTTCCCGAACGCTTGGCAGACGGTCACGTTCTGTGCCGTCGCGTAGCGGATCCCCTCGCCGTCCTCAACGAAAGCGTTGAGGTAGATCGGGGTATCGAAATCGGCGTTCAGGATATCGATCATCTTGACCGCCACCCAGTGCCGTCCGTCGGGGGCGGGGGTCTCCACCCCGTTTGCCCGGACGGTGGAATAGACCGTCGTCGTTTCATAGACGCGGCATCCGGCGCCGCCCACGGTCGGGTTCTGGTTGGTCTTCGAGAACACGAACCCCACACGGGTATAGTCGAGCGATCCCACCGTGAACACGAACCGCAAAGCGGTGGCGTCGTTCTCCACGGTGTCGGACGCGACCGACTGAAAACCGAAGTCCCGGATCTCGTCGTTCGGCTCCCCGGCGGACGCGCGAAGCGAGAAGAAGAGCAGAGCGGCAAAAACGGCGATCACCGAGAGCAACAGGGCGGGGATCCTCATTTTCCGCTTGATCGAACTGCTGTACATGGTCGTCTTCCTTTCAGAAAGCGGTTTATCGGGATAAATACATTCTAATTATACAAAGAACAGGCAAAAAAAGCAAGGGGGAGGGACGAAAAAGAGTAAAACGGATCCGATCGAAGCGTCCCGCGCCCGCCCGCTCCGACTTGACAAGACGCGGGACTATGTGTTAGAATAGGTTTCGCAGTTTTCCAAAAATTCAATAAAGGAGGTATCTTTATGCCAAAAGACACCGGCCGGACCAAGCGCATCCGCGCGGCGATCCTCGAACTCCAATCCGACGGAAAAGAGTGGAGCGAACGCCAGCTCCGGCAGGCATGTTTCGGAAAACTCGCGGAAAGCGACGCAGACGAAAAGGAAACGCAGCGTCTGAAGGACAGCATCCGTCGGATCGTTTCGCAGATGCAGGCATCGGGAGAATTGGCGCCCGCAAAGCGGGAGACCACCCGAAAGACGGGAGAACGGACCAAGGAGGGCGGGGAGGAGACGGCGAACGCCGCGACCCCTTCCGACGCGCTTCAGCCGACCCCCGTAAGCGAGAGGGAGACCGCAGAAAACTCGACCGCCCCCTCGACGCCCGACACCGAGAAGACCGATGATCCCGTCCCGGAGGCGAAAACCCCCGCCAAGACCGCTCCCCGGAAAGCACCGGCGGAGCAGAAGCGGGAGGCGCATCCCTCGTTCAAGATGCCGAAAGCGAAGCAGATGAACGAATTCCTCTCCGACGCCCTGAAAGAGGACGCGGCGGAAAAGGAAGAGGCGCTCGTCGGTCGCGCGGTCGCGTTTTTCGGAGTATCGGGAGAACAGGTCAACGGCGTGCGCGGACTTGTGATCCAATGCCTGATGGAACAGAAAAAGAGCGGCGCCGTCCTCTTCGATAAAGCCGACGGCTACCGCCGGGCGCCCGCGGCAAGCGGACCGACGCCCGCCCCCCAAGTGAGCGCGGAGCCGACGCCCGCCCCCGCGCAAAAACCCGCCCCTCTCCCGCAGGTCCCCTTGAAAAAGGTCAGCGGCAGGACGGTGCGCGCCGAGGTCAAAGCGACGCGTAAGACCGACGCCGAACCGAAAAAGGGCGCGTCCCGTTTGCTTGTGAATGAGAACCGCTTCGCCGAGCAGATCAACCGCGCGGGCGGCGCGTTCTTCACCGAGTTCGTCGCCCGGCTCTTCGAGGAGTACTACCGCTCCCGCGGCGTGACGGTCTGCGGACGGTACGTCGTGGACGGCTCGGACGACAAGGGGGTCGACGTGATCCTGCAGACCGTGGACGAACTCGGGCTGGGGGACGTCGTGCTGCTGCAGGCGAAGACCCGTTCCTCGGGACAGGTCACCTTAAAAGAACTCCGCGAGTTCTACGGGGTGATGGCGGCGGAACACGCCGACCACGGGATGTTCGTCACGACCTCGACGTTTACCACCGACGCCGTGACTTTCGCCCGCTCGCATCCCGACCTTGCCGCCGTCGACAAGTACAAACTCTTTTCGCTCGCCTCCCGGCTGAAGATCGGGTTGATCGGCGGAGAGGGCGGCGCGCTTTCGGTCGATCCCGAACTCTTCGGCTGATCCGAAACAAAAAAACACCGGGGCTCCCCGTTCGGGGGGGGCCCGGCTTTTTCTTTTTGGCTTACGAGAGTTTTTCAAACACTTCGACGCCCCAGGTCGTGACGGCGAAATACAATCCAATGATCGGGAGCAGGAGGGTCACGGAGTAGATCAGTCCGAGCCAGACGGCGGAGATCGGCAAAAAGATCACGCCGACGAGCATCAGGGAGGGAAGCGCGAACCCGGACAGCAGCGCGACGATGATCCCCAGCCCCTGCTTGATGACGGCGATCTCGTTCGTCCAGTGCAGGTTCGGGGTCAGGAGGTTCAGGGTCAGGTCGTAGAGCGAGAGGAAGACCGTGAACAGCGCCGGGACGACGAACACGAAGACCACGGACGAGACCGAGAGCGTGCCGCGGAGCGCGATCACCCCGAACAGCGAGGTCAGAAGCACGGCGGGGAGGGTGAAGAGCACCTGGTTGCCCGCCTTGGCGAGCAGGACGGTCTTGGTCGGGACGGGCAGACTGCGGATCACGTCGATCCCCTTGCCCTCCAGCGACACCGACGGCGCCGCGATGGCGTTCATCGAGGAGGCAAGGCAGATGATCAGCGCCAGCCCCATCCCGATCATATCCGGGCTCACGCCCTCGAACTGCAAAAACACTTCGCGGAGCGTAGCGCCCTTGACGAGAAGAAAGATACCGAGCGCGGGGCAGAGGATGGTCGACAGCCCGAGGTTCAGCATATACCCGGCGTTCGCGGTGAAATGTCTGGCTTCGCGGAGCAGGGCGGTCAGCCACAGCGGACGCATCGCGACCCGCTTCTCGCGGTACTGCTTTTTCGTCGAGGAGGCGGGGGTCGTCGCGATCTTGAGGAACGTGCGGTCAAGCACGAGGTAGGTCAGGGCGACGACGATCAGAACGAACGCCGTCACGAACAGACAGGCGAACGGATCGCCCTCGCCGACGCGTCCGATCAGGTAAAAGGGGAGCGCTTTCCCCTTGATCGCGGCGGCGTCGATCCCCGCGGGATCGTTCATCAATCCCTCGACGATATTCACGCCCTTGAAGTAGACGACGTAGTACAGCACGATCCCGACGAGTGCGATCAGAACGGTCAGAAAACTCTTGCTTTTCAGTTTCGACGTGATCTTCGCGACCACCCAGCCGAGCAGGCAGGAGATGACGAAAACGAGCAGGGAGATCAGAACGATCAGCAACAGCCCGCCAAAGAACGCCCCGACGGTGAAATCGACGGCGATCAGGCGGATGATCCACGCCGGAAGCAGGACCACGCCCGAGAACATCAGCCCCATCAGGTACACCCCGAGCAGACGCGCGAACAGGATGTAGCGCACCGGGATCGGGAGTGAGAGCAAAAGATCGTTGTCCTTGCCCTGATAGAGCCCGGCGAACGTATTGAATACGCTGCCGAACACCCCGAGGAACAGGGCGATCATCGCAAGGATGGAAAAGTAGAGCCAGAGGATGCCCGCCCCGGCGAGCGGAGCGCAGAGCCCGACCGAGAGGGCAGAGAACATCCCGCCCAGCACCACGACCATCAGAACGGCGTAGAGCGCGATCAGAAGGACCGTGATCTTGGGGGCGCGGCGTTGGTTCTTCTTCGAGTTGACGAAGAAGCCGCGAAACGCCTCCATCATTTGTTTTTTCAGAAGGATCTTCAGCATGGGGTATCCTCCTTACGCGTCCTCTTCCAGTTCGAGGAACACTTCTTCCAGCGACTCGTCGCCCTTGACCTCCTCCATCGTGCCCGAGCGGATCAGTTTGCCGCCCTTGATGATGGCGACCTTGTCGCAGAGTTTTTCCGCGACCTCCAGCACGTGGGTCGAGAAGAAGATGGCGCCGCCCTCGTCGCAGAGTTCGCGCATCATCTCTTTTAAGGTGTGCGCCGCCCTCGGATCCAGCCCGACGAACGGCTCGTCCATAATGACGAGTTTGGGCGCGTGGATCCACGCCGAGATGACGGCGAGTTTCTGCTTCATCCCGTGCGAATACGACGAGATCGCCTGCCCGAGATCGGCGGTCAGACCGAACGCCTCGGCATATTTGCGGATGCGCTCTTCGCGCACCTCTGCGGGCACGCGGAAGACGTCCGCGATAAAGTTCAGGTATTTGATCCCGGTCATATAACCGTAGAGTTCGGGGTTGTCGGGGATGTAGGCGATCTCGCGCTTGACTGCGAGCGGGTCCTCTTTCACCGAGATGCCGTTTACCCTGATCTCGCCCGCGTCGAACGCCAGGATGCCGACCGCGCTTTTCAGCGTGGTGGTCTTGCCCGCGCCGTTGTGACCGATAAAGCCGTAGATCTCGCCCGCCCTGATTGAGAGCGAGAGGTCGTCGACGGCTTTCTTTTCACCGTAGGTTTTCGTCAGATGAGTGATCGAAAGGACCTCTGCGGAGTTGACGTTTTCCATTGTAGTTCTCCTTGTTTTGACTGTTTGATGTGGGGGTTTCCCCGAAAAACCGCCGCGGAAGCTCGTCCGCGGCGGTTTTGGGAGGAGCGTTGTTTACCAGGGGGTAAAGGTCGCGCCGAGCAGTTTTAAGACCGCCTCGGTATAGAAGAAATCGCCGTAGATGATCGACATGTGCACGCCGGCTTTTTTCAGTCCCTCGGGGGACAGGTCGGCGGGGTAGCGCTCGGTGCCGTAGTCCAGCATGTGATCGTTTGCGGGATCGAAGTCGCAGAATTTTTCACCCATCGCGCGCAGCAGGTTGATCGCGGCGTCAAGGTACTTGCCGCCCTCGTTTTCGGGCAGGATCTTCGAGAGTTCGATCAGCCCGCAAGCGGCGCAGGCGCCGGCGGTCGAGTCGTAGAAGACCGGCTCGGCGGGGGAACGGAAATCCACGCGGGGAAGCCAGTCGCCCTTGACGTTCTCGATAAAGTAGTCCGCGGCGCGAACGGCTCCCTCCAGGTAGCGTTCCTCTTTCGTGTGCTGATACGAGAGGACGAAGCCGTAGACCGCCCACGAGCAGCCGCGCGACCACGACGAGCCGACGGCGTAACCCTGCCCGGCAAGCGTGTCGGTCAGTTCGCCCGTTTCGCGGTCGTGCTCGACGATGTGATTGACCGACCCGTCCTTGCGCAGATGGTCGCGGAGCGACACGTCGGCGTGCGCTTTGGCAAACCGCGCGAAACGGTCGTCGTCGGTCACGTCCGACGCCCAGTAGAGCAGGGGGAGGTTCATCATACAGTCGATGATGGTGCGGTTATAGTTGTCCCACGCCGTCCCGCGTTTGCCGTTCCACGCGCGGATGAAGCCGCCCGGGACCTTGGTGGCAAGCACGAAACGCGACGCCAGCGACGCCGCCATATAGAGGTCCAGGTTCTTCGCCGCCTCGTCCCCGGTCAAAAGATAATCCGCGCCGAAAGTGAGGTGCCACACGAACCCGACGTCGTGGTCCAGCCGTCCGAACTCGTCGGCGACCGGACGGAGCAGCTCTTCGCTCCGTTTCGCCGTCTTTTTGTACTCTTCGTTTTTGGTGTAGGCGTAGAGCAGCCAGTTCAGCCCGCCCCAGAACCCGTTGGTCCACCAGGGGCGCCGCCGTTCGGTCATATCGATATGCAGACCGTTCTCGTTCACACCGTAGGGCAGTTTGTCCCGCGAGCGGAGCGTCACGGCGGAGAACTTGCGGTCGATCTTCCGGAAGGTGTCTTCCGCCCACGCCCGGTTCTCGCGGAGCAGGGTCTCAACGTTCTTCATTCGTTACACCCCTTACGGCTGTTTGCCGATGTAGGCGAGGATACCGCCGTCGACGTAAAGGATGTGACCGTTGACGAAGTTCGAGGCGTCGGAGGCAAGGAACACCGCCGGACCCATCAGATCCTCGGGGGTCCCCCAGCGCGCCGCCGGGGTCTTCGCAACGATGAACGCGTCGAACGGATGGCGCGATCCGTCGGGCTGCCGCTCGCGCAGGGGCGCGGTCTGCGGGGTCGCGATGTACCCCGGCCCGATGCCGTTGCACTGGATGTTCGCTTCTCCGTATTCGGAGCAGATGTTCCGGGTCAGCATTTTCAGCCCGCCTTTCGCCGCGGCGTAGGCGGAAACGGTCTCGCGTCCCAGTTCGCTCATCATCGAGCAGATGTTGATGATCTTGCCGTGTCCCTTTTTCACCATCGAGGGGATGACGGCTTTCGACACGATGAACGGGGCGTTCAGGTCGACGTCGATCACCTTGCGGAAATCCGCGGCACTCATCTCGCACATCGGGATGCGCTTGATGATCCCGGCGTTGTTGACCAGAACGTCGATCACGCCGACTTCCTTTTCGACCTGCGCGACGAACGCGTTGACCGCGTCCTCGTCGGTCACGTCGCAGACGTAGCCGTGCGCTTCGATCCCGTCGGCTTTGTAGGCGGCAAGCCCGCGGTCGACCAGTTCCTGTTTGATGTCGTTAAAAACGATGGTGGCGCCGGCTTCGGCGTACGCTTTCGCGATGGCGTACCCGATCCCGTAGGACGCGCCGGTGATCAGGGCGACTTTCCCTTTTAAGCTGAACATATCACTCATTGGTATCTTCTCCTTTCGCCGGGATCAGAGCAGATCCCGCGTTTCAATAAAGTCCATATCGGTGAATTCCTGGTTCTCGCCGCACATCGCCCAGATAAAGGAGTAGGCGCGCGTGCCGACGCCGGAATGGATCGACCAGGACGGGCTGATGACCGCCTCTTCGTTGTGCATGATGATGTGCCGCGTCTCCTGCGGCTCGCCCATCATGTGGAAGACCACGTCGTTCTCGCCCATATCGAGATAGAGGTAAACTTCCATGCGCCGGTCGTGGGTGTGGCAGGGCATGGTGTTCCAGTTGGAGCCGGGCTCCAGTTGGGTCAGACCCATCGCAAGCTGGCAGGACTGCATGACCTCGGGGTGGATGTACTGGTTGATGACCCGCTTGTTGCACTCCTCGACCGAGCCGCAGGGAACTTTCTTCGCCTTGGTGATGTCGATTTTCTTGATCGGGTAGGAGGTGTGCGCCGGGCAGGAGGAAACGTAGAACTTCGCCGGGGCGTTGGGATCGCAGCTCTTGAAAGTGATCTCCTTGTTGCCGCGCCCGATATAGATGCCGTCGCGGGGGTTCATCTCGTACTCGGTCCCGTCGACCGTGATGATCCCTTTGCCGCCGATGTTGATGCAGCCCATCTCGCGCCGTTCCAGGAAATACTCCGACGCCAGTTCCTTGCCGCCCACCAGTTTCAGCGTCTGGAATACGGGCATCAGCCCCGCCGTGATGATGCGGTCGATGTGGCTGTAGACCATGCGGATATTGTCCTTGGTGAAGAGGTTGGCGATATGGAACTCCTCTCTCAGACGCTCGGTGGTGTAGTGCTTGACGTCCTTTGCGTTGGATGCCTGACGAACTTCCATTTGTTTTATCTCCTTTTTGATATAACTTCCGAAAACTTGAATTTGGGTCAGCGCCGCCCACGAGAGCGGGGTGGATACCTGTTTGAAATGGTGGAGAAAGACGGTACGGGTCACGGTCTTATCAAAGACCAGTTCCTGTCCCTCGGCTTTGCCCTCGAACTCCGCCGTCAGCGTCGTGCCGTCGGAGAGGGTGACCTCGACCGATTTCCACCAGGTGTCGTGCGGGAAATCCGCCCGGAGGAAGAAGACCAGTTTGTCGATCTCGACGTCCTGTCCGAAATCGATGGTATATTCGAGGTCCTCGCGCGCGCCCCCCGCCCAGGAATGGTAGGGGTAGTTCCCGTGCCCCTCGTTGTGGATGACGCCGTCGATGGCGTTCCGCTCGAAGAAGCAGGGGTCCTCCCGCGTCACAAAGTTGGCCCTCGCGTGGGGAAAATACTTGTCCACCCCGTGCCTGTCGCAGGGGTTCAGGGCGATATTGCGGTAGCCGTACGCCTCCTCGTCCGTGGGTTCCCAGACCCGGATCCGGTGTTTGGTTCCGGCAAACGCGTCGGGGTGATACCCCCGGCTGCGCTCCGCGCCGAACGGGATCAGATACTCGAACCGCCGCCCCGGGACGTGGAGGACCGAACTTTCCATCGTCTGGTCCAGTTGGACCCCGATGAACTCGCCCTCGGACATTGAGATCCGGATCTTGTCGCCCTCGGCGTACTCGCCGGGGAAGACCGCGTCGATCTCGTATCCCGAAGCGTCGAAGCGTACCGTACCGTCGCCGCCGACGATCGTCAGATGCAGCATCCGCCGATCTCCTTTCGTTTCGTTCATACCCGAAACGGCGTCCTACAAACGGGGGAAAAGATAGCCGTTTTCGTTCAGCATACATTATACAATATATTTTCTGAATTGTCTATACTTTTTCTTCTTTTTCAAGCGAAAAAAGAGCCCGCTCAGCCGAAAAGACCCGTTCGGCAATCCCGCGGAAGTTTTCCTGCGCATCTCCTTGCTTTTTTGCCCGGA
>CAMJCC010000059.1 GCA_946404035.1 uncultured Clostridia bacterium | reverse complement strand
TCGGCTCTTCGGCGGGCTGTTCGACCGTTTCGATAACCGGCTCTTCGGCAGGGGCTTCCGCCTCTTTGATAACCGGTTCTTCGGCGGGCTGTTCGACCGTTTCGGCGACCGGCGCGACGGGTCTCTCCTCGGTCTTTTCGACCGGGGCGGTCTCTTTCGCGGCGACCTCGACTGCCGGCGCGTCAAAGTCCTCGGTGTCGTCCTCGGGACGGATCACCTCGTCGGGACGGCGGTCGCGGAGCACGCCCGCGTTGCGCAGGATCTGCTTTGCCGTGCGCATCTTCTTGCGCGCAAAATACGACAGGTCGTCGCGGAACGCCGCCGCCTGATACAGGCAGACGATCCCGTCGGGGAACGCCGCTTTCAGCCGCGCGATCAGGTCCTCGTAGGTCCCGTGGGAGTCGGTCTTCTGTTTCAGGGCGTTGACGTAGGTGAACCCGAAATCCGAAAAGAACCGCTCGTTATCCTCGCCGTAGCCGGCAAGTCGACGGAGCTCGGTCCCCCTCTCCGCCAGTTTCTTATGGTCGCGATTGAAATGAATGACTACCTTGTCGGGATAACTCTCCGCCAGACGGTCAAAAAAGGTATTGAGCCGTTTCGATAAAGCGGGGGGAAACTCGGTCTCGCTCGCGGGACGCCATTCTGCCATAACGGTCCTCCTTCGGAAAATCTATTTCCTACCAAAAGATATTATTTCGAGTATATTATACCGAGCCGTTGCCGCGTTGTCAAGAGGATGAGGCGATTTTGCCCGCATTTTTCTTGTTTTTTGAAAACGCCCCCCCATTTGAACGCGCAAAACGGCGCCGTTTTCCCGCGCCTCTTTCCTCTTGCTTTTTTTCTTTTTATGGAGTATAATACAGAAAAAAAGGAGGGGGAACTATGCGGCGCTTTACCTGTTTTCTCGCGTTACTGTTCTGTCTTGCGTTCCTTTTCCCCTCCTGCTCTCTCGTCCGGCCGAAGCAGTATTCGCGCGTGATCGACGGTCCGTTCGACACGGCGACGCAACTTGTGATCTATACGCGGAGGGCATCCGACGCCGAGGCGTTCTTCGACGCGTTCGAGGAGCAGCTTTCCGAGTGGGACAAACTCGCCGATATCTATTACGAATACGACGGGGTGAGCAACCTGAAAACGCTGAACCTTTCGGCGGGGGTCGCCCCCGTTGCGCTCGACGCGCGGCTGCTCGATCTTCTCGAATACGGTCTTGCGGCAAAAGAGATGACCGCGGGACGGGTGGACCTGTTGCTCGGTCCCGTCCTCTTGCTCTGGCACGACTGCCGGACGGCGGGGTTAGCCGACCCGGAGAATGCCCGCACGCCGACCGACGCGGAACTTGCCGCGGCGGCGGAGATCGCCGGGCGGTCATCGCTTGTGATCGACCGGGACGCCGGGACCGCGTATCTGCCCGTGTCGGGCTCTTCCGTCGACGTCGGCGCGTTTGCCAAGGGCTACGCCGCCGAGCGGATCTGCCGCGAAATGGAAGCGGACGGCTACTCCGATTTTGCCGCCAACGTGGGCGGGAACCTGCGCGTCTCGGGGACGGCGGCGGGCGATCCGTGGACGCTCTCGGTGCGCGATCCCGCCGGCGGGACGGTCGGGCGGACCAAACAAAGCGGGGCGGTCTCGCTTGTGACCAGCGGCTCGTACGAGCGCTACTATACCGTTGACGGCGTGCGCTATCACCACATCGTCGACCCCGACACCAACTACCCCGCCGCCCTCGGCTGGGCGTCCGTTTCGGTGCTCTCGGACGACGCGGGGGTCGCCGACGTTCTTTCGACTGCCCTGTTTTGTCTTTCCCGTGAGGCGGGGGTTTCTCTGCTTTCGGGGCTCTCTTCCCCCGTTTCGGTGCTCTGGATCGCCGAGGACGGCGAGCACTTCGGGTATGGGACGTTTGCGGAAGGAGGCGGGTCGTGAAGATCTTTTTACGGCGTGACGCCGTACTTCTGCTCTCGCTTCTTCTGCTTGCCGCGCTCCTGTTTCTCGTCCTGTTCCTCTGTCGCGGGGACGGGTCGGGCGAGTGGGACGTCGTGATCCGCTACCGCGGCGAGACCGTCAGGCGGATGCCGCTTGACGAGGACGCGGAATTTCTCTTTACCTCCGACGAGGGGGTCAACCGGATCGTGATCTCGGGGGGCGCGGTTTACGTCGCCTCCGCCGACTGCGCCAATCAGGTCTGCGTCCATCACGGGACGCTCGTCCCCGCCGACGCGGGCGTCGATTTCATCTCCTGCGCCCCCCACCGACTGCTGATCACGCTGGAGAGGAGGGACGGTAAATGAACGAACGAAACTCCATTGCCCGGCGCGTCGCTCTCTCCGCCGTGCTCTGTGCGCTGTCGCTTCTGTTCTCGTATCTTGAGACCTTTATCCCGATGCCCGTCCCGGGCATGAAGATCGGGCTCGCCAACCTGATCCCCCTGATCCTGCTCCCGACGGTGGGGATCCCCGCCGCCGCCGCCGTGTCGCTCTCCCGGATCGCGCTGTCGGCTTTGCTCTTCGGTTCCCCCGTTTCGTTCCTCTACTCGCTCGCGGGGGGCGTCGTCAGTTTCATCGTGATGGTGCTGGCGTTCCGTTTCCGGCTGTTCGGGCTTCCGGGGATCAGCATCCTCGGCGGTGTCGCGCACAACGTCGGGCAGATCGCCGTCGCGGTCTTCGCCCTCGGGACGGTGCGGATCCTTTCCCTGCTCCCGTGGCTGCTGCTCTCGGGGACGGTCGCCGGGCTTGCCGTGGGTCTTCTCGGCGCGGTCGTTCTGCCGCGCCTGCCGCGCGCGCTGTTCCCCCGAAAGAAAGCGGAGGAAGACCAAGAAAAGGACGCGTGATGCGTTTTGCGTTGCCGCAAAACGTGATGTTGCACAAAGTGCAGTGACACTTGAACCGCCCGGGACCGTGGTCCCGGGCGGTTCAAGTGACGTGCCGCCTGCGTTTTCGCAGGCGGCACTGTTGTTTTTACAGTTTCTTGACGCGCAGGGCGCGCATCGCGTTCAGGATAGCAAGGACGGCGACGCCGACGTCGGCGAAGACCGCGAGCCACATACTCGAATTGATCCCGGTCGCGGAGAGAACGAGGATCGCCAGTTTGACCGCGAGCGCGAACACGATGTTCTGCCGCGCGATCGCGACCGTGCGGCGCGCGATCCGGATGGCTTTGGGGAGCCGGTCGAGTTTGTCGGACATCACGACCAGGTCCGCCGCCTCGATGGCGGCGTCGGAACCAACCCCGCCCATCGCCACGCCGATATCGGCGAGCGCGATCACCGGCGCGTCGTTGATGCCGTCCCCGACGTAGAGGACCGCGCCGTTCTTTTCCGCGATCAGGTCGCCGACGGCTTGATACTTGTCGTCGGGCAAAAGCGACGCGCGGGCGAAATCGAGCGAGAGCGCCTCCGCGACGGGCTTGGCGTTCTCAGGGGCGTCCCCGGTCAGCATCCCGACCCGCTTGACGCCCAGTTTACGGAGCCGCTCGACGGTGTCGCGGCTCTCCGGGCGGATCGCGTCGCCGACCGTAAAGCAGCCGATCCACTTGCCGTCCTCGGCAACGAAAACCGAGCCGACAGCATCGTCCGGGACCAAAACCCCCTCTTCCAGGAGCAGTTTTTTCGACCCTGCGAGCACGCGGCGACCGTCCACGTCCGCGACGATCCCGCGTCCGGCGCGTTCCTCGACCGACGCGGGGGAGGGCGCGTCCGGGGCAAGCGCGCGGATCGCGGCGGCGATCGGATGGGTGGAGTTGCGCTCGGCGGAGGCGGCGACGGCGACAAGATGATCGCGGTCGATCCCCGCAGCGGGCGTGACCTCGCGCACTTCAAACTTGCCCTCGGTCAGGGTCCCGGTCTTATCGCAACAGACGGTCTTCACGCGCGAGAGCGCGTTCATCCGGTTGCCCCCCTTGAACAGGATGCCCTCCGAGGCGGCGCCGCCGATCCCGCCGAAGAAACTCAAGGGGACCGAAATGACCAGCGCGCAGGGGCACGACACGACGAGGAACGTCAGGGCGCGGTGGAGCCAATCGGTCCAGCCCGGAGCGTGACCGCTCCAGAGCAGGATCAGCGGAACGCCGACCCCGAGCAGAACAGCCGCCAATACGACCGACGGCGTATAGACCCGCGAGAAGCGCGTGATAAAGTTCTCCTGCCGTGATTTCGCCTCGTTGGCGTCCTCGACGAGCGAGAGAACGCGCGCCGCCGCCGACGTTTCGGCGGGGCGGTCGACCCGGGCGATCAGCCGCCCGTTTTGACAGACCGTGCCGCTTGAGAGCGAAGACCCCGGCGACGCTTCGACGGGGAGCGGTTCCCCGGTAAGAGAAGCGACGTCGATCAGCGCCGTGCCGTCCAACACGGTGCAGTCCGCAGGGACGCGGTCGCCGGGACGGATCACGATACGGTCGCCCGCCGACAGATCGTCGGCGTCGATCTCCTCTTCGATCTCCCCGGAGAGCCGGATCGCGCGGTCGGGGCAAAGGTCCATCAGCCCCCGGATGGATTTCCGGGAACGGGCGACGGCTTGGTGCTCGAAATACTCCCCGGCAAGGAAGAAGAGCATCACGGCGACGCCCTCGGCGTAACTGCCGATGATGAACGCGCCGACCGACGCGACGGTCATCAAAAACTTTTCGTCGAGCAGATCCCGGCGCAGGATCCCGCGCAGAGCGTCCAGCCAGACGGTACAGCCCGATACCGCGAGCGCGACGAGATAGACGGCGAGCACGGCGGGGGCGGGCGCGCCGAGATGCTCCGAGAGGATCCCGGCGCCGAGCAGCACGCCGCCCGCCAGCACCTGCCACACCTCGTGCGTCAGGCGGAGCGAATGACGCTTTTTCATCGTATCAGAGCAGGTCGATCTTCACCTTGGAGGAGAACGCCTGCGCGGTCTTTCTGACCGCGGCGAGCAGTTCGTCTGCGGGAAGCTCGCTCTCGACGGTCAGTTTCTCGGACAGGAAGTTGATCTTTGCCGAGGCGATCCCCTCGGTCTTCCCGAGCATCCCCTCGAGTTTGGCGGCGCAGTTCGGGCAGTCCAGCCCGGAAACGGAGTACTTGGTCTTCATGGTCGTATCCTCTTTTCTTTTGATTAACAAATGGATGGATTACTCTTCCTCGGAGAGATGCTCGACCGCGATCTCGATGATGTCGCGGACGTGATCGTCGGCGAGGCGGTAAAAGATATTCTTCCCGCTCCGGCGGGAGGCGACGAGGTGGTTGGTGCGGAGAAAGCGGAGTTGGTGCGACACGGCGGATTTGGTCATCGAGAGCGCCGCCGAAAGATCGCAGACGCACAGTTCCCTTCTGTCCAGGGCGAACAGGATCCGCATCCGGGAACTGTCCCCGAACACCTTGAAAAAGTCGGAGAGGTCCGCCGTCACGTTCTCGTCGGGCATCGCCTCCCGCACTTCGCGTACGGTCTCGGGGTGCTCGTGTTCGCACCCGCATTGCATCGCAAGATCCTTTTCGTTTTCTTTCATTTGATCCTCCAAACAGTTGAGCAACCGTTCAACTGTTTATAGTATAATCCCTCCGCGCGGATTTGTCAAGAGGTTTTGTAAAAATAATCGAGGATCTCCGCCGCATTGACTTTTGCGCGCGCGTGTGATACAATCAATTTGAAAAAGACCGCCCGGGGTGACCCGGAGAAAGAGGACGTAAATGCGCGCATACGAACGACTTTTGCAGTACGTGAAGATCTACACGACGAGCGACGAGAACGGCTTTGGGACCCCGTCGGCGGAACGCGAGTTCGATCTCGCGCGCCCGCTGTGCGACGAGCTGATTGCGCTCGGACTGACGGCAGAGGTGGACGAGCACTGCTACGTCCGCGGGTGGCTGGACGCCACGCCGGGATACGAGGGGGCGCCCTGCGTCGGGTTCGTCGCGCACGTCGACACCGCCCCGGATTTTGCGGGCGAGGGGGTCAAACCGCGCCTGATCGAACGCTACGACGGGCGCGACCTGCCGCTCGGGGAGAGCGGACGGGTGCTTTCCGCCTCGGCGTTCCCGCATCTGCCGTCGCTTGCCGGACGGACGCTGATCGTGACCGACGGCACGACCCTGCTCGGCGCGGACGATAAGGCGGGGATCGCCGAGATCGTGACGATGCTGGAAGAGTTGATCAACAGCGGCGCGCCGCACGGGAGGATCGCGGTCTGCTTCACCCCCGACGAGGAGATCGGGCAAGGCACGGCGTGCTTTGACGTCGCGCGGCTCGGCGCCGATTTCGCCTATACGGTCGACGGCGGGTTCGAGGGCGAGGTGGTCGCGGAGAACTTCAACGCCGCGGCGGCGGAGATCGTTTTCGCCGGGGTCAACGTCCACCCCGGAGAAGCGACCGGGATCATGAAAAACGCGGGTCTTATCGCCGCGGAGTTCGCCGCGTCCCTCCCGCAAAACGAAACGCCCGCCACAACGAGCGGACGCGAGGGGTTCTATCATCTGCTCGACCTTTCGGGCAACGTTGAAACGGCGACCCTGCGCTATATCCTCCGCGACCACGACGCAAAGAAACTGGAGGACAAGAAGCAAACGGTCGCGAATTTGGCGGACGCGTTCAACGAAAAATACGGCGCCGGGACGGTCACGCTGAAGATCCGCGACCAGTATCGGAACATGAAAGAGAAGATCGACGAAACGCCCTACGTCGTCGAACTGGCGCTCGAGGCGACGAAGGAGTGCGGCGTCACCCCGATCTCGGAGCCCATCCGGGGCGGTACCGACGGCGCCACCCTGACCTGGCTGGGGCTTCCCTGCCCGAACCTCGGGACGGGGGGCTTCGCGTTCCACGGTCCCTACGAGCATATCACCGTCGAGGGGATGGACGCCGTGGTCCGGATCCTGCACGCCATCGTCCGGCGGGTGTCGGAGATGAAAAAGTAAGGCGCAACGCGGTTTTGATACAAAACGACCGCTCCGTCGAACGACGGGGCGGTCGTTTTCTTATTTTTTCTCTTTTTTCCACCACTTTTTCGGCTGGCGGAGGAGTTCGACGTGGTGCCGGATCACGTCGCGGAGCGTGTCGCCCGCGCGGTAGACCGCGACCAAAGTACCAAAGAAGCGGCTGTTTTCGGCGCGCTCGACCGCCTCGCGCTTGACGTCGATCTTGAACTGCTCGTAGCGAACGACGAACTGATCGGCGGCGGCGCGGATGCGGATGCCGAGCCGGATCGAATAGCAGGTGTCGACCAAAACCATCCCGATGACCAGCCCGACCGAGTAGGAGTAGATCGGGTTCTCCCCGAGCCACTCGATCACGCCGACGAGCGGACCGTTCAAAAAGAAGTAGTAACCGCAGCCGAGCAAAAACCAGATGACCGAGAAGAGCGGGCAGATCACGCCCATCACGTTGCCTAGCCGGTCGGAATAGTCCCAGAGTTTGATGTGCAGTCCGCGGATGAAGATGATCCCGGTCAAAAACTCGATCAGCGTAAGCGATACGCCGATGCAGACCACCCGCACGATATGCTCCCAGACGCCGGACAGACCGAACGACAGAAAGTCGACGTTCGACAGTCCGTAAAGGAGCATCACGCCGAACCCGTAAAGCGGGATGTAGGGTCCGACGAGAAAGCCGGGGTTGATCCACTTTTTCGCGGAGAAGAAGCGGCGGTAAAAGACCTCCAGAACGTACCCGGCGAGCGAACCGAGCACGAACAGGGTCGATACGATCACAAGTCTGTTCATTCGGCGTCCCTCTCAGGCGTTCACGGCGTCGATAAAGCGCATCATGCCCGCCCTGCCCTCGGGCGTCGCGGGATAGACCCCCGCGTCCTCGAGCACCCGGACGAAGACCGCGCCGATCTCCCGGTAGAGGATCTCGTTCACGTTCTCCGCGGTAAAGGTATATTCGGCGCGCAGTTCGTCGATCCAGTCGGCGTGCTTGGCGAGCACGGGATCGGCGCGAAGGTCCTTGCCCGCGAGGATCGCCTCCGCCGCCTTTGCCATTTCGGCTTTCAGCCGGGCGGGCAGGACGGCAAGTCCCATCACCTCGATCAGACCGATGTTTTCTTTCTTGATATGGTGCAGCTCCTCGTGCGGATGATAGAGCCCGAGGGGATGCTCGGGGGTGGTCAGGTTGTTGCGGAGAACGAGATCGAGTTCAAACTCGCCGTCGTGCATCCTTGCGATCGGGGTGATCGTGTTGTGCGGCTCTCCGTCGGTCTCGGCGAACACCGTCCGCTCGGGGTCGGAGTAGACGCGCCATTTGGTCAGGATGCGGTCGGCGAGGTCGATCATCGCGTCGCGGTCGGAACTCCGCAGACGGATCACCGAGAGCGGCCAGTCGACGATCCCGCACCGGACGTTTTCGTACCCGGCAAACGCGACCTTTTGCGCGATCTTCGCCCGCTCCATCGGGAAGGTGTGGCGCCCGCCCTGCATGTGGTCGTGGGAGAGGATCGAGCCGCCGACGATGGGCAGATCGGCGTTCGAGCCGATGAAATAGTGCGGGAAACGCGAGATGAAGCCCAGCAGTTTGGCGAAGGTCGAACGGTCGATCTTCATGGGCTCGTGTTTTTCCGAGAGCGCGATGCAGTGCTCGTTGTAGTAAACGTAGGGGGAGTATTGCAGATACCAGCGCGCCCCGTCCATATCGAACGGGATCTGACGGAGGTTCTCCCGCGCGGGTTTTGCCTCGTTGCCGGCGTAGCCCTCGTTTTCGTGGCAGAGCAGGCACTTCGGGTAACCGCTCTGCGGCAGGAGTTTTGCCGCCGCGATCGCCTTGGGATCCTTTTCGGGTTTGGAGAGGTTGATCGAGAGTTCGATCTCTCCGTAGCGGGACGGCACCGTCCAGCGCACGTCGCGCGCGATACGGTCGCAACGGATATAGTTGGCGTCGCGCGAGAGTTTGTAGAAATAGTCGGTCGCCATCTTCGGGTCCTTGGCGGAGAGCGCTTCGAATTTTGCGATGACCTCCGAGGGGCGCGGGGTGACGATCCCCATCAAAGCGGTGTCGAACAAGTCGCGGTAGGTCACGGTATCCGCCGGAACAAGACCCGCTCGGACGGCGTGATCGGTCAGCCCCCCGAGGATCTCGGGAAGCGGCAGTTCGCGCGGCTCGGGAAGCCCGCCGTCAAGCGTGACGGCGAGTTTGTCGGCAAGCAGATTGGAGAGGTAGATGCGGTCGAGGGGAGAGCAGAGCCCCGTCCTCTCGCCGTAAGCGAGGAGGTCGGAGATCAGCCCGGGGACCGTTCTTTTTTCGGTGTCGTTCATTTCGGCGTTTCCTTTACGTTCCGTTGGTACTGAATTATTATAACATAGGTTTTCGCCCGTGTCTATACGCGGGGAAAAAACTTTTGCGGTTTTCGCGTCCGGGTACCCGACGCGGGCAAGCGCCCGCCCGATCGGGGGAAGCAACAAACACGCGGCGACGGTTTTTAACGCGTCCGGGAGGAAGAACGGAAGTACGGCAAGCCGAAGCACGGTCTTCGGGTCGTTGCCCGTCACCAGCCCGAACTGCACCGCCCCGCACAGGTAGCAGACGATCAGCCCGAGAAGGAAGAACAAGGGTCGCAGTTTCGGTCGTTTTCTCCCGAGCCCGGCGAGGAAGACGCAGGGGAAATAGCCGAGCAAAAAGCCGCCTGTCGGACCGATCAGGACCGCATACCCCCCTCGGAACCCGCTGAAGACCGGGACCCCCAGCGCGCCGACGGCGACGTAGACCGCCACGGCAAGCAGTCCGTCGACAGGACCGAGCAGCCCCCCGCAGAGGAAGAGGAACAGGACCGCGAGCGTGACCGGGACGGGTCCGATCGGGATCGTCCAAGGGGAGGCGACGGCAAGGAGAGCGGCGAAAACGGCGGCGACCGTCAGGCGCCGGAGCGTCCGGCTTCGTTTGGTCACGGTTTCACCTCCGGCAATCGGACGCTGACCTCGCCCGAGGAGAGCGCCAGGGTCCTGCCGTCCTCCAAAGCGACGACCAGTTCCCCGAGGTCGTTGAGGTCGACCGCCCGGGCGCGGAAAGTATCGTCGCCCCGCGTGACCGTCACCTCGCGCCCGAGCAAAACCGAGCGGCGGCGGCTCTCGGCAAGCACGTCCTCCGAGAGCGGGGCGGCGGCGACCCGTTCGATCTCGCGGACGGCGCGCGCGATCAGCGCCGCGCGGTCGGGGACGCGTCCCCCCTCGCGCTCGACCGTGGTGGCGATCCCGTCAAGTTCCGGCGGCAACTGTCCGCACAGGTCGATCCCGACCCCGACCACGACGTACTCGGGCGTACCGCTTTCCAGGTCCGCGACCGCCTCGCAGAGGATGCCGACGGCTTTTTTTCCGTGCAGATACAGGTCGTTCACCCACTTGATCCCGACAGGAAGCCCGGTCTCCTCTTCCAGCGCCCGCGCGACTGCGACCGCGACCGCCCCGGTCAAAGAAGAAATCTCCGAAAGCGGCAGGGTCGGACGGAGCAGGAGACTGAAATAAACACCGCCGACGGGCGACGCAAAGGCACGGCCCCGCCGCCCGCGCCCCCCGGTCTGCTTTTCCGCGACGGCGAGCGTCCCGGTCGCCTCTCCCGCGGCAAGCGCTTTCAGGTCGGTGTTGGTCGAGCCCGTTTCGTAAGAGAAGATCACGCGGCGGCGTTCGGGGGCAAACGCCCTGAGGAGGGACACTTCGTAGTTCCGAGCTCCCTCGGCAAGCAGACGGTAGCCGCTTCGGGGGTCGCCCGGGATGGCGTAGCCGTCGGCGCGAAGAGAGGTGATCTGTTTCCAGACCGCCGCCCGCGTCACGCCGAGTTGCGCCGAGATCTCCTCGCCTGATACGATGTCATTCGCCGCCAGAGCAGCAAGGATCTTTTCCCGGTTCTGGTTGTCCCGCATAGCCCTTGTACCTCTTCTCTTTTGCTTGTATTCTCCGACGATTATAGCACGCGCGCGAGAGATTGTCAACCGATTTTGGAAAAAGGTTGACAAAGAGATCAAAAAGGACCGCGATCCGGGGAGGATCGCGGGCCGGGAAGGGTCTTTCGGGTCAAAGCTTTAAGACCGCGACCACCTCGTCGCCGTCCATTTCGCCGTTTTCTTTGAAGCCGAAGGAGTGGTAGAGTTTCGCCGCGATCTTGTTTTCCGGCTCATAGGAGAGCGAAACGTAGTCGGCTTTCCCCGAGGGGAAAGTCCGGACGAACTCGAGCGCAAGCCGGAGGGCTTCCCTGCCGTACCCCTTTTTCTGATATTTCTTATCGATCATCAGGCGCCAGACGCTGTAATTGTCTTTTAAGATCTCGGGTGCTTTGACCCCGTCGTAAAAGTCGTACAGCACCGCCTCGTTGTAGCCGATCATCAGAAAGCCGACCGGCTTGTCGTCGTCGCAGATCGCAAAGGGGAACGCGGTGCAGCCGGTGCCGATCGCGGCGTACGCCTGCACGATGCTGACGTAATTTGACGCGACGAAGTTCCGCTGCCTTCTTTTGACTTTGAGGGCCAGGACGTCCCAGATGTTTTTGGCGTCGATTTTTTCCAAGCGGATCACGGTCGTTTCCTCCCAAGATATTGATAAAAACAGTATAACAGAAAAGTGAGAGGTTTGCAAGGGGGGAGCGGGACGGGGACGGAGGACGGCTGGCGCGCAGGGAGGTGATCTGCTTCCAGACC
>CAMJCC010000058.1 GCA_946404035.1 uncultured Clostridia bacterium | reverse complement strand
TATGATATAATACGAAAGTGGACGCGTCCACCTCGCAGGAGGACGGCATATCCACCGGAGGAGTTTCATGAACATTCTCAAAGTACTCAATTTCAGCAACAAGAGATCGGTCGCATCCGGGCGCACCATCCCCGGCAAAGCGATGACCGAGCGCCACTATACCCCGGCGCATTCCGCGCCCGATTTCTGCCGCACGATCGAACAGCACGGCGACAAGATCGCCTATGAATATTTCGTTTCGCAGACCGAGACCGCCACGATGACCTACGCCGAATTCGGCGGGATGGTCCGTCGCTTCTCGGCGGGTCTTGAAAAACTCGGGATGTCCCACGGACGGGTCGCCGTGATCGGCGAGACCTCTCCCCGTTGGGTCGCCGCCTACCTCGCCGCGATGGCGCAGGGCGGGGTGGTCGTCCCGATGGACCGCGAACTGGCGCCCTCGGAGATCTCGGCGTTTCTTACCGGCATCAGCTGCGACGCCGTGGTCGCCGCCTCCTCGCTCGACGAGGCGCTGGCGGATATCCTGACCGATCATCCCTCCGTCCGTTACTATATCACGATGGGCGAGGAGAAAAAGAACGAGAAAGTCACGCTCTGGAGCGAGGTCGAAGCGTCGGGCGCCGAGGCGGTCGAGGCGGGCTGGGACTATCCCCCCGTCCGTTCGCGCGGCGAACTTGCCGAGATGCTCTTCACCTCGGGCACCACGGGATCCAGCAAGTGCGTCATGCTCTGCCAGCGCAACATTTTCTCGGTCGTCAATTCCTGCGCCGAGTCGGTCGACTTCACCCCCGACGAGACCGTGGTCTCGGTGCTTCCGATGCACCACACCTACGGGCTTGCCTGTATGCTCGCCGAACTGCTCTACGGCGTGAAGATCTGCATCAACGACTCGCTCCGCCACGTTCTGCGCAACTTCGCGCGCTTCCGTCCGACCGCTCTGGTCCTGGTCCCGCTGTTCGTGCAGACGATGTACAAAAAGATCTTGACCGAGGTCGAAAAGAAGGGCAAACTCCGCACCTTCAACGCCGGCATCGCCGCCTCCCGCGTGATGATGAAGGTCGGCGTCGACCTGCGCAAGAAACTGTTTGCCGAGGTGCGCGAGGCGTTCGGCGGACGGCTGGAAAAGATCATCTGCGGCGGCGCCCCGCTGAAACCCGACCTGATCTACGCGTTCGAGGATTTCGGCATCTCGATCTACGAGGGCTACGGCATCACCGAGTGCGCGCCGCTCGCCGCCGTCACCCCGTACTACAAGCGGAAATCCGGCTCGGTCGGACCCGCCGTCCCCTGCTGCACCATCCGCGTCGACGGCGAGACCATCAACGAGGCGGGCTTTGCCGAGGGCGAGATCCAGATCCACGGCGACAACGTGATGCTCGGCTACTTCGAGAACCCCGAGGCGAACGCCGCCTCCTTCACCGACGACGGCTGGTACCGGACCGGCGACGTCGGCTATATGGACGCCGACGGCTACGTCTATATCACCGGACGGATGAAGTCGGTCATCGTGCTGGAAAACGGCAAGAACGTCTTTCCCGAGGAGATCGAGGAGTACCTTGCCGGCATCGACCTGATCGCCGAGAGCGTGGTGGTCGGGCGCAAGAGCGAGGACGGCGACAGCGTCGTGCTCACCGCCGTCGTTTTCCCGAACGCCGAAAAGTTCGGGGAGGACGCGACCGACGAGGAAAAACTCGAAGCCGTCAAGCACGCGATCCGCAAGGTCAACAAGAAACTGCCGCACTTCAAACAGGTGCGTGAAGTGGAGCTCCGGGACGAGGAATTCCCGAAGACCACGTCCAAGAAGATCAAAAGACATCTCATTAAGTGAGATCGCCGCCGTTCCCCGGCGCCTGCGCGGCCCGGGGGGCGGCGGTTTCCCGAAGAAAAAAGGAGGTTCCTATGAGGAACGTAGTCATCGGCATCGACGTGGGCGGAAGCACCACGAAGATCGTCGGTTTCGAGAAAACGCCCGAGGGGTCGCGTTTGATCGCGCCGCAGTACGTGCGCGCGTCGGACCCCCTGACCTCGGTCTACGGCGCGTTCGGCAAGTTCACGGCGGAAAACAAGCTCTCGCTCTCCGAGATCAGCCGGGTGATGATGACCGGGGTGGGCTCCGCCTCGATCTCCAGCCCCATCTACTCGCTCCCCTGCGAGGCGGTCTCCGAGTTTGACAGCATCGGGCTCGGCGGGCTGTACCTCTCGGGTCTGGACGAGGCGATCGTCGCAAGTCTGGGCACCGGGACCGCCGTCGTCCACGCCAAAAAGGGCGGCGCCATCACCTACCTCGGCGGCACCGGGGTCGGGGGCGGTACGCTGCTCGGGCTCTCGCATCTCTTGCTCAAAATGGACAGCGTCGAACATATCTCCGACCTCGCCGAAGAGGGCGATCTCGGCAACGTCGACCTCCGCATCTCGGATATGTCGAAAAGCGACCGGCTGCACGGGATGCCGGCGGATATGACCGCCGCCAACTTCGGCAAGATCAGCGATCTGGCGACCAAGGCGGATATTTCGCTCGGGATCCTGAATATGGTGTTCGAGACGGTCGGTATGGTCTCGCTCTTCGCCGCGAAGAGCCGCGGGGTCAAGGACATCGTGATGACCGGCAACCTGACCACCATCCCGTACTGCAAGACCGCGATGGAGAAACTGAACCAGATGTTCGACGTCAACTTCCTGATCCCCGATCTCGCCACCTACGGCACCGTGATCGGCACCGCCCTGCGCGGCTGATCCCCGACTGAAAGGACAGAGGAATGAATATACTCCGTTTCCTGACCCCCAAGAGCGCGGTGTGCTATCTCTATAACGATTTCACGCTGCGGCAGGCGCTGGAGAAGATGTTTTTCCACCGCCACCACGCCGTTCCCGTGATCGACCGCAAGGGGCGCTACGTCGGCTCGGTGTCGGACGGCGACTTCTTGCGCGAACTCTACGAGGAGGGAAGCGGGGATCTCCGGCTGCTCGAGCGGCGGAAACTCAAGGAGATCGTCCGGCGCGAGGTCAATCCCGCGGTCAAACAGGACGCCTCGATCTCCGACCTGCTCGGACGGGTGAAGCAGAACGCTTTCGTCCCGGTCGAGGACGACCGCGGCAGTTTCATCGGCATCGTGACCCGCCGCGACATCATCAACTATTTCATCGACGAATACGAAAGGACCGACGACCTTGAAAAATAATTTCTCTTTTTTGCGTGAAAGTATTGCAATTAAGGGAGATCTATGCTATAATGCCTATGAAAAAGATAGGATGTAAGAGTGGGTCGTTTCCCACTCTTACTTTTGTGAAGGAGGCGGCGCGATGAAAAAGAACATCGCCGGGACGGTCGCGGATCTGATCGCGACGACGGTTTCGGACAACGGATGCGACCTCTGGGACGTCGAATACGTGAAGGAGGGCGCCGACTGGCACCTCCGGGTCACGATCGATAAAGAGGGCGGCGTCGGGATCGACGACTGCGAGCGCGTACACCGCGCGATCGACCCCATCCTCGACGAGGCGGACCCCATCGAGGGATCCTACTATCTCGAGGTCTCCTCGCCCGGCATCGAGCGCGAACTCAAGACCGACAAACACCTTGCGGCGTCGGTCGGCGCTCTCTCCGAGGCGCGGCTGTTCGCTCCCCTGAACGGGACCAAGAGCGTGACCGGGCGGCTCACCGCCTTTGATCCCGAGACCGTGACCCTGACCCCCGACGGCGGCGAGCCCGTCGTTCTGCCCCGCAAGGCGGTCGCCCGGCTGGCTACCGTCTACGAGGACTGAAAAAACAGGATAAAACAGATCAAGATCTGAAAAGAAAGGCATAGAAAGATGAACAAGGAGTTTTTTGACGCGCTGGATATGCTCGAACGGGAGAAAGGCATCCCGAAGGAGTACATGCTGGAGAAGGTCGAGGCGGCGCTCGTCAGCGCGTTCAAGCGCGAACTCGGCGGCTCGACGAACGTCCGGGTCGTCCTTGATCCGAAGAAAAAGGATATGAAGGTCTTTCAGCAGCTCACCGTCGTCGAAACGGTCGAGAACCCGAACGAGGAGGTCGCGCTGTCCGAGCTGACCGGGCGGAAAAAGTACAAGGTCGGCGACGTCATCGAGCGCGAGCAGAAGCTTAAAGAGTTCCGCCGGCTGTCCGCACAGGCGGCGAAGCAGGTCATCATCCAGGGCATCCGCGAGGCGGAGCGCTCGAATATGATCCGCGCCTATGAAGAGAAAAAGGAAGAGCTCATCACCGCCCGCGTCTACAAGGTCGATCCCGAGAACGGCAACCTCGTGCTCGAGACCCCGGACGGACGCGTGACGCTGACCCGGCAGGATCAGATCCCGACCGACCGGTTCGTCGAGGGCGACCGGCTCAAGGTCATCATCATCGACGTGCTGGGGCAGGAGGCGCGCGGGCCCGTGGTCCGGCTCTCCCGTTCGCATCCGGCGTTCGTCAAACGGCTGTTCGAGACCGAGATCCCCGAGATCGAGGACGGCACCGTCGTGATCCGCGGCATCTCCCGCGATCCCGGAAGCCGGAGCAAGATCGCCGTCGAGTCCCGCGATCCCAACGTCGATCCCGTCGGCGCCTGCATCGGTAACCGCGGGATGCGTATCAACGCCATTCTGGCGGAGCTGTCGGGCGAAAAGATCGACGTCATCCGCTGGTACGAGGATCCCGAAAAGTTCGTCGCCGCGGCGCTCGCTCCGGCGGAAGTGCTCGGGACCGACCTCGAGGGCGAGCGCACCTGCAAGGTCAAGGTCGCGCCCGACCAGCTCTCGCTTGCCATCGGCAAGGAGGGTCAGAACGCCAAACTCGCCGCCAAACTGACGGGCTTCAAGATCGACATCAAGGCGTGATCGGTCCGTCGCAGGAGAACGGAGGTAACGCGATATGCCGGAACAAAACGGCGAACGTGCAAAGCAGCCCTTGAAACCGAAAAAGTTTCCCGAGCGGAAATGTATCGGCTGCGGGGAACGGAAGAAAAAGACCGAACTGATCCGGATCGTCCGTTCGCCGGAGGGCGAGATCTCGCTTGATTTCACCGGCAGAAAGCCGGGGCGGGGCGCGTATCTCTGCCGCAGCGTCGCGTGTTTTCGCGCCGCGCGCAAAGCGCGCCGGATCGAGCAGAACCTGACGCCCGGTACTCCGGTGCCGGAGGCGATCTTCGACGCGCTCGAGGAGGAACTTTCAAAAAATGATCTCTGACGTGGGAACCGACGCCGAAAAGAAGCAAAAGGCGACCGAGACCGATCCCGCACCCGCGGGCGAGGTCTTTTCGGTCGGCGAGCGTTTCTTCGGGATGGCGGGGATGAGCAGACGGGCGGGGAAGACGGTCTTCGGGGCCGACCTCGTCATAGAAAAGATGAGAGGGAAAAGCAGACCCGCGCTCGTTATCGTTTCGTCGTTTGCGTCGGACAACACGAAAGAGAGAATGGTCGCCAAATGCGCGTACTACGGCGTTCCGTACGTCGTGGTCGCCGTCGACGGAGAGGAACTCTCCCGTCGACTGGGAAAGACCGGGCCCACGGCGGTCTTCGCCGTCACCGATCCCGCGTTGGCAAACGAAATACGGAAGGCATGCACTTGTATAGGAAAGGGGTCCCCGACCGACGGGGACGGTTCGACCGAGAACCGGGGGTAAACGATGGAACAACTCAAAAGGCAGATGAAATTGCCCGATCTCGCCAAACTTTTCGGCGTCAACGGGGGAGAACTCAAACAGAAGGACATCATCGACCTTCTGAAAACCGTCGGCATCGAAAAGAAGACCGGCGCAGCGCTTGAGGGCGAGGAACTCGACGTGTTCCTCACCGTCCTGTCGCTCGGCAATCAGCTGAATAATATGAAGGACTACCTGACCGGGAAAGCCATCCTCGACAGCGAACTGCCGAAACCGGTCAAGGTCGTCAAGCCCGAGCCCAAGAAGCCCGAGCCGAAACCCGAACCGAGACCCGTGTCGCCCGCCGCCCGTCCCGTCGCTCAGCCGGCGGGGAAGACAGCGGGTCAGCCGGCGCGTCCCGCGGGCGCACCCCCCGCCCGCCGTCCCGCGCCCACCGACCGTCCCGTCGCTCCCGGCGCAAAGCCGAAGCGCCCGGTCGACCAGGCGGAGCTTGCCCGCCGGATGGCGGAGTTCCGCGCCGGTCAGGCGGTGACCACCGCCCGCGAAGAGGAAGCGCGCCGTCGCGCGAGAGCCGACGCCGCGGCGGCCCGTCCGTCCGCGAATACCCCCGCGGCGGAGGCGGCTCGCCTGAAAGCCCTCGAACAGCAGGGCAAGGCGCCGCAGCCCCAGCAGAAGAAAGAGGTCAAGATCTTAAAGAAGAAAGCCCCCGTCGACCGCTTCAGCGGCGTCGACGTTTCGGCGCTCGGCAGAGCGGGGCAGGATAAGAAAAAGGAACAGCCGCAGGAGCGTGAGCGCCGGCGGACCATCCCGACGGGTCCCGTGCTGACCGGCGGCGGCGAGGTCGTCGTTGCCGAGCAGAAGCGCCGGATCGTCGACACCCGCACGTCCACGGTCGACCTTTCGCGCTACGACGAGCGCATCGACGCCACCTATTCGGGCGCCGCGTCGGATAACAACTCCTCGCGTCAGAAACTGAAAAAGCAGGATACCCGTCAGATGGGCAAGAGCGCCAAGGAAAAGGAACGGATGGCGCAGGAAAAGATCCGCAAGATGCAGGAGGAGCTCGCGAGAAAGAAGCAGCTCGTCATCAACGTTCCCGACGAGATCACGGTCGGCGAACTCGCCACCCGGATGAAGAAGACCTCGGGCGAGGTCGTCAAGCGCCTGATGATGCTCGGCGTGATGGCGGGCGTCAACCAGGTCATCGATTACGACACCGCGTTCCTCGTCGCGGAGGAACTCGGGGTGAAGGTCAACCGCGAGGTGGTCGTCACCATCGAGGAAAAACTCTTCGACGACAGCGAGGACGCGGAGGAAAATCTCGTCGAGCGCAGCCCCGTCGTCTGCGTGATGGGTCACGTCGACCACGGTAAGACCTCGCTGCTCGACGCCATCCGGAACACCAACGTCACCTCGGGCGAGGCGGGCGGTATCACCCAGGCGATCGGCGCGTCGCGCGTCAAGGTCGGCGACAAGGAGATCACCTTCCTCGACACCCCGGGTCACGAGGCGTTCACCGCGATGCGCGCGAGAGGCGCGCAGGCGACCGACATCGCGATCCTGGTCGTGGCGGCGGACGACGGCATCATGCCGCAGACCGTCGAGGCGATCAACCACGCCAAAGCGGCGGGCATCGACGTCATCGTCGCCATCAACAAGATGGATAAACCGCAGGCGAACCCCGACGCGGTCAAACAGGAACTCACCAAATACGGTCTGGTCCCCGAGGAGTGGGGCGGCGACGTCATCTGCGTCCCGGTCTCCGCGCTTCAGAAGACCGGGATCGAGCAGCTGCTCGAAAGCGTCCTGCTCGTCGCGGAGGTCAAGGAACTGCGCGCCAACCCCAACCGGCGGGCAAAGGGTCTTGTCATCGAGTCGCGGCTTGACAAGGGGCAGGGACCCGTCGCGACGGTCCTGGTCCAGAACGGTACGCTGCATCTCGGCGACATCGTGATCGCCGGAACGGCGGTCGGACGCGTCCGCTCGATGATCGACGACAAGGGCAAACGCGTCAAGGTCGCGGGTCCCAGCGTCCCGGTCGAGATCAACGGGCTTTCCGAGGTCCCGATCGCCGGCGACGAGTTCAACGGCGTCGAGGACGAGAAGATGGCGAGAAGTCTTGCCGAACAGCGCCGTGAAAAGGCGAAGCAGGACGAGTTCAACGCCAACCGCCGCGCCAACCTCGACGATCTGTTCGCGCAGATCTCGGAGGGCGCGAAGAAACTGGATATCATCGTCAAAGCCGACGTCGACGGTTCGGTCGAAGCGGTCAAGCAGGCGCTGGTCAAGATCTCCGACGAGGAGGTCAAGGTCAACGTCATCCACGCCGCGGTCGGCGGCATCACCGAGAACGACGTTATGCTCGCCGCCGCGTCCAACGCGATCATCGTCGGGTTCAACGTCCGCCCCGATAAGGCGGCGATCGACTCGGCGGAGCGGCAAAAGGTCGATATCCGCACCTACCGCATCATCTACGAATGCATCGAGGAGATCCAGGCGGCGATCAAGGGTATGCGCGCGCCCAAGTTCCGCGAAGCCCTGCTCGGTCACGCCGAGGTCCGCCAGATCATCCACGTCCCGAACGTCGGCACCATCGCCGGCTCCTACGTCACCGACGGCAAGATCACCCGTTCGGCGCAGATCCGTATCGTCCGCGACGGCGTCGTGGTCGCCGAGGACAAGATCGGAAGTCTCCGCCGCTTCAAGGACGACGTGAAAGAGGTCGCCCAGAGCTACGAGTGCGGCGTCGGGCTCGAACGCTTCAACGACATCAAGGAGGGCGACGTGCTCGAGGCGTTCACGATGGAAGAGATCAAGGACTGATCCCCGATGCGGCTCGATAAACTGATCTCGGACGCGGGCGTCGCCACCCGCAAAGAGGCGGCGGCGGCAGTCCGGGCGGGGCAGGCAACGGTAAACGGAACGGTCGTCCGGGAACCCGACCGCAAGGTCGATCCCGGGCGCGATACCGTCGTTTTCCGCGGCACCCCCCTCGTTTACCGGCAATTCGTCTACGTCATGCTAAACAAACCGGCGGGATACGTCAGCGCGACCGACGACCGGTCGCTCCCCTACGTGCTCGAACTGCTCCCGCCCGAATACAGGAAGCGCGGTCTGTTCCCGGTCGGTCGTCTTGACCGGGACACCACCGGGCTTCTCATTATGACCGACGACGGGCAAACGGCGCACCGCGCGCTCTCCCCCCGCCGCCACGTCGAAAAGGTCTATTCTTTCACCTGCCTTGCCCCGCTCCCCCCCGACGCCGAAGCGGCGTTTGCCGCCGGCATGACGCTCGGGGACGAGATCTGCAAGCCCGCGCGCCTCTCGCCCTCGCCCGACCGCCTTTCGGGGACGGTCGCCCTGACCGAGGGGAAATATCACCAGATCAAACGGATGTTCGAGCGCCTCGATAACAAGATCACGTCGCTCAGCCGCGAGACCTTCGCCGGCATCCCGCTCGACCCTGCCCTCGCCCCCGGCGAGTGGCGCGACCTGACCGAAGAGGAGATCAAAACCCTCCTTGCCGCCGCAAACTGACCGAAAGGAAATCAAAATGGATATTATCAAAACGCTGACCCGCGAACTGAAACTGAAACAGGAGCAGGTCGAGGCGACCGTCAACCTGATCGATCAGGGGAACACCATCCCCTTTATTGCCAGATACCGCAAGGAGGTCACCGGGTCGCTCGACGACGTGACGCTCCGCAACCTCTTCGACCGGCTGACTTACCTGCGCAACTTCGACGCGCGGCGGCAGGAGATCTCGGATCTCATCGCCGGGCAGGACAAGCTGACCCCCGAGATCACGGCGGCGCTCGAACGCGCGACCACCCTGGTCGAACTCGAGGACGTCTATCTGCCGTTCCGTCCCAAACGCACCACCCGGGCGTCCATCGCCCGCGCCAAGGGGCTGGAGGGACTGGCGACCCTGATCATGGAACAGCGCGACCAATACGACGCGACCTTCCCGGAACTTGCCGCGGCGTACGTCGACGCCGAAAAGGGGGTCGAAACGCCGGAGGAGGCGCTTGCCGGCGCGTCGGACATCATCGCCGAGGATATCGCCACCACCGCCGACTACCGCAAGATGCTCCGCGCGCTTTGCTACCGCGAGGCGTCCATCGTCACCAAACAGAACAAGGAGGGCGACAGCCCCTACGCCGGGTACTACGATTTCGAGGAGAAACTCTCCAAACTCCGTCAGCACCGCGTCCTCGCCATCAACCGCGGCGAGAAAGAGGAGTATCTGAAAGTCACCCTGAACCTCGACCGAGATCTCGCGATCGCGGAACTCGCTTCGCGCGTCATCGTGAACCGCAACTCCCCCGCCGTCCCGCTGCTCCAGGCGACCGTGACCGACAGTTACGACCGTCTGCTCTTCCCGTCGCTCGAACGCGAGATCCGGGGCGAGATCTTCGACGAGGCGTGCGAGGGCGCGATCAAGGTCTTCTCCGAGAACCTGCGCAACCTGCTGATGGCGGCGCCCCTGAAAGGGAAGACCGTCCTCGGTTACGACCCCGGTTTCCGCACCGGGTGCAAACTTGCCGTCGTGGATCGGACGGGCAAGGTGCTGAAGACCGCGGTCATCTACCCGACCGTCCCGAAACAGCAGATCGAGGAGAGTAAGCGCATCGTTCTTTCCTTGATTAAGAAATACGGCGTCGACGTCATCGCCATCGGCAACGGCACCGCCTCCCGCGAGAGCGAGCAGTTCATCTCGGGCGAGGTCATCCCGAACGCCGACCGCGACGTCAAGTACGTCATCGTCAGCGAGGCGGGCGCCTCGGTCTACTCGGCGTCCAAACTCGGCGCCGAGGAGTTCCCGGACTTCGACGTGACCGAGCGGAGCGCCGTTTCCATCGCGCGCCGCCTGCAGGATCCTCTGGCGGAACTGGTCAAGATCGAGCCGCGCTCGATCGGCGTCGGACAGTATCAGCACGATATGAAGCAGGCGCGCCTGAACGAGGCGCTCGGCGGCGTGGTCGAGGACTGCGTGAACGCGGTCGGTGTCGACCTCAACACCGCCTCGGGTTCGCTGCTCTCCTACCTCTCGGGCATCAGCCCCGCGGCGGCGAAGAACATCGTCGCCTACCGCGAGGAGAACGGCGAGTTCACCTCCAGAAGACAGGTCCTGAAAGTGCCGAAGATCGGCGAAAAGGCGTATCAGCAGTGCGCCGGGTTCCTCCGCATCAGCGACGCCGACGAGATCCTCGACAATACCGGCGTGCACCCCGAGTCCTATCCCACGGCAAAGGCGCTCTTAAAACTCTTCCGCTACTCGGACGACGACGTGCGGCAGGGGAAACTGGCGCTGCTCAAATACCAGGCGGAAAAGTACGGGATCGCGAAACTCTGCCGCGAGCTTGACTGCGGCGAGCCGACCTTGCTCGACATCATCGCGGAACTGCAAAAACCCGGGCGTGACGTCCGCGACGCCGCCCCCGCGCCGTTTTTGCGCACCGACGTCCTCGACATCAAGGATCTGAAAGAGGGGATGACCCTGACCGGGACGGTCCGCAACGTCGCGGACTTCGGCGCGTTCGTCGATATCGGCGTGCACCGCGACGGTCTGCTCCACGTGTCCGAAATGTGCGACCGCTTCGTCCGTCACCCCTCCGAGGTGCTTTCGGTCGGCGACGTGATCGAGGTCAGGATCAAGAGCGTGGACGTGCAAAGACAAAGGATTAACCTGACAAGAAAAGGTATGGGGGTCTGACCCCAAAAAAGGAGGAAACCGCACCGTCGGTTTCCTCCTTTTTTTATACGCCGAGATAGTCCGCTCCGCACCATTCGATATGTTTGCTTCAAGATGGTTACTATATCGCGCGGGACGCTTGCGTTCCGCATTCCCGCCTCTTCTTTCTTGCACCCCCTCGCTCGAAAGGCAATCTTCAGGGAAAACCGCTCCGAAAAGCCCGAAACCCCTGCTGCGGCAATGGTTTCGGGCGCTTTTTCTGCGTTCGGACCGTCCGCTCTCGCGCAGACGAGAGGGCTATTTTCACAAGAATTTAGGGTGCGCTTGTAGCAAAATGCCGAAATTCCGCCCTTTCACTCCACCGTTATTGATTTTTTTGAACAAATGATATATAATATATACGACGGCGGGAGAGATCCTGCCGAATAAAAAAAGGAGAAAACCGTATGAAAAAACTCACCATCGCACTTGCGCTGATCCTGTGTCTTTTGAT
>CAMJCC010000057.1 GCA_946404035.1 uncultured Clostridia bacterium | reverse complement strand
GTCCGCCGTCCTCGGTCGCTCTGCCGCCGAGGTCCCGGACGTTGGTGACGCCGTCGACGTAAAGGCCGCGCGGCTCCTGGTTCGCGGTCGTAAACGTCTCCGCAGAGGAAACGACGACCCCGTTTGCGCCGTAGGCGGTCACGTTCCAGAAGTATCTCTGTCCGGCGTAGGCGTTATAGAACTGATATTCCCTCTCCGATCTGCCGACAAGGAACGCTCTTTCGTCGGACTTGTCGTCTTTGGTCCAGATCCGGACGACGAAATAGCGGAGCGCATTCTCCCCGGACGTAAAGTCGACGTCCCAACGGAGCGAGACCGGGGCGGGACGGCTGAGTTCCTCCTTGCCCTCGGCGTGATCCGTGGCGGAAAAGACGTCGTCCGCATAATACGCCGCCACGTTCCGGTTACGGAGGGAAACGGGACTTTCGATCGCAGCGAGGCGGACGGTGCATTTCAGCGTTTCATTCTTGACCTCGCTCGACGAGGTCGAAGCCGGAGCGGCGCCGCCGCCCCTGTTGCAGGAGACCAGCGGCAGAAGCAGGGCGACGAGGAGCAGGCAGATCAGTACTTTTTTCATTTTCGTTTTCCTTTACTTTTTTAAATAGCGGACGTTCATCCCGTAAAAGGATAGGACACGATATTCGCCAAGTAAACGGCTGGTAATACGATCCGAATACTTTTCCTGCAACTCTCTTTGCATTAGGTTGGTGTTGATAACCGTCGGTTTTTCTTGACTAATGCGCGTATTGATGAGATGATAGAGTGCCGAAAGCGAAATGGAATTGACATATTCCGCTCCAAGATCATCGAGGATCAGCAGTTCCGCGTCGAGGTAGACCCGGCTCTGCTCGTCCTCCGCGTCCCGTCCGCTGCGGAAGCGGTCGTGCTCGTAGGCGGCGATGACGTTCTGCACGCTCTCGTAGCGCACCTCGTATCCCCGCTCGATGACCCGGCGGGCGATGGCGGTGGACAGGTGGGTCTTGCCGAGCCCCGTGCCGCCCATCATCAGGAGGTTGCCGTACTGCGGCGGCACGTTTTCGGCAAATTCTTTTGCCGCCTCAAAGTTTTGTGCCATTCTTTCGTAGTCTTCTTTGGACGCCTTGTAGTAGTCGAGCGAGAAGTTCTCGAACGACTGCTTTTCGATCAGCCGACCGATCCCCGACGCGCGGAACCCCTCGAGGGTCAGTTCGCGTTTCATACACGCGCACATTTTAGTCCCGTCGTAGCCGGTGTCCTGGCAGATCGGGCAGGTGTAGCGGATCTCGGTATAGTCCCCGGGATAGCCGAGCACCTCGAGGATCGCCCGCCGCTCGGCAAGCAGTTCCTCGTTTTCGCGGCGCAACTCTGCCATCTTCTCCCGCACGCCGTCGGGACCCGCCGCCGAGATCTCGAAGACCCGGCGCGCGGTACGCGCAAGCTGCGCGTCGATCTCCCGGATCTCCGCGCTCTTGTTTTCCACTTCGCGGCGGCGTTCCTCCGCCGCTTCCTCGGCGGCGAGGCGACGGTCTGCGATCCTCTGTCGCACCTCGCGTATCTGCTCCGCAAAACTTGCCATTACAAAGCTCCTTTCGGTCGGATAACCTTACTGTTTTTTCTTATAACTTCTCTCAAGCGCTCGAGCAAAAAAATCGTCAACATTATAGGTGCTAGGGATCGCGTCGTGCTTGGGTCCGCGCGCGGCCTTCCCCACCGCACTCTGCCCGCGTTCCGCCCGCTCGCGCTCGACGTACCGTTCGACCTCTTCGGCACTGCCGGCGCATCCGGCGTCCCGCCAGACCTTGATGAGTTTATCAATGTAAGCCAGCGACACCCTTCCGGTGTTGTTCACGGTGATGTCGTAGGCGATCCCGATCACCTCGACCGGAAGCCCGTCGTCGACCAGCCACTCCGTAAACCGCTTTTCCTCGGTTTTGGTCAGCGCGCGGTCGCCGATACCGAACATTTTGCGGAGTTGTCCCACCCCGCTCTCCGCCGCCTCGCGGCGCGAGATATAGTCTTCGAGTTGCGAGAGCGTTTCGATCCCCTCCGACACCAGCGACACCGCCGTGCCGCGGACGTAATACAGCGTGCCTTTGCCGCGCCGGATGCACCAGGAGATCAGGGTCAGAACGTACGCCGGCTCGACCTGCAGCTGCTCGACGAGTTCGGCAAACGTCCGGAGCTCGGTCGTGTTGAAAGTCTTGCCGAGGAGGCGCTGCGCCTCGTCGATCGCGCCCGACAGATCGCGGCGGCGGATGATCTCCGCCGTTTCTTTGCCCGTCATCGGGATCAGTTCGTCGGCGGGAAGCGCTTTTTTCGGGGCGGGTTCCGCCGGGACGGTCTCGCCGTCGGTCAGGATCCCGGCGTCGCGCCAGTAGTCGAGCGCCGCCTGTGCGCGCGCGGGCGAAACGCCGGCGTCGCGCGCGATATGTTCCGCCCCCCGCTCGAGAAAGACGAGCAGGACGCGGAGGTCGTCCGCCGACGCTTCGCGCAGCGCGATCTTGCCCGCCAGGCGGGGGACCGTGCCGCGGACGCCGTCGCTGACTTTCAGCGGAGTGGCGATCTCGGTTTTTTCCTGTTTCATAACCATCACTTCATCCGGGAGCGGATCCCGTAACTAAGTACCATCAGCGAGTCCCCGAGATGCACGTTCAACACGTACACGTCGGGATAGTCGTCCAGTTTCAGTTCCATATTCGCAAAGTTCCAGATGCCGCGCACCCCGACCTTTGCAAGCCGCGCCGCGACGTCCGCCGCCGCCTCTTTCGGGACGGTCAGGACCGCGATCTCGGGATGCTCGCGGAGACAGAAGTTTTCAAGTTCGGACGCGTCCAGGACCGGGAGGTCCGAGACCGTCTTCCCGACCACGTCGGGGTCAACGTCGAACATCGCGATCCGCTCGACCCCGCGCCGCTCGAACATGTGGCTCGCCGCCAGCGCGCGTCCGAGGTTGCCCGCCCCGACGATCACGGCGCGGAAGCCGTCCTCGGTGCCCAGCACCTCCCCGATCTTGCCGTAAAGGAACTTGACGTTATATCCGTAGCCCTGCTGTCCGAAGCCGCCGAAACAGTTGAGGTCCTGCCGGATCTGGGAGGCGTTGACCTCCATCATCTTCGAGAGTTCGGCGGAACTGATCCGGTAGATGCCCTCCCGGAGCAGTTCTCCGAGGTACCGATGATACCGGGGGAGGCGGCGGACCACCACGGGCGAAACGCGCGCGCGGAGATCGTTTTCCTCCGCGGTGCGGAGCGCCTCTTCCCCGTCGGGATTTTGAGTGAACGTTTTTGCCTTTGCCATATCGGTTTCCTTTTCCTTTTGCTGTTTTGCGTCAGTCGTCCAACGCCGACGCGTTGAGCGAGCTGTCCCGGAGGTTGCCCGCCCGGTATTCGTAGTATCCCTGCGCCGCGATCATCGCGGCGTTGTCGCCGCAGAGCGGGAGCGGAGGAACAAACAGTTTGACGCCGCGCCGTTTTGCAAGAGCCGTCAGCTCCCGGCGCAGGTGCGAGTTGGCGGCGACGCCGCCCGCCGCCACCACCGGCAAGCCCGGATAGCGGTCCAGCGCCATCCCGATCTTCTTTGCGACCGCCTCGACGCAAAGCGCGGTGTAGCGTGCGGCGAAGAGTTCGCGCGGGAGCGCGCCCCCCGTCTGCCCGAGATGGTGGAGCAGGTTGATCGCCGCGGTTTTCAGACCCGAGAACGAGAAGTCCAGCGTGTCGCCGGGGAGCGCCGGAGAGGGGAGTTTCATCGTCGGGTCGCGGCCGGCCGCGCTCGCCTCGTACTCGGCAAGCAGGGGCGCGTCGGTCCCGGTCGCAAGACGAAATCCCTCCGCTGCGAGTTTGTCGAACGCGGCGCCCGCCGGATATTCCAACCCGATCAGCCGTCCGATCTTATCGAACGCCTCGCCGATCGCGTCGTCGCGGGTGGAGCCGACCGTTTCCCAGTCGGTGTAACTCTTCACGCGGTAGATCGAGGTGTGCCCCCCCGAAAGCGCCAGCGCGAGGAAGGGCGGCGCGGGGGGATCGTCCCCCGTTTCGTGAGATAAGTACGCGGCGGCGATATGCCCCCGGATGTGGTCGACCCCGACCAGCGGGATGCCGTTTGCCGACGCCAAACCTTTGGCGAAGTTGACCGCGACGAGCAGCGCCCCGATCAAGCCCGGATGGTCGGTCACGGCGATCAGACCGACGTCGGAGAGCGCGATCTTCGCCGTGTCGAGCGCCTCGCACGTGATGCGGGAGATGACCTCGACGTGCGCGCGGGACGCGATCTCGGGGACGACGCCGCCGTAGAGCCGATGCACCGGGATCTGCGACGCGACGATATTCGAGCGGACGGTCAGTCGCCCGCCGACCTCCTCGACGACGGCGGCGGAGGTCTCGTCGCAGGAGGACTCGAAAGCAAGAACGTACATAGTTACTCCTTCGGACGCCGCGCCGTCATCACCAGCGCGGCTTCACGGGGATCGCGGTAATAGTTTTCGCGGCGCGAAACGGTATCGAACCCGGCGGCGCGATAGAGGGCGCCGGCGGCAAGATTGCTCTCGCGCACCTCGAGCCAGAAGGACGAAACTTCCCTGTTTTCGGCTTCGCGGAACAGTTCGTCAAGCAGCGTCCGCCCGTATCCCCGCCGCCGTGCTTCGGGCAGGACGGCGATCCGGTACAGTTCGCCCTCCGGCGGACTGAACCCCGCGAGCAGATAGCCGACGGGGCGGTCGTCCTCCGAGATCAGAAGCGACAGGGTGTGCGGCGCGGCAAGGTGCCCCGCCAAAGCGGAGCCGCTCCACGGGGAGGCGGGAAACAGACGCGCCTCCGCCGCCGTAAGGAACGGCAGATCGCCCTCGTCCGCCCGTCTGACGCAGACGCTCATTGTTGGATCAACTCCGAAACGAATTGCGTTAAAAACGCGCGGAACTCCTCGCCGGTCTCGGGATGCGAGATCCCGGCGACCACGTTGGCTTTGAGAAATCCGACCTTGGAACCGAGGTCGAAACGTTCACCCTCGAATTCCACCGCGGTGATCCCGCCGGTGCGCGCGATCTTTGCCATCGCGTCGGTCAGCTGGATCTCGCCGCCCGCCCCGGGAGCGAGCGCGTCGATGATATCGAAAACGTCGGGGGTGAGCAACACTCTGCCCAAGACCGACAGGTCGGAAAATTCCTCGCCCGGTTTCGGTTTCTCGATCATATCGTTGCAGAAGAACGCGGCGGGGTCGCCCTCGATGGGCGAAACCTTGAGAGAACTGTATTTGCGGAGCCATTCGGGAGAGACCCGCTTTGCCCCGACGACGGGACGCCCGTATTTTTCGAAGGCGTCGATCAGCTGTTTGGTGACCGGGGTCTTCGAGAAGATGACGTCGTCGCCGTACAGCACGGCGAAGGGCTCGTCCCCGACGAACGCCCGCGCCCGACCGACCGCGTGACCCAGCCCTCTCGCCTCTTTCTGGCGGAGGAAAGTGACGTTGCAGAGATCGGCGTAACGGCGGAGCGACGAAACGTCGTCGGTCCGCCCTTTCGCGTTCAGCGTCGCCTCGTATTCGGGGGAATAATCGAAAAAGTTTTCGATCGCGTCCTTTTCGCGCCCCGTGATGATCAGAATATCGGTGATCCCGCTCTTCGCCGCCTCCTCGACGAGGTACGCGACGGCGGGAAGATCGACGATGGGAAGCATCTCTTTCGGCACGGCGTGCGAGATCGGGAGCATCCGCGTCCCGAGCCCGGCGGCGGGAATGACCGCTTTCGTGACCTTTTGCATAACGGAAAAACCGTCCTTTCCTAACTCGTTCGTTCCGCTTTCCACGGGCGCGCGCCCGAGGAAAGGGTATATCGACCTGAATTATATTATACACGCTTCCCGCTTTTCCGTCAAGTGCGGACGGCGGGTTATTTTTCGGCGGCTTCGCCGCCGGGTCTTGCAAAAGGCGGGCGGGTTGTGATATACTGGAAGAGAAAGGGGCGGCGCAAAGCGCGCCGGGGACTGACGAATGGTAAGTGAACGCGACGTGTTCCGGATGATGGAGGACTTTACGATCCCGCGGGACGCGAAAGTGACCATCCACGCGTCGCTCCGCTCGGTCGGCGGGATCGAGGGGGGCGCGGACGGTCTGATCGACGGGCTCGCCGCCTATCTGTCGGACGGTCTTTTGCTGGTCCCGACGCACACCTGGGCGACCGTCAACCGGGAGAACCCGATCTACGACGTGCGCCGTACGCCCCCCTGCATCGGGTCGCTTGCCGACGCGGCGGCGTTCCGGCGCGACGGGTTCCGCTCGCTGCATCCCACCCACTCGATGACCGGGTTCGGACGCGAGGCGGAAGAGTACCTTTCGGGCGAGGAAAACGCCAAGACCCCGGCGCCGGTCGGGGGCGCGCTCTCGCGGCTCGCCGAGGAGGACGGCTACGTCCTGCTCGTCGGGGTGGGACTGGAACAGAACGTCTTTCTCTGCGCCGTCGACGAGATGGCGGAGTTCCCCTTTCCGGGGCATCTGTCGCGCGACCCGTTCGATATCCAGATATACGACCACGATGGTCGGCGCACCCTGGACCGGGGCTACCGATGCCACGCGAACGCCGGCGGCTCGCGCGGCTTTCCGCGGTTTGCCCGCGCGTTCCAAACGACCGGGGCGACCCGGATCGGTTCGCTCGGAGAAGCGCGGGTCGTATGCGGGAGCTGTCCCGCGATAGCGGACGTGATGGGCCGCGTCCTTTCGCGCGCCGACCGCGACCCGCTGCTCTCGAAAGAAGAGATCACGGAGGACCTGTACCTTGACTGACAACGGCGAACTGTATTACGAAACGCTCTCGCCCGAAACGGCGGAAAAGATGCGCCGGGACGACGACGCACGCGCCCTCTCCGCATACGCGACCAAAGACGCCGACGCCGTCCGGCGGCGGGACGTTTTAAGCGACCGTCCGAACGTCTGGCGCACCCCGTTCATCCGCGACGTCGACAAGATCCTGCACTGTCCGTTCTACAACCGCTACGCCGACAAAACGCAGGTCTTCTCGTTCTACCGCAACGACGACCTGACCCGGCGGTCGCTCCACGTCCAGCTGGTCTCGCGGATCGCGCGCACCATCGGGCGGGCGCTCGGTCTGAACCTCGACCTGATCGAGGCGATCGCGCTGGGGCACGACATCGGGCACACGCCGTTCGGACACGCGGGGGAGGAATACCTCGACCGGTGCCTGTGTGAAAAAACCGGACGGCACTTCGCCCACAACCTGCACTCGGTGCGGGTGCTGGACGGGGTCTTCCCCTACAATATCACGATCCAGACCCTCTCGGGCATCGCGTGTCACGACGGGGAGCTTGAACTCTCGGAGTACCGCCCCCGCCCGACGACCGATTTCGACGAGTTCGACGCGACGATCGCGGCGTGCGAAGCCGACAAGAGCAATATCCGCCGCCTGATCCCCTCGACGCTGGAGGGATGCGTGGTCCGGATATCGGACATTATCGCCTACCTCGGCAAGGACCGGCAGGACGCGGCGCGGGCGCGCCTCTCCGACGGGACTTTCCCGGAGGGGTCCATCGGGAGCCACAACGCCGAGATCATCAACAACCTGATCGTCAATATCATCGACAACAGCTACGGCAAGGGCTATATCAAGATGGACGAAGAACACTTCGCCGCCCTGTCGGAGGCGAAGCGGGTCAACTACGACCTGATCTACAAAAACGACCGGGTACGGAGCGAGATGGAAAACAGCGTCCGACCGATGATGGAGGAACTGTACGATCGCCTGCTCTCGGATCTGGTCGGACGGCGGTATGGTTCCCCGATCTATACCCACCATATCCGCTACGTAAACGAGGCGCATTACCACCGGGACGCCCCCTACGAAAACGGCGATCCGAACCGGATCGTCACCGACTATATCGCCAGTATGACCGACGACTATTTCGTCGATCTTTACGCCCACCTCTTCCCCGACAGCAAGAAACGCATCAACTATCACGGGTACTTCGACTGAAAACCGGGTCCCCGCGACAATAAAAAACCAAAAACAGAAAGGAACGGATCTATGGCAAACACCGTAAAACGCACGGTCAAGCGGCAGGTCCGCCGCACGGCGAAAGCCAATCCCGCGGCGGTGGTCGCTCTGATCGTCGCTCTGGCGATCGGAGTGGTCGTCGGCTACCTCGCCTGCGCCGCCCTGACCAAAAACGACGGCTTCGCCCTGAAAGGAGAAAAGGAGATCGTCTTCACGCTCGGAGACGGCGACGGGAGCGTGACGCTCGCGGAGCCGGGCTGCGTCCTGACGGCGCTGGGGCGCGACGCGTCGGGGAGCGTGAGGGTCGAGACCGACCTTGAAAAAACCGACGGAGGTTACGCCGTCCCGACCGACGCGCCGGGCGTTTACCACATCGTGTACCGTCCCGCGCACTTCCTGTTCTCCAAATACAGCTTGGTCAGGACCGTGACCGTCAACGCAGCGGAAGGAGGGGATGAATGATGGCAAGCAAAGCGAAAAAACTATCCCCCGTACTCGTCCTGCTGCTCGCCGTCCTGTGCTTTGTCGTCGGCGCCGCCGCCGGTTTTCTCGGCGCGGTGCGCGGCAACTTTACCTCCCCCGTCGACGAGTACGCCGAGATCAGCCGGCACGGGCGCCGCGGGAGCACCGCCGGCGGCGATATCGGCGGCAATCTGCAGATCCATTTCCTTGAACTCGGGAACTACTACACCGGCGACTGCGTGTACATCAAGGCGGGCGACACCGACATCCTGATCGACGCGGGATCCAAGACCTCGAGCGTGCCGACCATCTCCGCCTACCTCGATAACTACGTCACCGACGGAAAACTGGAGTACGTCATCGTCACCCACGCGCACGAGGACCACTACGCCGGGTTCGCCGCGAAAAACGGCATCTTCGACCTCTACGAGTGCGGGATCATCATCGACTTTGCAAAAACCAACAAGGACCCCGCGAAAGGGATGCAGAAGAGCTATCTCGCCAATCTGAACGCCGAGATCGAGGCGGGCGCGACCCACTACACGGCGCAGGACTGCATCGAGCAGGAGAGGACCGATTTCGCCGTGGCGGAGGGGATCAATATGAAGATCCTCGACAGCTACTATTACACCAACTACTCGGAGACCGAAAACAACTACTCGGTCTGTATGCTGCTGACCGAGGGCGAGAACAACTACCTGTTCACCGGGGACCTGGAAGCCGACGGCGAAAAGAAGCTGGTCGAGATGAACGACCTGCCCGAAGTGGTCCTCTACAAGGCGGGACACCACGGGTCGAAGACCTCGTCCTCCGACGAGCTGCTCTCGGTCATCAAACCCGAGATCGTCTGCGTCTGCTGCTGCGCCGGCAGTTCTGAATACACCAAGACCGAGGCAAACAAGTTCCCGACCCAGGCGTTTATCGACCGGGTCGCGCCCTACACCGATCAGGTCTACGTCACCACCATTTTCGAGAGCGACGAAAACAAGACCTTTACGTCGATGAACGGCAACATCACGGTCTGCAGCGACGGTTCCCGCGTCTGGGTGGTCTGCTCGGCGTCGGATCTCGTTCTGAGAGAAACGGCGTGGTTCGAGGAGAAACGCACCTGCCCCGCGGCGTGGCAAAAGTAAACGCTCAATTCACCAATACGACGGCGCCGAGAGGCGCCGTTTCGTATATCCAGCGGCTGTCCTCGGGGGAGAGCCGGACGCATCCGTGCGAGATGCGCGCCGAAAGTTCGCCGTCCAGGATCTCGTCCCCCCGCCAGGTGTAGAGTACAGAATGGAGGAGATACCCGCCGTAGTAGTGGACGCCGAAGCGGCAGAGGTACAGCCCCTCCTTGCCCATAAACTCGGTCTTATAGTCGGTCACGTACCGCCCGCGCGGGGTGGGATGTCCGGCGTCCCCGACCGAACAGGGCATCACGCGCAGGACTTCCCCGTTTGCGAGTGCCGTCACGGTCAGGCGGGAGAGATCGACGAAGAGGACCCACGCGGGCAGCGGGTCGCCGAGTTGGGTTTTCAAGAACGCGAGCGTCTGCTCGTCGGTCGGGGTCGGCAGGTCGGGGACGTCGGGGGCGAGCGGCGCGATCTTGTCCCACGCGACCACAGCTTCGCTCCCCGAGGGATAGCGGACGCGGTAGGACACGTTGCTCTCCGCCGAGAGCAGCTCGACCGGGACGCCCCCGCCGTCAGAGAACAGGAGCCGACCCGGCTGCACGAACGGCGGGAACAGGAGCGCGGGGTCGGCGGGCGGTTCGGTTTCGGGCGGTGCGGTCGTTCCCGGCGCGGGCGTCGCGGGCGCCTCCGTCGGGGGTGCCGTCGTCAAGTGCGCCGTCCCGGTCTCCGCCGGACGTTTTCCGCAGGCGGAAAGCGATAAGACAAGAGAAAACGAAAGCAAAAAAGCCGCGATCCGCCGCACGTTCATCCCTCCGATCCCGTTTTTTTCAGTATTTCCCCGCGCGCCGCCGTCATACGCGCCGAAACCCGCCTCCCTTGCATTTTTCGGGAAAATAGTGTATAATATAGGTGAAATCAAGAAAAGGAGGGCAAAGATCATGTTGGGAGACACCGCTCCGTTCCGGATCGCCGGAAACCTGTATTTTGTGGGTACGCACGCCAAATCCTGTCACGTTCTCGCCACGTCGCGCGGGCTGATCATGATCGACAGCGGCGGGATCGACACGGTCGACGCGATCCTCTCGTCGCTCGACACCCTCGGCTTTTCTCCGAAGGACGTGAAGATCATTCTGCTCTCGCACGGGCACCCCGACCACGCCGGGGGCGCCGCGCGGCTGCGCGAGATCTCGGGCGCCGAAGTGTACCTGGCGGAGGAGGATCTGAAATACGTCGGCGAGAGCCGGCTCGGCTTCCGCTTCGTGCCCGATCACTTCCTGCTTGACGGCGACGAGATCGCGCTGGGCGACACGGTCGTATCCTGCCTCGCTACCCCGGGGCACACCGAGGGGACCTTCTCGTTCTTCTTCGACCTCATTGAAAACGGGATGACCTACCGCGCCGGGATGTTCGGCGGCAGCGGGGTCAACCAGTTGAAAAAGCCCTATATGAACCGTCCCGACCGGCGCGTATCGTACCTGATGCGCGGCGCGTTCTTCCGTTCGCTCGACCGGCTGGAGGAGGAGCACGTCGATATTATGGTCGGCAACCACGTCTGGCAAAACGACCAGGACGAAAAATACAAAAAACTCTTCACCGCCCCCGAAAACCCGTTCATCGACCCGACCGAGTGGATGAAATACATCGCGCGGACGCGCGAAGCGATGTGGAAGATCATCCGCGAGGAGGAGAAGACCGAGTTCGTCAACTACGCGCACCGCGGGGCGAGCGAAAAATGCCCCGAGAACACGATGATGGCGTTCTACGCCGCCGCCGCGCTCGGCGCGACCGGGATCGAGACCGACGTCCAACTGTCGAAAGACGGCGTGCCGGTCCTCTTCCACGACGACACCCTGCTCCGCGTGACGGGCGAGGAGGGCAAGATCGGAGACTACACGCTTGCCGAACTCAAGCAGTTCAAGGTGAAAAAGGACGGCGCCGTCGACCGCATCGCGACGCTCGAGGAGTTCCTTGCCGCGTTTGCCTGGCGCGATATGACCTTTGCGATAGAGTTGCGCGACGACGGCGCGGAGGAGATGGTCGCCGACCTGATCTACCGCTACGGCGTCGACTGCAAGTGCGTCGTCACCTCGTTCGTCCTCGACCGGCTGCGCCGGATCCGCGCCATCGCGCCGGAACTGCGCACCGGATGGCTGAAAAAGGACTTCTCGGAGGAGGATATCGAAGCGATGCAGGCCTCGGGTGTCGACGAGGTCTGCCCGCGCGCCGTCAACGTCACCCCCGAGCGCGTCGAGGAGTGGCATTCGCTCGGCTTCAACGTCCGGGCGTGGGGCGTGACCGACGACGACCTGATGCGCGCGGCGGTCAACGCCGGCGCCGACGGGATGACCGTCAACTTCCCCGACCGCCTCGCCGCCCTGCTCCGCGAATAACCATATTCCACCCGCGCAAGCGGACTTCACTTGCGAAGCAAACTTCACCCGCCGTAGGCGGACTTCACTTGCGAAGCAAACTTCACCCGCCGC
>CAMJCC010000056.1 GCA_946404035.1 uncultured Clostridia bacterium | reverse complement strand
GACGGCGCGATCCCCGTGACCGACCCGACCCCGCGGGACAGCCCCGCGCAGATCAGGTGGCGGTGCGCCATACTCTTGCTCGGGGGCGCCTCGACCGACCCCTTTGGGGTCGAGGGGGTGAAGACCGCTTTCACTTGTCCCCTCCGATCAGAAGATCCATCGCTTCGGTATAACCGTTCAGCCCGTGTCCCGCGATCGTCGCGATACACGCGGCGCGGATATAACTGACCTGCCGGAACTCCTCGCGCGCCGCCACGTCCGAGATATGCACCTCGACCGTCGGGATGCCGACCGCCTTGACCGCGTCGAGCAGCGCGACGCTGGTATGCGTGTAGCCGCCCGGATTGATGACGATCCCGTCGACGTTTCCGTACGCCAACTGGATCCGGTCGATCAGGTCGCCCTCGTGGTTGGATTGGTAGAGTTCGACGTCGACCCCGCGTTCCGCGGCGTGCTCGCGCACCTTTTTGCAGAGCGTGTCGAAGGTCTCGACGCCGTACACGGCGGGCTCGCGGATGCCGAGCATATTCAGGTTGGGACCGTTGATGACCAGCAGTTTCATTGTACTTTCTCCATTATTTCGTTTGCGGTTTGTTCGGGCGTTTCTGCGACCCAAACGGTCAGGTCCGCCGCCGCGCGGTAGAGCGGGGCGCGCACGGCAAAGAGCGCGCGGATCTTTTCGGCTTGATCGGCAAGCGGGCGGTCGGGGGTGGGAAGCAGATCTTCCACGGGTCGGTCGAGGTAGACCAGCACGCCGTTTGCGCGGAGCGCGTCCACGTTCTCACGGCGCAGGATCGCCCCGCCGCCGGTCGAGATCACGGCGCCGCCCGTCTGCGATACGCCCGATACGACCTCGCTTTCCAGGTCCCGGAACGCGGGCTCGCCCTGTTTTGCGAAGATCTCGGTGATGGGTACGCCCGCCCGACGGACGATCAGGTCGTCGGTATCGACGAGGGGGCGACCGAGTTTGTCCGCGAGCAGCCGTCCGACCGTGCTTTTGCCGGAGCCCGGCATCCCGATCAGAACCAGGTTTTGTTTTTCAAACTGCAACTCGCGCCAGATGCGCTCCGTCACGTCCTCCCCGACCGGCTCGTCGGTGAAGCGTTCCGCCGACCGCATCGCCTGTGCGACCAGCATATACAGCCCGTTTGCGGCGGGGATGCCGAGTGCGCGAGCGTCGAGCAGCAACCGGGTTTGCAGCGGATTGTAGATCGCGTCGACGACGCCCGCAAGACGCGGGAAACGCGAGAGGTCGACGGGACTTTTCCCCGCGTTCGGGAACATCCCGACCGGGGTCGTGTTGATGAGGAAACCCGCGTCTGTGTAGTCGCGGTACGCGGCGTCGTAGGTCACGGCGCCGTCGCGCCCCGTCCGGCTGACCCGGACGATCTCTTTCGCGCCGAGGATCTTCGCCGCGGCGACTGCCGCCCGGCTCGTCCCCCCGGTCCCGAGGATCAGGACGGTCAGACCCGCAAGGTCGGGGCGCATCCGGCGGATAAGGGAAGTCAGCCCCCAAACGTCGGTGTTGTCGCCGAAGAGTTTGCCGCCCCGGTTGACGACGGTATTCACCGCGCCGATCTCGCGCGCCAGGTCGGAGATCTCGTCCAGATACGGGATCACGTCGGTCTTATAAGGTATGGTCACGTTGATCCCGGCAAAGTCGCGCGCCGTCATAAACGCACCGAGGTCGTCTTTTCCGATCTCGCGCAGTTCGTACCCGTAGCGCCCGAGTTTTTCGTGGATCTCGCGGGAAAAACTGTGTCCCAGTTTCTCCCCGATCAGTCCGTATTTCATTTCGTTCCCCCGAGCCAGTCGGTGCCGAACTTGGTCGCAAGAGCGTCGCAAAGCACCAGCGCCGTCACGGCGTCCACGACGGCGCGCGCCCGATGGACGATCGCCGGATCGTGCCGACCCGCAAGGGAGATCTCCGCCGCCTCTCCCGTCGAGAGTTTGACGGTCTTCTGCGTTTGGAAGATCGAGGGGGTGGGCTTGACCGCACAGCGGAACAGGAGCGGCATGCCGTTCGAGATCCCGCCGTTGATCCCGCCGTTACGGTTGGTCTCGGTCACAACGCCGCCCTGCGACGGACGGAACGCGTCGTTTGCCTCGCTGCCCCGCATTCCGGCGAGCGCGAACCCGTCGCCGAACTCGACCCCCTTGACGCCGGGGATCGAGAACAGCCCGTGGGAGAGCAGTCCCTCCAGCGTGTCGAACCACGGTTCGCCGACCCCCGCCGGCAACCCGGTCACGACGGTCTCAAGCACGCCGCCCACGCTGTCGTTTTCATCCTTGGCTTTCAGGATCGCCGCCTGCATCTTTTCCGCCGCTTCGCTATCAAGGACGGGGAAGACCCGGTCGGAGAGGGCGGCGATGTCGGCGTTAAGATCCGAAAACCCCCGGTCGGATACGTGTGCGAGCCGGGCGATATGCGTTCCGATCCCGACCCCTTTCGCCTCCAGCGCCGCCTGTGCAACGGCTCCGAGCGCGACCAGCGCCGCCGTCACGCGGCCAGAAAAATGACCGCCGCCGCGGGGATCGGCAAAACCGTTGTATTTGACGAAGCCGGTGTAGTCGGCGTGCCCGGGACGCGCCAGATCGCGCGTCGCTTCGTAGTCCGCCGACTTGACGTTTTTGTTCGGGATCAGGACGGTGAGCGGCGTTCCGGTGGTTTTTCCGTCATACACGCCGCTGACGATCTCGAACTCGTCGGCTTCGACCCGCGCGGTCGAGATCTGCCCCTGCGGTCTCCGGAGGGACAGTTTCTTTTTGATGAACTCATAATCGATAGTGATCCCCGGCGCGAGGCCGTCCAGTACGCCGCCGACGGCGGGACCGTGGCTTTCCCCAAAGATGGTCGTCAGTACGTTGGTCCCGAATGTGTTTTTCACGCTTTCACCACCATTCCGATCCCCGTCCGGAGTTGTTCCGTAGACAGGGTGACTTGTTTACAGGTGCCCGGCTCGTCGACGAAGATCGCGGTGATCTTGTCGCCCGCCGTTTTCTTATCGTGCAGGAGCGCGGCGTAGACCTTGTCCGGGTCGGCTTTGATCTCTGTCGGAAGACCCAGGCGGAGCAGGACTTGGATAAGCCGCGCGCGCACCGCGGGGGCGCACATCGGGATCATACCGAGCCCGACGCACTCGCCGTGGTAAAGCCCCGTCACGGTCTCGATGCCGTGCCCGACCGAATGCCCGAAATTGAGGATGCGGCGAAGACCGCTCTCCTTTTCGTCCTGTTCCACGACGGCTTTTTTCACCGCCAGCGCCCGGGAGAGGACGGCGGTCATATCATCCGCCCCGCCGTTCTCGTAGAGCGAGAACAGTTCGGCGTCCGCGATCAAGCCCGCCTTGACGATCTCGGCGCTCCCCGCCGCGAACTGCCGCGGGGGAAGAGTGGAGAGGGTCTCGGGGTCGATCAGTACCTTTTTCGGCTGTTTGAACGCGCCGACCACGTTTTTCACGCCGTCGAGGTCGATCGCGGTCTTCCCGCCGATCGAACTGTCGGCTTGCGAGAGCAGGGTGGTCGGGATATTGTAGAAATCGATCCCGCGCATGTAGAGCGCGGCGGCAAGACCCGACAGGTCCCCGACCACGCCGCCCCCGACGGCGACCACGCAGTCGCGCCGGGTAAAGCCCTCTTCGAGCATCAGCGATAGGATCTTTTCAAGAACGGGAAAGGACTTGCTGCTCTCCCCCTGCGGCACCGTGACGGTCACCGCCTGTTTGCACGCGCCGGCGACGGTCTCGGCGTAGATCTCCGGCACGCCGTCGTCGGTCACGATCAGCGCCTTTCGGTCGAGATCGAGCAGTTCGCCCGCCCGCGCGAGGCATCCGGGTTCCAGAACGATATCGTATCCGTTTTCCCCGAGTTCCATATGAAGCGTCATATCGTTTCTCCCCCCTGTTCGGCGTTTGCCGTGCGATAACTCCCGACCACCTTGACCATCGGGCACGAGCCGCGAAGCGCGGCGATCATCCGCCGCCCGTTCTCGGAGGCGGCGTCGCCCTCGGCTTCGGCGTAGAAGTAATAGTGCCAGGGAAGATCCTTCATCGGGCGGGAGCGCAGGACGCGCAGGTTGAAGTTGTACGCGCTGATGAGGTTGACCGCTGTCGCCAGCCCGCCGACCTCGTCCTTGACCGTGAAGAGCAAGAGGAACGCGCCGCCGTCGCGCCGCCCGGAGGAGGGGTTCTCCGCCCGGGAGAAGACCGCGAAACGCGTGGTGTTGGTCTTGCTCTCGTTGATGTCGTGATCCAGAACCGAAAGCCCGTACAGTTCCGCCGTTTCGACGCTCGCCACGGCGGCGACCGAAACGTCGCCCCGCTCCGCGACCGCCTTGGCGGCAAGCGCGGTGTTCTCGGCGCTCTCCGTATTGAAACCGTGTGCGCGGATATACGCCCCGCACTGCGAGAGCGCCTGCGGATGGCTGACGACCGTCTTGACGTCCGAGAGTTTGGCGCCGGGGACCCCCAGCAGGTTCTGGGTGATCGAGAGGTCGTAGACCCCGTTGACGAACAGCCCGCCCGAGAACATCAGGTCAAGGACCTGTCCGACTTCTCCCGCGAAACTGTTTTCGATGGGCAGGACGGCAAGATCGCATTCTCCCGCCTCGACCGCGGCGTACGCCGCTTCAAAGGAGGGATAGGCGACCGGGGTCCCGTCGGGGAAGATGCGGTTTGCCGCGACGTGGGCGAACGCCCCCTCGACCCCGCTGTACGCGACCCGCACCCCCTCGTTCAGACGGTGCTGCCAGCTCTTGCTGACCTCGATCGTCCCCTTGAGAAAGCGCACGTAGAACGAGCGGAGTTCGGGATCCGAGATCAGGGCGCTGCGCCCCTCGATCACCTTTGCTTCCTGTTCCTTATCCTCGATCGGCAGACCGTGCGCGCGCTTGTAGTTCGCGACCTCGCGCACCGCCTCCATCCGCCGGACGAACAGTTCTGCCATCTCCTCGTCTGCTTTTTTGATCGCTTCTCTTGCTTCGTTCAGTTCCATATCACACCTCGCCGGACGATCGTCCGTATTTACGAAAAACACCGCCTCTGTCCGGATAGAACAGGGCGGCTCGCATTCATAAACTATTTCGCTCGTTTACGCGCTCGTTGCCGTCTGTCTCCGGGCATCAAAAGAAAACCCGCGGTAAAAGCGGAAGAACGCATAATAATAGAAAGAAGAACCCGTATTCGTCTTTTTCATCTCAGGGAACTCCTTTCTATCGTATTTCAAACGGTCGTGCAAATTATAACACGCTTTCCCCGGCTTGTCAAGGTTTTTTTGCGAATTTGGCAAGAGGCGGAAAAATCACGCCTCGTCGCGCTCCTTTTGCAGCAGATCGTAAAAAGCGCTCTTACTCATCCCGCGGTCCTTCGCCGCCGCCTTGACCGCGTCCATCCTGGTCATCCCGGCGTCCGTGTAGTGCGCAACGTGTTCGGCGGGGGAGAGGGAAGAGAGCGCCCCGGCGTCGGAGGAACGCCCGTCCTTTTCGATCCCGGCCTCCGCCGCGCCCTCGACGATCAGGACGTATTCGCCGCGCGGCTCTTTGCTTTCGTAGAGCGAAACGGCGTCCCCGAGCGTGGTGCGCACGATCTCCTCGTTGATCTTGGTCAACTCGCGGCAGAGCGCGATCTTCCGATCCGATCCGAAGAGATCCGAGAGGTCGCGGAGCGTGTTTTTCAGTTTGTGCGGCGCCTCGTAGAAGATCAGGGTGCGGCGCTCGTTTTTCACCTCGGCAAGCCGTTCGTTGCGTTCGTGCCGGGCGGTCGAGAGAAATCCCTCGAAGGCGAAACGCCCGGTGGAGAGGGCGGAGAGCGCCAGCGCGCTGACGGCGGCGCACGGACCCGGAACGATGGAAACGCGGATCCCGCGCTCGGCGGCAAGGCGCACGATATCCTCCCCGGGGTCGCTGATCGCGGGCATCCCCGCGTCGGTCACCAGCGCCGCGGCTTCCCCCGCCGCCACGCGGTCGAGGATGATCTCGCCCCGCTCGCGCTTGTTGTGTTCAAAGTAGCTGATGAGTTCTTTTTTGATCCCGAAGCAGGAAAGCAGTTTCCCGGTGTTGCGGGTGTCCTCCGCCGCGACGAAATCCACCTCGGACAAAACCTTTTTCGCCCGGTCGGAAAGGTCGGACAGATTGCCGATCGGCGTGGCGACAAGGTAGAGCGTCCCCGGCTCGACCCGGTTTTTCTCTCCCGTTTCTCCGATGCTCTTCTTTTCGTGGCTCATACGCTCTTTCCTTTCTCTTTGGGATCGGTCCCGTCTCCGTATCCGGCGGGGAAGTCCCCGGTGTCAAGGATGCTCTGCATCTCGCCCGACGGCGCGGTATGGCTCGCGTCGCGGTACAGAAACAGCGGACGGGTCAGTTTCATACCCGGCGCGCCGCCACGCCGCCCCTCGACAAGGACCAGAGAGGGGAGAGAGGCGGGATCGGAGGACACGACGGTCATCCGCTTGGCTTCGATCCCCGCCGCCCGCATGGCGACGAGCAGATCGGGAAGCCGTTCGGGGAGGTACACGCAGACGAAGCGCCCGCCCGTCCGCAGTTTTTCGCCCGCCGCACGGCAGAAATCGGCGATATCGCCCGCCGTCTCGCGCCGCGCAGCGTTCTTCTTGTCCGAGCGGTTTTGCAGCCCCGCCCCGACTTTCAGGTATGGCGGGTTGGTCACGACCAGGTCGAACGGACCGGGGCAGGCGGAAGTATCCCGCAGGTCGCAAAAGACCCCCTTTACCCGGTCGGACAGCCCGTTTTCCGCGGCGTTACGCTCGATCAGGTCGGCGTACTCTTTCTGTATTTCCAGCGAAAGGATGCTTCCGACCTTTCGCCGGACGGCGAGCAGGAGCGAAACGATCCCGGTCCCCCCGCCGAACTCGACCGCCCTCGCTTCGGCGTCGCCCCTGACGTAGGCGGCGAGGAGAAGCGCGTCGGTCCCGAACGTGAGCCCGTCACGGTATTGATAGAGTTTCAGGTCGTCGTTCACGACGTCAAGACGCAGTCCGTTGGTCTCCGCCACGCTCTCACGCTCCTTTCGTATCAATCGAAAAGGGGACGAAGGGGCATTGCCCGCTTCGTCCCCGGTCCTGTCTTATGTAAGACGGCAGGACAATGATGCTCAGTCTTCCTTCACAGGCGCGCCGACAGGGCAGACGCCCGCGCAAGCGCCGCATTCCAGGCACTCGTTCGCGTCGATCACGTACTTGTCGTCGCCCTCGCTGATCGCGTTGACGGGACACTCGGATTCGCAGGAGCCGCATTTGATGCAATCGTCGGTAATTTTGTAAGCCATGATTAAAACCCTCCGTTAAGTGGTAATCTCATTCTATCATATTTTTGCGAAAAATCAAGAGGCAAACGCGATTTTTCTCAAAAAGATGCCGACCGTTCGTTTATTGCTGATTGGGTTGCTCTTTTACCGCGCCCTTTTTCCCGGCGCGCAGGACCTTGACCTCCGACGCGGGATAGAGTTTCGGCGCCTCGGGTTTGTCGTCCAGTTTGACCCGGACGCTCTCGGCGAGCGGGCGGACCTCGGTGACCGTGCCGTTCCCGTTCGGCGTTTCGACGTAGGAGCCCATCGGCGGGACGGTCTTCAACGCCGCCTCGTAACTGTCGTGCTCGTAGCGCAGGCAGCACATCAGCCGCCCGCAGGCGCCCGAGATCTTCGCGGAGTTGAGCGAGAAGTTCTGCTCCTTCGCCATCTTGATCGACACCTGCGCGAAATCGCTCAGGAACGAGGTGCAGCAGAACGGGCGCCCGCAGGAGCCGAGACCCCCGACCATCCGCGCCTCGTCGCGGATCCCGATCTGACGAAGGTCGATCCGGGTGCGGAACACCGCCGCCAGGTCCTTCACCAGTTCGCGGAAATCCACGCGGTTCTCGGCGGTGAAATAGAAGATCAGTTTGCTGTTGTCAAAGGTGTATTCCACGTCGACCAGGTTCATGTCGAGTTTGCGCGCCGCGATCTTCTGCTGCGCGATCTCGGCGGCGGAGACCTCGAGTTCGCGGTTGCGGTCGGAGCGCTCGATATCGTCCGGGGTCGCCTTGCGCATCACTTTTTTCAAGGGCGAGGTGATCCTGTCGGCGTCGACCCGGTGGGCGGTCTGCGCGATCCTGCCGAGTTCCACGCCGCGCGCCGTTTCGACGATGACCTTTTCCCCGAGGGTAAAGGTTAGGTCGCCGGGCGCGAAGAAGTAGTTTTTCCCCGAATTGCGGAATGCGACGTCGACCACCTCGACCGGCTCTTTCTCCTTTTTCGGGGTCGGCTCGGTCGCGGGGACGGCTTCGGCCGCGGGTGCGACCTTGGGCTGTTCGGCGGTCTTTTCAAGTTCCAGTTCGTTCATCTTCGTCCCCCGCCGGTGCGGGGATCCTTTCGTATCGTTTTCGGTCAGTTCCGTCCGCGGACGGCGACCGCAAGGGAGGTCAGAACGGTTTGCACGTTCCCGTTTGAGGCAACGGCGTCGGCGGCGTCGGTGATCGCGTCGTAGATCTTCACAAGACGCGAAAGGTCGGCGCGTTCGGCAAGCGCGAGCGCGGCTTGCCGGTCGACGTAGAAGAGCAGGGGAGCGTCGGGCATCCGTTTCAGAACGATCAGGTCGCGGCTCGCTTCGATCAGGGGAACGAGGCACGACGTGAGTTCGGTGCGTTTGGTCGGGAGAGATGAGATCGCGCGCAAGACCTCGGCGTAACTCGCCCCGGTCGCCGCCGCGCGGATCACGCCGTCGACCGTCTCGCGGGTCTTTTGCAGCGCCGCTTCGCGCTTCGGGGTCAGGTAGGCGAGCGCCACTCCGATCCGTCCGTGCGACGCTGAGATCACGGCGTCCAGTTTTCCCGCGCCCTCGCCGTCGAGTTTTTTCGCCTCGGGGGACGTGCGGAGCAGGTAAGCGCGCTCCTTGTCGGGCGGCACGGGTTCCAGTCGCAGGGTCTGCACCCGGCTCCTTACCGTCGGAAGAAGCCCGTCGGAGGACGACGCGAGCAAAAGGATCAGAACGCCCGCGGGCGGCTCTTCCAGCGAGATCAGGAGCGCGTTCTGTGCCGCCGGGGTCATCGCGTCGGCGTCGTCGATGATAAAGGTCCTGACGTCCAGTTCTGTCGGGGAGAGCGCCATCTCGCGGCGCAGGTCCCGGATCGCGTCGACGCTGACGGTCGCCCGGTCGCCACGGTCAAGGTAGTGGACGTCGGTCGAACGGTCGGAGAGGATCTTCTTGCACGCGGGGCACTCCCCGCAGGGAAGATCTGCGTTTTCGTCCTCCCGTTTTTCACAGGACACGGCGGCGGCGATCATCCGGGCAAAGGTGCGTTTTCCGCTCCCCTCGGGACCCTCGATCAGGTAGGCGTGGGAAAGACGGTTCCGCCGGACCGCGTCGCCGATCCTCTCGCGCAACGCATCCGAACCGACAAAGTCGGGGAAGCACGCCATGCCCGTCACCTCTCTTTCTTCAAATCATTATACCAAATAATGATCCTCGTGTCAATCGGTTGCAAAAGGAAAAAGGGAAAAGGCAAAGCAAAACCCCGGACCGTTTTTCGGTCCGGGGAATACGCGCGGTTTGATTGAGCGCTTTCGGTTTGGCAAGAGGGAGCCGCCATCCCGGTCATCCCTCTCGGTCCTTCGTTCTTTTTTTCGTTTGCGCCGCCGTTTCGGTATCTTGTTTGCTTCTGCCGAACATGATCAGGTACCCTTTCTTTACGTAACAGATCACGCTCCGGACGAGATACGTTGAAAAGATAAGCGAAAAGACCGACAAAGCGGCGATCCCGAGCAATTTGTTGCGTCTGTGCGCCTTGAGATAATCCTTGAAAGAGAGAATGGTCTTATCCCCGTACGTTAGCGAGGAAACTTCGAATTCTGAACTCTTCTCCTTTTGGATGCCGACCGTGATCGTTTCGCCCGATGGGATCATCCCGATCGCACCGGTGTCCGCGTAGCGAAAAGTGACACTGTCGATATTCAGCGGCTTGTCGGTTTCTTGCACGTAGACGTCGCATATGGGGAATAAAACGTGGTTACTCCCGTTATAAAAAGTTTTTGTTTCGGACGAGAGGAGGGTGTATTCCCGATATTGAGGTTCTGCGGCGGTTTTTCCGAGGGAGACCGTCACGAGAATGAGAAAAAAGAAACACACGCCGACCAGCACCGAATAGATTGCGATTTGAAAGATGAAAAGGCGTTTGTACATAAGGGGTCCTTTCTTTGAAGTGGGTCAATACTTTGCGTCCTCGTCGGTCGCCTCAAGCAGGAAACTGACCGGGCGAAATCCGTCGTTGCACGAGATCATCGCGGAGCGGTCGTTTTTCATCCACCCGTCGTAGAGGTCCCGCGCCCCGTGCGAGAGCGCCAGAACGAACGGGGAGACCGTCTCCCACGCGCTGTCGCAGAAGCCGTCGGGCTTTTCCCACCCGTTGCAAAGGAAGGTCTGTCCGACCGTCATATCGCAGGCGTGTTCGATCGGGTTCTCGTATTCCGCGATCAGATCGTCGTAGCGCGCGATCCGTTTGACCGTGATCCTGACTTTTTTCATATCCGTTTCTCCCCGGAAAATTATACGAAGTCCGTTACTTTCGCAATATCGTCGATCTCGTGACACGCGATCCCGTCGGCGTTCTTTTCGTGTGCGACGTTCAGCCACACGGTTTCGATCCCCGCTCCCGTCCCGCCGCGCACGTCGTCGTTGTAATCGTTCCCGACGTAAAGGATCTCGTCAAGCCGGATGCCCGGGTGATCCTCCCGGATCTGTTTCAGGGCGATCTCAAAGAACCCTTTGCCCGGTTTCTTCACCCCGTAGTCGGCGCTGGAAAAGACCCGCTCGAAATAGTGACGGATCCCCGTTTCCGAAAGCAGCCGTTCGACGAGCGAACCGCGGAAAAGACCGTTGGATAAGATCGCGAGTTTCACGCCCGCAGAGGACAGGCGTTCCAAAAGATCGCGCACGTCCTGCGATACCGAGTATTCCTGCATACTCGTTAAGATCGCGTATTCGAGCTCCGCGTCGTCCCGGGGCATCTCGATCCCGTACGTCTCAAAAAGCGACGGGAACACGTCTTCGACCAGGCACACTTCGGTCGGACCATTTTCTTCCATCCGGAAAAGAGGCCGGAACGTTTTGTAAAACTCTGCTTTGAATTCTTCAAACGTACACCGCTTTGAAAAGAAGGCGTCGTACGGATATTTCAGCCCCGCCTCGAAATCGTAACGTTCGTCGGTGAACAGGGTATCCCAGAGATCGAATATGACGACGGTTTTGCGCATGGTTCGCCTCACTTTCGTTTGAGTGCGTTTGATTTGAAACCATTATACACGATACCGGGGCGCGCTGTCAATCGTTCGGGATGCGAAAAAAGCGCGCGGGTGCTTGACGGGATCGCGCGAGCGTGCTATACTGGTAAATGGTAGTTACTCTGTTTCCATTCAAATAAATGAATTATTGAAAGAGAGGAAACCCGAATGAAACGCAGATTGCCCCTGTTTATACTCCTTTTGGCACTGCTGCTCGTCGCAGCGCTGACCCTGACGTCCTGCGGCAACGACAAGGACGACGACGGCAACGGCGACGAGATCGCCTCCGGCATCGGCTCCGACTACAACGTGGACCTGATCACGCAAAAGTTGGACGCCCTCCGCACGGAAAGCGGCCTTTTCGTCAAACTCCATATCACGTCGACCGAGGACGGCTCGGTCGAGGAGTACGACGTGATCTACGCCGCCAGCGGCAACGTCTACTACTTTAAGACCCAGGAGGACGAGATCTATCTCGAACACGGCGAGAACTCGCTCACCGTTTACGAGAAAGAGGACGGCGTCTTCACCAAGAGCGTGATCAACTACGGCGCCGCCTTTACCAAAGCGCAGGCGGACGCGATGGCTGACGGCTACTTCGCCGTTCTCGGCGGCTACCTCGGCGCTTACCGCGCGTACGCGGCAGCCGTTCCCGGGATGACCACCGCCAAGTCCACCGCTACCGTGGCGGGGCGCGCCTGCGACAAATATACTGTTTCGGCGAACGTGACCGGCGCCTCCGCGTCGATCGAGATCTGCATCGACCGCGCCACCGGCGCCTGCCTGAAACTGTCCGGCTCCGCGGCGGCGGCGGACGGCAGCAGCAGCGGCACCATCGAATGTACCGCGTTCACCACGCCCTACACCGTGACCCTGCCCACCGTCGACGCGGCGCACACCAAGATCGATGGCCGTCCGCAGGGCGGCGGCTCCTCGGGCGGCGGCTCCGGCACGACCGAACCCGGCGG
>CAMJCC010000055.1 GCA_946404035.1 uncultured Clostridia bacterium | reverse complement strand
CCTCGCCGAAGAGGGCGGGAGCCAGTTTCGACGCGGTCTCGTTCATCAGCGTCGCGTTGAAGGGAACGACGCCCATGTTACGGAAGATGTCGATGAAGTAGTCGCTGCCGAGGATGTAGGCGCGGTCGCCGGTGAAAGACAAACTCTCCATCCACTCGGTCATCCAGCCGTCGGCTTTGAAATCAAAGTACGAGCCGGGGATGGTCCAGATGTCCTTGAACGCGTTGACGGTCAGCATCGCCTTGTTCAGGTCGTAGAGCATGAAGACGAACACGTCGGGCGCGTCTTCTGTTTCGGACTGGATCAGGTTGTTGATCTGTTTCGCCTGACTGCCCCAGCCGTACTCGCTCCAGTACTCGTACTCGACGGAAGTACCGAGGACCTCGTTGGCTTTCTTGTTGCGCTCGTAGACCATCTGCTCGATCGCGGAGATGTTCTCCCCCTTGTTGATGGTCTCTTCGTCCGGCCCGGCAAGATACAGCTGGTTCTTCGAGGTCTTCTCATCGTTCGTGAACGCGCTCATCTTGACCTTGAAGCTGCGGTCCTCCGCGGCAAACGCCTTGACCTCGGGCCCGAGGTCGATCCACTTATCGGTCGTGGTGACGGCGGTGGTGTTGTTGTTCGCCGGTGCTTCGGTCGACTTCTTGCTCTTCTTGGGTCCGCACGCCGTGAACGACGCGACGAGGAAGACGAGGCACAGAAGCAGGGCGATCAGTACTGTGAACCTTCTCATAGTATTCCTCCATGTTGAATTTGGGTATGTGCTTTTTGCATATCGGTATATGCTTTTTGGCATATATATTATATATGATTTACTCCGCTTTTGCAAGAGGAGAGTTCCAAAAAAAGAAAAATCGGCGTTTCCCCCGAAAACGACCGCGAATAATTGTTCAATTTCACAAAACGCCGCCCGCGGCGGCGGGCGCAAACGCCGCGAACGCAAAAAAAAGGCGGCGGCCCCGCCCGGTCGGGCGAGGTCGCCGTTCTGTTTTGAAAACTTATTCCGCGTTGTCTTCCACCTTCGGCAGCGTGTACCAGATCGCCATTTTCTCGTCCAGGTAGGTCTGCTTGGCGGATCTCATCGTCGCGTAGTTCGACGCGAGGTCGGCGGAGTTCGGGGTCAGACCGCCGTTCCGCATGATGACGTGCCACTGGCTGTTCTTGTCGACGTCGCGCATCAGGTCCTCGATCGCTTTGTCGCGGCCGTTGATGACGCTGTCGTAGATCATATCCAGCATCCGGTCGGTCCCCTGATTGTAGACCGTGGTCTTGTACTTGGTCACGATCTCGAGGAACTCTTCGCGGATCTCGCCCGATTTTTCGGTGCAGTACTGCAGGAACGCCGAGAGCGCCTTCGTCTTGTCCGGTCCCAGATTGACGTTGATCGCGCCGGCGTCGCCGATGTTGTGGATGATGGTGTTGTAGTTCTTGTTCGCGTTCACTTTCGGCAGCGGAACGACCGAGTACAGGTCGGTCATCTGCTTGAACGTATCGCTCTCCAGCGCGCCGATCACGCACGTGCCCGCGAACAGCGCCTCGCCGGAGGCGAACTTGGGCCAGTGATACGACGTGGCGTCCGATCTGTTGTCGGCGAAAGCGCCGTCGCCCCGGAACACGCCCGAAACGGCGTCGAAGATGGCGCCCAGCGCAGTTGCGTCTTCGGCGTAGAAGACCCAGTTTTTGCCGTTGTTCTTGTCGCCCTCTTTGGAGAGGGGCTTGGTCTCGAACAGCGGTTCGCCGCAGGAGTAGAGGTAGATCGAGGTCGCCATACCGGAGTTCGCGTCCCCGAGGATCCCGACGACGTCGTCGAACGTGGTCTGATTGTCGTTGCCCTTATCCTCCCAGACCGCCGCCGAGAGTTTCCCGAGCGCGTCCCAGGTCCAGGAACCCGCCTCGACGTAGTCGAAGAAACGCTGCGACATGGTCTCGGTATCGGCAAGCGCCTCGCCGAAGAGCGCCGACGCCAGTTTCGCGCCGTTCGCGTCCATCAGCGTCGTGTTGAACGGCAGGACGCCGAACGCGCGGAGAACGTCCACGAAGTAGTCGCCCGCCAGGATGTAGGCGCGGTCGCCGGTGAACGACATACTGGTCATCCAGTCCGTCATCCAGCCTTCCGCGTTGAAATCGAAGTACGAGCCGGGGATCGACCAAAGATCCTTGAAGCAGCTGTTCATGGTCGCGTTGTTGAGGTCGTAGATCATATTGACGAACAGATCGGGGGCGTCGTCCGTATCGGTCTGCGTCAGCGTCTTGATCCTGCCCGCCTGCTGGCTCCAGCCGAGGTCGGCCCAGTAAACGTACTCGACCGTCGTTCCGAGCAGTTCGTTCGCGCTCTTGTTGCGGCGGTAGACCATCTGCTCGATGGTGGACGCGTTGTCGAACTCGTCCTCGTCCGGACCCGCAAGGTAGACGTCGTTCTTGCTGTCTTTCTCCGCGTTGCCGAAATCGCTGAGCTCGATCTTGATCTTCCGCGCCTCGGCGGGAAGAGCCGTGACCTCTTTCGCGATCTCAACGTTCTTGTCCGTGGTAGTGGCGGGGCGCGTCGCCGTCCCGCTGTCGGCTGTCGCCGCGGTCTTACTCTTGCCGCAGGACGCGAACACCGACACGGTCATCACCAGAAGAAGGAGGAATGCGATGAGTTTTTTCATTGTTTCGGTTCCTTTCTGTTTGATCGTGATGGATAAAACTGTCGCGCGAAAAGGAATGGGAACGCCGGGGCTCGGCACCCGTCCGAATATCTTTTCGGGCCGATCGCTCTGCCGCGGACCCGCCCCTATTATATACCACGCGCACGGCGCTTGTCAATACGTGCGCCCACCCGCTTTCCCGCGCGGGCGTGGTTTTTTCGGCTTTGAATTGCAAGAAAGGACATATTCTGCAACAAAGGATATCGCGGGGCGCGGCGCCGTTTCGGGTATGCGGATTGACAAGCGGGGGAAAATGCGCTATACTGTGCAGAGGGGGCGCGGGAGCCGATCCGAAACGTACGCCCCGACGAGGTAGTTATGACGAAAAAGATCGCGCTTCTTGTGATGGCGGCGGGCATGGGCAGCCGCTTCGGAGGGCTGAAACAGATCGAACCGTTCGGGCCGAACGGTGAGACCATCCTCGATTACTCGGTCGCCGACGCCGCAAAGGCGGGGTTCGCGCGGGCGGTGATCGTTCTGCGTCGCTCGATGCTCTCGGATTTCCAAAAGACCGTCGGACGCCGCATCGAAAAACTGCTCGACGTGCGCTACGCCCTGCAGGAAAACGATCTGATCCCGGCGGGCTTTTCGGTCCCCGACGACCGCACCCGACCGCTCGGGACGGCGCACGCCGTCTGGTGCGCGCGGGAGTATCTTGACGTGCCGTTCGGCGTCGTCAACTCGGACGATTTTTACGGCGGCGGCTCCTACCGCGCGCTGGCGGACGCCCTTTCCTCGCCCGACCTCTCCGCGTGTATGGTCGGCTACCGGCTGGGCAACACGCTCTCGGAGACCGGGACGGTCAACCGCGGGATCTGCACGATCGAAAACGGCGTTCTCACGGGGATCGAGGAGCGTTGCGGCATCGACAAAAACAGCGGCGTCCCGCTGGATACCGTCGTTTCGATGAATATGTGGGGCTTCCGCTCCGATTTCACCGCCCGGCTGGACGCCGATCTCCGGGCGTTCCTCCCCGCAATGAAGGACCCGCTGAAGGACGAGCTGTACCTCCCCGGCGTGGTCGACGGCGCGATCCGCGACGGCTCTCTCTCGGTGCGCGTCCTTGAGACCCCGGAGAAGTGGTACGGGGTCACCTATCGGGAGGACGCGGCGTCGCTCCGCGCCGCCATCGCCAAGATGACCGCAGAGGGGAAATACCGTGCCTGATCTCGACGCGCTGCGGGCGGTTTTGTCCCGTTTTGCCGTCGATTTTGACGACCGCCCCCCGCTCTCTCCGTTCGGGAACGGGAACGTCCACGCGACCTATCTTGCAGGGACCGTTCCCCCGACCGTGCTCCAGTGCGTGAACCGCGCGGTCTTCCCCGATCCGCGCGCCGTGATGGAGAACGTGGCGGCGGTGACGCGCCATCTGCAAAAGAGGATCGTTTGCGACGGCGAGGATCCCCTGCGCGGGACCCTGACGCTGATCCCGGACAGAGAGACCGGTCTCCCCTACGTTCTCCTTGACGGCGAATACTACCGGCTGACCCGGCTGATCCCGGACGCCGTTTCGTTTGACGTCGCCGGACCCGACGCGCTGTACCGGGCGGCGGGGGTCTACGGGCGGTTCGTCCGACGGCTCTCCGATTTCCCGGCGGACACGCTCCACGAAGTGATCCCCGGTTTCCACGACACCCGCGCGCGGTTTGAGACGTTCCTTTCGACGGTCGAAGCCGACCCGTTCGGGCGAGCCGCTTCGGTTTCGGACGAGATCGCGTTCGTTCTGGCGCGCGAGGCGGACTGCGGCGTGATCGTCGACGCGATGGCGGCGGGCGACGTGCCGCTGCGCGTAACGCACAACGACACGAAGCTGAACAACTTTCTCTTTGACAAGGCGACCGGCGACTGTATCGCCCTGATCGATCTGGACACGGTGATGCCGGGGTCCCTGCTCTTCGATTACGGCGACGCGCTCCGCGCGGGCGCCGCGTCGGCGTCGGAGGACGAGACCGACCTTGACCGCGTCTTTTTCAAAACCGAGAACGTCGCCGCGTTCACGCGCGGGTTCCTCGAGGAGTTCGGGGAGAAACTGACGCCGCGCGAACGCGAATTGCTGCCCTTTTCGGTCAAGCTCATCACGCTGGAGTGCGGGATGCGGTTTCTGACCGATTACCTCGCGGGCGACGTCTATTTCCGCACGCGCTACCCCGCTCATAACCTCGCCCGCGCCCGCAACCAGTTCGCCCTCGTCTGCTCCGCCGAACAAAATCTCTCCGCTTTCACCGCGCTGGTCGAACAAGCATAGCAGCGGGCGGTCAGCCCGACTGCAGCGCTTCCCTTTGCTTTTGGAATAATAACACGCCGCCCGGCGATTTTTCGCCGGGCGGCAATTCACGCGTCCGCAGGGAGCAATTCACGCGTCCGCAGGACACAATTCACTGCGCCTCGCGTCACGCGCGGGCGCTCATTCGTATTCCACCGGTTTCCCGTACGCCGCTTCGTAGGTCTTCACGTTGAATTCCCACGTCAGCTGCGCCAGCCGTTTCGCCTCGTCGCGCAAAGGGGCGGTCGGGTCCGGCACGATCGGTTCCCCGATATGGAGCGTAAAGGACTTCTTCGGCGTGCCGTCGCGCCGCGTCCCGCGGACGCGGAACGTGAAGAACGCGGGGACCACGGGAACGCCGTTCTTCGCGGCGGATAAAAACGCCCCCTCGATCAGCGGCCGCGGTTTCTCGTAGCACCACCAGAGCGACCCCTCGGGATAGAACAAGACCAGCGTGTCGTTCCGGACGAATTCGGTGATCGCGGCGTTCAGATGCCGCATCGCGGGCAGGGTCTTTCCGATCGGGACCGTCCCCGCGGAGCGGAGCAGTCCGCCGAAAGCGCCCCGTCTGTTATTGAACTCGGCGACCGTGATCTTCAGTTTCCGGCGCCCGACGGCGCGCCGGATCAGAACGCAGTCGATATTGTTGATATGGTTCGAGGTCAAGATCGCGCCCCGAACGCCCCGGAGGTTCTTTTTCCCCTCTACTTTCAGGCGGCAGTAGCCCCCGATGAACAGCCCGACGAAGCGGAACGCCGCGACGGCAAAGAACGACGCCAGCCGCTTGAAAAACCCGCGGCGGAGATAATCGTAGTCGTCCGACACCGGGAGGATGGACTTCCCGTCGCAGGGCGGGCAAACGTGCGCCGAAAAGTCGCGCGCCTGTTCGTGCTCTTTTTCCAGGCGGATCAGTTCGGCGCGCGTCACGCGGACGCCTCCCTCTCCTGCTCCTCGCGGATCGCCTCGCTCGACACCTCTTCACTGTTGATCGACATCCGGGCGACCGGCGCCCAATCGTCGGCGCGGACCGTGGTGGTGAACGCCATGATAAAGATCCAGGCGTACTCGATCGAAACGAACGGGAACAGGAACAGGAACTTGATCCTTTCCCGCCGCGTCATGCGGTTGACGCCCCGGCTGACCAGCAGTTGCGCCGCGCCGAAGACGAACAGTTCGACGTACGCGATCCCGACAGGCAACAGCGACCAGATCAGCGCCGACGCCACCCCGCCCAGCCCCGCGATCAGGCGGACCAGAGCAAGGATGATACACGCGGCGAAGCCGATCCCGTCCGCGCCCAGCATCCCGTAGACCGGATAGAGGTCGTAGAGGAAGTGCAGCTTGCCGGGGTCGGGTCTGCCGTGTCCGTAGGTCATCTCGCGGACCTCGCCGCCGTAGGTCTTGTTGAACTGCGCGAACCCTTTGAGCCAGCGGATCCGGCGTTTGTTGTATTCGTGCCGCGTCAGCGGCTCTTCGGAGTAGATCTCGGCGTATTCGTAGTAAAGCTGTTTGTACCCGTGGCGCATACACTCGACCGCAAGCTCGTAATCCTCGGTCAGACTGCGGAACGGATAACCGCCCAGTTTGTCGATCACCCGCGCGCCGATCAGCATCCCCTGCCCGCAGAGGGCGAGCGGGTAGCCGCGCTTGGACTTGCTCTTGTTGCCCATATCGTCGACGCCGATATAGGTCATCGCGCTGCAGTTCGCGTAGAGCGTGCGGTATTCCTTTTTATCGGAAAGCCAGTTCTTGATGAGTTTCCGCGGAATGATGACGTCGGCGCCGGTCTCCATCGCGTTGTTCATCTCTTCGACGTAGTTGGCGGCAAGCAGACAGTCGGCGTCCACGATCAGGTACGCGTCGGGCGCGCTCCCCGTGGAAAGGATCATTTGCATGCAGGCGTCCATCGCATCGGCTTTGCGTTTCTGGTTCGGGACCACCTGCACCACCGCGTCGGGGAGCGTCTCGCGCACCATCGCGATGGTCGGATCGTCGGGATCCTTCACGATCACGTGCACGTCGATCAGGTCGGCGGGGTAGGTCTGCCGCTTCACGCTGTCGAGCAGGGGCGCGATCGCGCGGCTCTCGTCCCGCGCCGGGATCAGGAGCGCGAAGCGTCTCTTTCTCTTCGCCCTCGGGTGTTCCTGCGGACGGCGGCTCTCAAACCACCACATAATATGCGGAAAGTACAGCAAAACCGAAATCAGTTCCGCTGCGATCAATACGACAAGTATCCATTGTAAAGGCGTCATTCGGTTCGCCCTCCTTTCGGTCGGTCCTCGGTGCGGCTTCATCCGCTGATGAGTATATCCGACCGGGCGACGAATGTCAAGAGCCCGCCGCGATTAAAAATTCTCAAACTCTATTCTACCTAGACGTCCTGTTTTTGCCCACTCTATTTTAAATAGAATTGTTCGGAAATCAAACGTCCCCCTCTTGCATTTTGCGGGGAGTTCCTGTATAATAGGAATTGCTATGGAAGATATCCGTAAAAACATCGTCAACAATCTGATCCTGCTCCGCAAAACCAACAAGATGACGCAGCAGGAGCTGGCAAAGGCGCTGAACTACTCCGACAAGGCGATCTCCCGTTGGGAGGTGGGGGACAGTCTTCCGGACATCAGCGTCCTGCTCCGGGTCTGCGAGATCTACGGCGTGGAGTTCGACTGGCTGATCCACCGCCACGAGGACGCGCCGACCATCGGCAAAAAGCGGTCCGAGGGGCTCGGGCCCCGGATGGCGATCGTGTTCCTGCTCGCGACCTTCTGCTACGCGGTCGCGACCATCATCTTCGTCTACAACCGCGTGTTCCACAACGAGGCGGTCTGGCTGGCGTATATCTGGGCGGCGCCAGCGTCGCTCTCGTTTGCCTCGATGTTCTCGCGCCGCTGGTGGAACGGCATCACCACCGCCATCCTGATCTCACTGGATATGTGGTCCATTCTGACCAGCGTCTATCTCCACTTCCTCGCGACGGCGGGGGAGAACATCTGGCCCGTTTTCCTCCTCGGCGTCCCCATCCAGGTCATCTTCGTCCTGTTCGAGTATATCCGCCGCCGCAACCCCCGCGTCTGAAACTCGCCGTTTCCAAGTCTTCCCCTTGAGGGTTAGCGAGCGAAAACGCCCCGGTGGGGCATTTTCGTGAAGTGGTGTCGCCCAAAGAACCCGTTTGAATAAGCGAGCCGGCGAGCGACGCGCAAACGGGCTTTGACGGCGACAGGATAAGGTGGCGCGTAGCGCCGGATGAGGTGTTTCCCTCAAAAAACAAACGAAAAGCGCCGGATCTCTCCGGCGCTTTTTCTGTCGCGGCGCGCGCAAGCGCGCCCTCCGGCGGCGTCTTCTCCACCCGCGCCAGCGCGCTTTCCGGCGGCGGCGCAGGCGAGTGCAGAATTCCCGTTCTCGACCCGAAGCTGTATATCAATACTGCGAGCGGGAGAGAGCGGGAAGAGGAAAACGAATTGAAACAAACGGAGAAAACCGTCCGCAGTTGCGGACGGTTTTCAACCTTACTATGCGTTCAAAGGAATGATGAATTTTAACAGAGGCAACAGGCGCTTGCTAACGTCGACCGCCCATTCGTTTTCCGGTCTGTGCCGCATCCGTCGTCGCCTAGACCTCTAACTGGTATAGAAACCCGTATATAGAATTGGGGTCTTTAGTGACGAACGCCACCACGATCAGGATCACGGAGAGCACGGCGAAAAGGATGCCCAACCCGCCGAGCAGCGCCGCGGCGACCGAGATCCCTCTCCACTCGCCGCCCGCCTCGCGGTATTTCTTCAGAAAGCGGAACGAAAACACCGACAGAACGACCGCGATCGGCGCGAGGCACGAAGAGAGGAGGAGCGAGAGGATCGAGAAGATCAGCGCCGTGGTATCCGAACCCCCGCCGGGGCGCGGTCCGGCGGCGCGGGCCTCTTGGTACGGGATAAACACCCGTTCGGGCTCGCCCTGCTGCTGATTATCGTTATACTGATCGTTCATTGGTCATTCCCCTCGTTTACCCGTTGCAGGATCGCGACCGAGTCCTCGCCGTCGTACTCCTTAACGCGGACGCGGATCATCTCGGCGTGCGAGGTCGGGATATTCTTGCCGACGAAATCGGGGCGGAACGGCAATTCGCGCAGTCCGCGGTCGATCATGACCGCCAGCCGCACCGCGCCCGGCCGTCCGAGATCGAACAGTCCGTCGATCGCCGCGCGCACGGTCCGCCCGGTAAAGATCACGTCGTCGACCAGCACGACGGTCTTGCCGTTCACGTCGAACGGCACATCGGTCTCCGACACGACCGGCTGATCGTTCTTTTTGGAGAGGTCGTCGCGGTAGAACGTGATATCCATCGCCCCGACCGGGACGTCGACGCCCTCGATGGTCTTGATCTTCCCCGCGATGCGCAGGGCAAGCGGGTAGCCGCGGCGGCGAATGCCGACCAGCACGACGTTTTCGGCGCCGTTGTTCTTTTCGAGGATCTCGTGGCTCAACCGCGTGATCGCGCGATCCATCGCCGCCTCGTCCAGCAGATTTGCTTTCTCCCGGAACTCTCCCGTCATACCGATCACCCTTTCCGTCGTTTTCCTCTTTATTATACCCGAAACGCGGGGAACTGTCAACGGTCGCCGCCCGGATTTCAGGAAAAAAGGCGCCGCAAAAGCGGCGCCGTGAATTGCGATCTGCGCTCGCGTGAAACGCGCCCTTCGGTCGCGTGGATTGCCGCCCGGCGAGCCCCGCCGTCCGGCGTTCTGTTTTCCGCAAGCAAACACGCCTTGCGCGGTCGCGGCTATAGAACCGCAAAACGGCGTCGCGACGCCGTTTTGCATACTACTCTTTTTTGAAGTTCTTTGCCCCGCTTTCTTCCAAGAAAGCGGGAAAAGCCCCCGCCGTCAGTCCTTTTTCTCTTCCGGATGCTTTTTATAGTAGTCCTCGAGCGCGTTTCTGATCGCCTCCTCGGCGAGGACCGAGCAGTGCATTTTATACGCGGGCAACCCGTCGAGCGCCTCCGCGACCGCCTGATTGGTCAGTTTCAGCGCCTCCGAGACCGGCTTCCCCTTGATCAGTTCGGTCGCCATCGAACTGGACGCGACGGCGCTCGCGCACCCGAAGGTCTCGAACTTCACGTCCTCGACGATCCCGTTTTCGATCTTCAGATAGATCTTCATAATATCCCCGCACTTGGCGTTCCCGACCTCGCCCACGCCGTCGGCGTCCTCGATCACGCCCACGTTGCGCGGATTGCGGAAATGATCCATCACCTTTTCGCTGTACAGTGCCATTGTTTCTCCTCCTTACAGAACAAACTCTGCCTTTCCCTCGACAAGATCCCGCCAAACCGGCGAAAACCCCCTGAGATACGCAACCACTTCCCCGACCGTTCGGATCATGTAATCGACCTGCTCCTCCGTCGCGTCCTCTCCGAGCGAGAGCCGGAGCGACCCGTGCGCCACGCCGTGCGGCCTCCCGATGGCGAGCAGCACGTGGCTGGGATCCAGCGACCCGGACGTGCAGGCGGACCCCGACGAAGCGGCGATCCCCCGGTCGTCAAGCAGGAGCAGGAGGGCTTCCCCCTCGATCCCCTCAAAACAGAAATTCACGTTGGACGGCGCCCGGCGCACCGGGTCCCCGTTCAGCGCCGCGTGCGGGATCTTCGAAAGCCCCGCGATCAACCGGTCGCGCAGAGGCGTAAGCCGCTTCGTCACGGCGTCGATCCCCTCGACCGCCTCTTCCAGCGCCGCCGCCGTTGCGACGATCCCCGCCACGTTCTCGGTCCCCGCGCGTTTCCCGCGCTCCTGCGCGCCGCCCTCGATCAGGGATGTCAGCGCGACCCCGCGCCGCGCCCAGAGGAACCCGACCCCTTTCGGTCCGTGGAACTTGTGCGCCGACGCCGAGAGCATATCCGCGTTGAGTTTGCGGACGTCGAGCGGGAGATGCCCGACCGCCTGCACCGCGTCGGTATGGAACAACACCCCGCGCGCCCGACAGATCTCCCCGATCCGCTCGACCGGCTGGATGGTCCCGATCTCGTTGTTCGCCGTCATCACCGTCACCAGGCAGGTGTCGGGGCGGATCGCCTGTTCCACCGCCTCCGGCTCCACCAGCCCCTCCGGCGTGACCGGGACCAGCGTCACTTCAAACCCCTCGCGCTCCAGCTTCTTCAGCGTGTGCAGGACCGCGTGGTGCTCGATCGTATCCGACACGATATGCCGCCGCCCCGTCTTCGCCCCGATCGCCGTGGCGGACAGGATCGCCTGGTTATCCGCCTCCGACCCGCCCGACGTGAACAGGATCTCTCTCGGCTCCGCCCCGATCAGGCGCGCGATCCTCTCGCGCGCGTCCTCCAGCCCGTCCTTCGCCCGTTGCCCGAGCGCGTAGAGCGACGACGGGTTCCCGTAAACCTCGGTCAGGTACGGCGTCATCGCCTCGATCGCCGCGCGGCTCATCTTGGTCGTCGCGGCGTTGTCCGCGTAAATAAACATCGCTTTGCTCCCCTTGTTTTTTCTCCTCGCCTATTATATCTCCAATTGCCTACCTTGTCAATAGGTAAATAAAAATTTTTAGCGCGAATTTATCCGCCGCGCTTGTATTTTCATTTACCCCGTGCTATAATAGGCGTATCAAACGAGTTCCGGGAGGGAAAAGCGTATGATCTCGACCAAGGGGCGCTACGCCCTGCGCGTGATGCTGGATCTTGCCGAGCGGGCGGACGAGGGGTTCGTCCCGCTGAAAGAGATCGCGGAGCGGCAGGAGATCTCCAAAAAGTATCTTGAATTCATCGTCAAGGACCTGGTACGCGGAAAACTGATCCGCGGCTCCAGCGGAAAGGGCGGGGGCTATCGGCTCTGCCGCCGTCCGCAGGACTACACCGTCGGCGAGATCATCGAGCTGACCGAGGGCTCGCTCGCCCCGATCGCGTGTCTTGCCGCCGACGCCGGACAGTGCCCGCGCCGCGACCGTTGCCGGACGCTCCCGTTCTGGCACGAATACGACACGATGGTCCACGATTTCTTCTACTCCCACCGCCTGTCGGATCTGCTCGTCTCGCCCGAAAAGGAGCGGGGATAACGAAAAGCGGGGAGGGCAATTCGCCCTCCCCGCTTTTTTACGCCGGGTCAGAGAAAGATCTCCATAAACACGTCGCGCTCGTTCCGGTCGTACTCGGTAAAGCCGCACGCGTGATACACGTGAATGGCGCGCGGGTTGTCGGGGTACACCTTCAAACAGACGCGTTTCAGCCCCATCGCTTCCTTGACGTATTTCAGCGTGGCGCGGATCGCCTCGGTTCCGAAGCCCCGG
>CAMJCC010000054.1 GCA_946404035.1 uncultured Clostridia bacterium | reverse complement strand
AACAGATCATCACGCTTATCCACGAACTATAAGGAAGAAAAACAGAAATGACGAATGAAATTGCGATCCTGATGGCAGCCGGAATGGGATCCCGGATGGCTCCCCTGACCGACAAGATCCCGAAGCCGCTGGTCAAGGTACACGGCAGATCGATGATCGAGACCGTGATCGAGGGGCTCGAGATGCGCGGCGTCAAGCACATCTACGTGATCGTCGGCTACAAGAGCGAACAGTTCGCGTTCCTGCCGGAGAAATACGAGCACCTGTCGCTGATCGAAAACAAGGAATACCAGACCGTCAACAATATCTCCTCCATCCGCGCCGCCATCCCGGTGATGGGCAACGAGGACTGCTTCTTCTGCGAAGCGGATCTGTACGTTTCCGACCCGTCCATCTTTTCAGCCGACCTCGACCATTCCTGCTACTACGGGATCATGATCGGGGGACACAGCGACGACTGGGTCCTGGAGCAGGATAAGGACGGCAGGATCGTCCGGATCGGGAAATACGGCGACGACTGCTACAATATGTGCGGCGTCGCGTACTTCAAAAAGGACGACGTCAAGCGGGTCGCCGACGCGATCGAGGAAAAGTACCGGCACCCCGGCACCTACGAAAACCTGTTCTGGGACGACGTGGTCAACGAAAACCTCGCGAACATCGACCTGACCGTTCACGGGATCCGGCGCGAACAGATCGTCGAGATCGACACGCAAAAAGAACTGGAGCAGATCGACCCGGATTACAGAAAATACAACTGAAATGAGAGTTGAAGAATTCGTCAGCGCGCTGAACGCCGACTTTTTCGCGGGCGTGCCCGACAGCCAGCTGAAAGCGCTGTGCAATTATCTGGTTTTTCATTACGGCGTGAACGGGACCAACCATATCATTGCCGCAAACGAGGGGAACGCCGTCGGACTGGCGGCGGGATACCATCTTGCGACCGGCAAGGTCCCCGTGGTCTATATGCAGAACAGCGGCGAGGGGAACGTGATCAATCCCGTCGCGTCTCTACTGAATGAAAAAGTCTACGGTATCCCGTGCATCTTCGTGATCGGATGGAGGGGCGAACCCGGCGTTCACGACGAGCCGCAGCATATCTATCAGGGAGAGGTCACCTGCGAACTCCTTGACGCGATGGATATCCGCTATATGATCCTGTCGCAAGAGACGACGTTCAAGGAAGTCGCGGAAAAGCAGAAAGAGTTCGACGCTCTTCTGCAAAGCGGGAAACAGGTGGCGTACGTCGTCCGGAAAGGCGCGCTGAGTTTTGAACAAAAGGTCGAATACAAGAACGGCAACCGGATGCTCCGGGAGGAGATTATCAAACACGTCGTCGACGTTTCGGGGGACGATACGATCGTTTCAACGACCGGAAAAGCGTCGCGGGAACTGTTCGAGATCAGAGAGGCGAACCGGCAGGGTCACGGACACGATTTCCTGACCGTTGGCTCGATGGGTCATTCCTCCAGCATCGCACTTGCCGTTGCGCTGCAAAAGCCCGATGAAAAGGTCTGGGTGATCGACGGCGACGGCGCGGCGCTGATGCACATGGGCGCCATGGCGGTCATCGCCGCGAACAAGCCGAAAAACCTGGTCCATATCGTCATCAACAACGCATCGCACGAAACGGTCGGCGGTCAGCCGACGGTGATGGGGAGCGTCGACCTTGTCAAGGTGGCAGAGGGATGCGGTTACGAAAACGTGACCGGCGTCGCTTGCTTTGAGGATCTGGACGAGGCGCTGAAACGGGCGAAAAACAAAAACGAACTGGCGTTTATCGAGGTCAAGTGCGCCATCGGCGCCCGCGACGATCTCGGCAGACCGACCACCACGGCGCAGGATAACAAAAAAGCGTTTATGGAAACGCTGAAACAAAAATGATCATTTCCAGAACAAAAAGGAGAAACCCGTTCGCGTTTTGCGAACGGGTTTCTCCTTACTTGCGCTTTGCTATGCAAAGAGTTCGTACAGAGCAGAACGCTTGAACGGATCATCAACGATCCTCTCGTTTCCGGTCTGCGCTGAAATCTGCGCGTCGTCAGTCGTCGTTTTCCCAGTTGTGGTAAACGTCCGACACGTCGTCGTCCTCGTCGAGTTTTTCGAGCAGGAGTTCCATATGCCGGATATCCTCGTCGTTTGACAGCGCGACGGTGTTATTCGGCACCATCGAGCGCTCGGCGGAGTCGAGCGTGTAGCCGGCGGCGGTCAGCGCGTCGCGCACCGCCTCGACGTCGTCGGGCTCGGTGAAGATCTCGAACACGCCCTCGCCGGACTGCAGATCGGAGGCGCCGGCTTCCAGCGCGCATTCCATCAGCTTGTCCTCGTCGATCTCGCCGTCCTCGTCGAGGATGACGATCACGCCCTTTTCCTCGAAGAGGTAGGAGACGCAGCCGTTCTGTCCGAGGTTGCCGCCGAACTTGGAGAAGTAGGAGCGGATATTCCCGGCGGTGCGGTTGCGGTTGTCGGTCGCGGTCTTGATGATGACGGCGACGCCCGCGGGACCGTAGCCCTCGTAGATGATCTCCTCGAACGCGATGTTGTTGTCGCCCGAGAACTTCTTGATGACGCGGTCGATGTTGTCGTTGGGGACGTTGTTCGCCTTTGCCTTCGCGATCAGTTCGCGCAGTTTGCTGTTGGTCGAGGGGTCCGCCCCGCCCGCGCGGATAGCGATCGCCATCTCTTTGCCGATCTTGGTGAAGATCTTGCCCTTCGCGGCGTCGGATTTCTCTTTCTTATGCTTGATGTTGTTCCATTTGCTGTGTCCGGACATACTTTTATTCCTCCGTTATCGGTTCAAATCTTTTCGGGCGTTTTGAGGCAGATGAGCGACAGGGCGCGGCCGAGCACGGTATTGACCGCCGCGGTCAGGGCGACCCGGTTGTTCTTCTCGCGCTCGTCTTCTGCCGTGACGATCGGGCAATCGTGGTAGAAGCGGTTGTACGCGGCGCAGAGGTCGAGGATGAAGCGCGTGATCTCGGACGGTTCGTAGCCGTCGAGCGCCGCCCTCACCCGGTCGGGGAAAGTCGAAAGTGTTTTCGCCAGCAGGATCTCGGCGTCGTTCAACTCGCCGCCCGTGAAGTTGCCGCGGTCGCCCGCCTTGGACAGGACCGAGCAGGTACGCGCGTAGGTGTACTGGGCGTAGGGACCCGTGTTGCCGTCGAAGGAGAGCGCGTCTTCCAGAATGAAGTTGATATCGCGCATCCGGTTGTTCGAGAGGTAGTGGAAGACCACCGCGCCGACCCCGACCGCCTCCGCGATCTCGTCCGAACAAGGGGTGCCGCCGTTCTTTTCGGCGCTGATCTTTTTGACCTTTTCGATCGCCTCGCTGAACAGGTCTTTCAGCAGGACGACGTTGCCGGTCCTTGTGGCAAGTTTCTCGCCGTTGATGCTGACCGTGCCGTAGGGGACGTGGACCAGTTTGTCGTACCAGTCGTAGCCCATCAGTTCGACCACCTTGAACCATTGCGCGAAGTGGAGCGACTGCCCGGCGCTGGTGACGTAGATGCACTTATCGAAGTGGTAGGTGCGCGCCCGATAGACCGCCGCCGCGATGTCGCGGGTCGGGTAGAGCGTGGTGCCGTCGCTGCGCAGGATCAGGCAGACGGGCATATTGTATTGATCCAGCCGCACGACCGACGCGCCGTCGTCGAGAGTGAGCAGTCCTTTCTTTTTCAGCAGTTCGACCTGCTCGGGCATCTTGTCGGTGTAGAAACTCTCGCCGTTGTAGGAGTCGAACGTGATCCCGAGTTGGCGGTAGGTCTTCTGATACTCGCGGAGCGAGATCTCGATGAACCATTTCCAGAGCGCGAGGTTGTCGGGATCGTGCTGTTCGAGTTTTTTGGTCTCGGCGCGCGCCTGATCGATCAAGGTCTCGTCCTTCTCGGCTTCGGCGTGGAAGCGGACGTAGAGCCGCACCAGTTCGTCGCACTCGCCCTCCTCGACCGCCTCGCGGCTTCCCCACTTGCGGTAGGCGACGATCATTTTCCCGAACTGGGTGCCCCAGTCTCCGAGGTGGTTGATCCCGATGCAGTTGTAACCCGCGAACTGATGCAACAGTTTCAGCGAGTGACCGATGACGGTGGTGCCGAGATGCCCGATGTGGAAGGGTTTGGCGACGTTCGGGGAGGAATAGTCGAGAACGACGGTCTTACCCGCCCCGCATTCGGGCGAGCCGTACTTGTCGCCCTTTTCGGCGATCTCGGAGAGGACGCGCGCGGAGAACGCCGCGCCGTCGACAAAGAAGTTGAGGTAGCCCTTGACCGCCTCGGCGCGCGCGATCTCGCCGCCCGCCATCTTCGGGGCGAGCGCGTCGGCGATGGCGACGGGGGAGGCGTGCAGGGAGCGCGACAGTTTAAAGCACGGGAGCGCAAGGTCGCCCATCGCGGGGTCGGGCGGAAACTCGAGCATCCCCGCAAGGTCGTCCGGGGAGAGCGCGGCTCCCGGATAGAGTTGTGCGACCAGAGCCGAGAGTTTCCCGGCGGTCTTCTGTTTCAAAGTATTCATAGGGTATTCTCCATTCTGATATAGGTGCGGTCGACCTGCCCCTTCACCAGCCGACAGGGGACGAACGGGAGGTCGTAGGACGCGACCGAAAGCGCCGCGGAGGGATCCCCCGCAAGGTAAAAGCCGCCGTCAAAGAAGAAGACGTCGGATCGCGGCAGTTCCCCGCCCGTTTCGATCAGCCGGTCGCAGAGAGCGATCGCGGTCTCGTCGGGGGGATCGTCGGGATATCGCAACCGTCGGGGGCAAACGAGGCACCCCTTGGTCGCGGGATCTTTTTGCCATTTTTCAAGCGCCGAGAGGATCGCGTCGGCGATCTCTTCGGGCGTCGCGTAGGAGGTGTCGATCACGAGATCGTAGTTGAAGAGATCGGTGATATCGACGCCGTAAAACTCGAAATACCGCTTCTTTTCGCTTGCGCGTCGGGCGGCGATGCGGGTGACCGCCTCGTCCAGCGTTTGGAAACTCTCGCCCTCTCGTCCCGCCGCCATGATCCGTGCGGCGGCGATCTCGGGTTCGGTGGTCATATAGACGCGGAACGTGCCGCGGGTGAAGTGCCACGCCATCCGCGAGTCGATCACCAGGTCGCGCGGGTCGTCGGACAGGGCGCGAAGACCGTCGTCGATCAGCCGGTCGACCTCGGGGTTCCCCTCGATGGACCGGTTGAACTGGTCGATCGTCATACCGCGCGCGGCGGCGAGATCGCGCATGATCTTCCCCGTCGTGTATCGCTCGGCGCCGGTCGCCTTAAGCAACAGATCGGTGACCGTGCTCTTCCCGCTTCCGAGATCGCCAGCCAGCGAGATCTTCATACCCGTCATCCCCTCTCCGCGTCGGTTTTCGTTTTGATCAAATAATTATACAATGAAACACGGGGGCTTGTCAACCGCCCGCGCGGTTTTTTCGGGGCGAAAAAGAGAAAAAAGAAGAACGCGCCCGCCGGGGGGCGCGTTCTGTGATCGCGTTTTGGTTTCAGCCGTCAGTTGGCGGGAGCCGCCGCTTTCTTCGCGGTCTCGTCGTTGATCGCCGTCTGGAGCGCGGCGGACGGAGCAACGGTCACGCTGCTCTTGATCTCGGCTTTGATCGTGAGCGTCAGTTCAGCGGCGTCCATCTCCATTTCGGCGGGCAGATCGGTCGTGTTGACCGACAGCGAGATCTCGGCCTTCTTCGGAACGAGTTTCTTGTTGCAGGTCACGGTCGCGCTGAACTGGATCGCCGTCTTGAGCGCCGCGGCGTAACCGATGATCGGCGTGACCTCGGCGGAGACGTCGAACGGCTTGGGAGCCCCGGTGGTCTCATCCTTTTCGGACCCGAAGATCATACCGAACGCGTCGTTCACTTTCGCGGAGACGAAGCCCTCGATCATACCGTAAATGTACGCCCAGGTAGGCGCGCCGCTTTCCTCTTCTTCTTCCTCTTCCTCTTCGCCCTCGCCGGCAGGTTCGCCTGCGGGTTCGGGGCTCTGCATCGGAGCGACTTCCACTTCGGCCTCGTCCTCGTCTTCATCCCCGAAAGCGGAGTTGAACATGGAGCTGAACATAGCGCCGATCATCTCCGAGATCTTGTTGTAGACGAACGCGAACCCGTCGTCAAGGGTCATCTGACCGAGCATACCGGTGAGCAACTGCTTGAACTGTGCGCCGGTGGCTTCCTCGCCCACCGACAGTTTGGCGGCAAGATCGTAAGCGGCATCCACTTTGATCCCGAGATCGGAGAGAGCCGCCTCGAGTTTCGGAAGCAGGTCGACGAGTTTGTCGGTGCCGCTGATCGCGCCGAGTTCCGTCATGATCTTCTCGGAGGTCCCCTCGCCGAGCAGCGCGTCGATCAGTTCGCCGACCGTGCCCTCGCCGGAGTTCTTCACGATGTTGAGGATCCGGATCGCCTCGTCAAAGAACGCGTCGGACGACATCGAAACGACGTAATCCGAACCTTTCTTCTTGACGACGAGGATGCCGTCGGTCGAAGCGGCAAGGTTCTCTGCGACCTTGTCCAGATCGATCAGGGCAAGGATCTGGTCGAGGAGCGCGGTGGTCTCTGCGTCCAGAGCGAGGGGGGCTTTCCCCATCAGATCGGACACGAACTGCACGTCGTATTCGGGTTTCCCGTTCCCCTCGGTGGAGATCGTCGCGAACACGGTGCCGTTGAAGAACGCCTCGAAGGTACCGGCCTTACCGTTGGTGGTACCGGACGCCGTCGCGTCGAACGTCTGGTTGAAATAGTTCAGCGCGAGGGTGAGGTCGATATCGTCGCGGGAGATCGAACCGTCCTCTTTCTTTTCGGTCGTGTATCCCTTGACCGAACCGGTGGCGACCATACCGCCCTTGCGGATCTCGTCGATCCCCTTGAGGAACGAGCCGAGCGCCTCGGTGCGCTCCGTTTCGTCCGTGATCTCGACTTCTTTCTTTTTGCCGCACGCCGTCATCAGGCAAACCGACGCCAGCATCACAAGGCAAAGTAAGAGTGCAAGAATTCTGCTTTTCATTTGAATATCTCCTTTGTGGTTTTTCCCGATCTTCCGATCGGTCCTTTTATTATAGCACAAACCCCGCGGATTGTCAAGTCCGCGGGGCGTTCTCATCTTATCTTATCATAACGGTTTTTTCAGCATCCGCGCGTAGGGACGGGGAAAGTTCGGCGGGGTGCTCCGCCTCTTTTCGACCACCACCACGGCGTGGCGGATCGGGTCGGATACGCCGTCCGAGAGCGTGCGGGACGCGACCTTCACGAGTTCCCCGCCGAGTTGCGGGATCGCGCGCTTGGCTTCCTCGGCTTCCCTCTCCGCCGCCTGTCCTTTCATCGCCAGGAAGACGCCGCCGACGGAGAGAAACGGCAGGCAGAGTTCCGAGAGCAGGGTCAGGGGCGCGACGGCGCGCGCCGTCACCACGTCGAACCGCTCGCGGCAGGAGGAGCCCGGCAGCGCCAAACTCTCCGCCCGTCCGGCGACGGCGGTCAGGTTGGAAAGCCCCAGTTTTTCGGCGGCGTCGCGGACGAAACGCACCTTTTTCTCGGTCGCGTCGAGCGCGGTCACACAAAGCGCGGGACAGAGGATCGCGAGCACGAGCGACGGGAACCCCGCGCCGCACCCGACGTCCAGGACCTCGCCCGTGTCGGGCAGATGCGGGATCAGCGCCGCGCAGTCGGCAAAGTGTTTCAAAACGATCTCCTCCGGGGAGGTGAGCGCGGTCAGGTTGAAACGCTCGTTGGTTTCGACAAGATCGAGAGCGAGGGCGGTCAGCGCGTCGGCTTTTTCCCCCGTCAGATAACCGTCCAGACCGTTTTCCCGGAAGACCCGGAACAGTTCCCCCGAAAACGCCGCGGGATCGATGGTCACTTCCGGCTTCTCCTTCCCGCGATGGAGAGCAGACGGATGAACAGGTTGATGATATCAAGGTAGAGCGCGCACGCCATATCCACCGCGGCGTCGACCGACCGATACCGTCTTTGCGCCACCGCCCAGTCGTAGCCGATATAGAGCGAGAAGATCACGACGACGATCCCGTCGATCACGAGGAAAACGTCGTTATTGAACGCCCCGGTCGCGAGCATGATGACCGAGATCACCAGTTCCACGACGATCACGACGAGCAAGGTGATCCCGAGCGCGCGTCCCATCGAAAGGAACAGGCGCGGGAAGATGATCGAGAGCAGCATCATCGTGAGCGTCACAGCCGCCGTTTCCAGGAAGACCGTGGCGACCAGCAGCGGCTCGAATTCGGACAGATAGAGCGACAGCACGAAGCCGAGCGGGATCACGACGAAGTTGTAGCCGATGAAGCTGACCACCGCGCTGTGCGAGCGGGTCATCAGCACCCCGATAAACGCCAGGATAAGATAGCCGACCAGGATGGGCAGGGCGTAGTCGATCAGATCGGCGCCCCGGGTAAAGAAGCAGATCAGGGCGTTGACGAGGAAACCCCAGAGCAGAGTGCCGCCGAGGTACAGGTTGTATTTGACGACGGGGATCCCGCCGGCGTCCTCGCCGGGAGCGACCCGGGTGTACTTTCTGCTGCCGAAGCCGTACTGCTTTTCGGAGGACAGGGAGCTGTTTTCATCGAATTGATCGTTCATATATTCTCCTTTCCGCCCCGCGCGGGGCGACCGTTGCTTTTTTTATTGTATCACAAAGTGCGAAAAAAATCAATCTCCCCGCCCGAAATCTCCCCGTCTTCCCCGCTTTTTCCCTCGCAGGTATCGAATTTGTCTTTTTTTTCACAATTTTGCGGCGTCCCCTTGACGAAGTCAAAGGAATGTGGTATATTATTATGGAATGATCCGGGAGGATCCTCCCGGCGTTTTCCCGAGTGAAAAGATTATCCGAAAAGGAGATGGAACCATGGCAACCTACAACAAGAAAACCGTTGAAGACATTGACGTCGCCGGCAAGCGCGTGCTCGTGCGCTGCGATTTCAACGTCCCGCAGAAGGACGGGGTCATCACCTCGGACAAGCGGATCGTCGAGGCGCTTCCCACCATCAAGTACCTGATGGGTCAGGGCGCGAAAGTCATCCTCTGCTCCCACATGGGCAAACCCAAGGGCGAGGTCAACCCCAAGTACAGTCTGTCCGCCGTCGCGGCGCGGCTGACCGAACTGCTCGGCGTGAAGGTCGCGCTCTGCGCCGACACCATCGGCCCCGACGCGAAGGCCAAGTCCGCCGCCCTGAAGAACGGCGAGGTCATCCTGCTTGAGAACACCCGGTTCGATCCCCGCGAAGAGAAGAACGACGATACGTTCGTCAAGGAACTGGCGTCGCTTGCCGACGTGTACGTTTCCGACGCGTTCGGCGCCGTGCACCGTGCGCACGCCTCCACCGCCGGCGTGGCGAAGTACCTCCCCGCCGTCTGCGGCTACCTGATCCAGAAAGAGATCTCGGTGATGGGCAAAGCCCTGACCGATCCCGCCCGTCCGTTCGTCGCCATCCTCGGCGGCGCGAAAGTCTCGGATAAACTGAACGTCATCGACAACCTGCTGGGCAAGGTCGACACGCTCATCATCGGCGGCGGTATGGCGTACACCTTCCTTGCCGCAAAGGGCTACGGCGTCGGCACCTCGCTGCTCGACACCGAGAAGATCGACTACTGCCGCACTATGATGGAGAAAGCCGAAAAGAACGGCGTGAAGCTCCTGCTCCCGATCGACACCACCATCACCGACAAGTTCCCCGATCCGATCGACGCGAAAGTCGACGTCGAGTTCGTCAACTCCGACGCCATCCCCGCGGACAAGATGGGTCTGGATATCGGTCCCAAGACGGCGGCGCTCTACGCCGACGCCGTGATGGGCGCGAAGACCGTGGTCTGGAACGGTCCGATGGGCGTGTTCGAGAACCCGATCCTTGCCAAGGGCACCATCGCCGTGGCGAAAGCCCTGGCGAACTCCTCCGCCATCACCATCGTGGGCGGCGGCGACTCCGCGGCGGCTTGCGAGCAGCTCGGTTTTGCCGACAAGATCACCCATATCTCGACCGGCGGCGGCGCGTCGCTTGAATTCCTCGAAGGCAAAGATCTTCCGGGCATCTCTTGCCTGCTGGACAAATAATCAAACGAACGAAGAACGCCGGACGCATACCGTCCGGCGGTTTTCCCGAACAGAAAGGGTTAGGATAGAACAATGAGAAAAACGGTCATCGCCGGCAACTGGAAAATGAATATGACCCCGACGGCGGCGGGCGCGTTCATCCGTGAACTTGCGCCGCTGGTCAAGGGCAAGGACAAGTGCGATATCGTGCTTTGCGTCCCGTTCGTGGATATCGCCGTCGCGGCGGAAGCGGCAAAGGGGACCAATATCAAGATCGGCGCGCAGAACGTCCACTTTGAAGCAAAGGGCGCGTTCACGGGCGAGATCGCGGCGGATATGCTGCTGGAAGCCGGCGCGGAATACGTCATCATCGGGCACAGCGAACGGCGTCAGTACTTCGGCGAGACCGACGAAACGGTCAACCTCCGCACCAAAGCGGCGCTCGCCGCCGGACTGAAAGTCATCCTCTGCCTCGGCGAAGTGAAAGAACAGCGGCTGTCCGGGATCACCGACGAGGTGGTCGCGATGCAGACCAAGCTCGACCTCGCGGGGATCACCGAGGAGCAGCTGAAGAACGTCATCATCGCCTACGAGCCGGTCTGGGCGATCGGAACGGGGCTGACCGCCACGCCCGAGCAGGCGGACGAGACCTGCGGCGTGATCCGCAAGACGGTCGCCGCGATCTACTCGAAAAAAGCGGCAGACGAGATCACGATCCAGTACGGCGGATCGATGAACGACGGCAACGCCGCGGAACTGCTCGCCAAGGTCAACGTGGACGGCGGGCTGATCGGCGGGGCGTCGCTCAAGACCGATAAGTTCACCGCGATCGTCAACGCGGCAAACGCGTAAAAAGCATAAAAGATCCCCGGCGCCACGGCGCCGGGGTTTTTTTATTTCTTCTTTTCCGCGGGCTTTTTCTTTTCGTCCGCTTTTTTCTTTTCGACGGGGGCGGGAGGCGCGTCGGGGACGGGCGCGGTCTCGTCGTTTGCGCGCAGCAGCGCGATGATCCGCTCGGCGGCGATGCGCTCGGCGGTCGCGTTCAGCACCAGACCGATGGCGATCCGCATCAGGTCGTATTCGGAACTGACGGCGTCGGTCTGCTCGATCACCGAGGCGATCCCCTCGTTGATGACGTGCTGGTCCAGAACGAACGCGTCGTAGACCTCCTTGATCCCGCGTCCGTTGCCCGACAGGCGGCGGATGAGTTCGGAGGCGTCGGGGATGGTCAGGATCTGCTTCATCGAGCAGAGCATATAGAGCTGCGCCAGGTGCTCGCGGACGTACTTTTTACGGTCGGGGTGCGTGACCTGACCGCTCTTGACGTAGTTGTTGATCATACTGGGGGTCAGGATCTGTCCCTCTTCGTCCTTGCCCTGGTTCTTCAGTTGCCGGTTCAGGTATCCGATCACCTGATCCATATAGAGATCGATGTCGGGCAGCGTATCCCACTCGTTCGCCTTGAACTCTCCGAACGATCTTGCCCACTGCTGCAGCTCGGCGACGTCCTCTAAGAATTTCTCGCTTTTTTCCATCGTTTTTCCCTCTTTTTTCGGTGACGGCGAGGTTGAACTCGCGTCTTCTGTTTTATTATACCGCGTCCCGATGATTTTGTCAAGCCGTTAAAGTAACAAAAATGAAATAATCTGTTTTTGAAAACAAGATGCGCGGTTTCCACGTCCGGTTGTTGTCAAAATGGAAGAAAGCGGGGGGCTTGTCCGACCCGGCTTTTGACCTGTTTTCACAAACTTGATAAATAATTGTCAAGTCTATTGCAAGTCGCGCGAGAATATGGTAGAATAGTACCCGGTAGAAAACGGGTGTTTTCTTAGAAAAAGGAATTTTTTAATATGGAGGAAAATACAATGTCCGTCAAAGTTGCCATTAACGGTTTCGGTCGTATCGGACGCCTGGCTTTCCGTCAGATGTTCAACGCCGAGGGGTACGAGATCGTCGCCATCAACGACCTGACCAGCCCCGACATGCTCGCCCATCTTCTGAAGTACGATACCGCGCAGGGCAAGTACGCTCTCGCTGATACCGTTTCCGCCGACGAGAACAGCATCACGGTCGCCGGGAAGAAGATCCGCATCTACGCCGAGAAGGACGCCAACAACTGCCCGTGGGGCGAACTCGGGGTCGACGTCGTGCTCGAGTGCACCGGCTTCTACACCAGCAAGGAGAAATCCATGGCGCACATCAACGCCGGCGCCAAGAAGGTCGTTATCTCGGCTCCCGCCGGTAAGGACCTCAAGACCATCGTGTTCTCGGTCAACGAGAAGACCGTGAGCAAGGGCGATCAGATGATCTCCGGCG
>CAMJCC010000053.1 GCA_946404035.1 uncultured Clostridia bacterium | reverse complement strand
GTTGATCTTCGCCAATTCGTCCATCAGGTTTTTCTTGTTGTGGAGACGGCCGGCGGTATCGACGATCACGACGTCAGCCCCGCGGCTCTTCGCCGCCTGGATCGTGTCGAAAACGACCGCGGCGGGGTCAGCCCCCGCATCCTGCCGGATCAGATCGACCCCGGCGCGCTCGCACCAGACCGCCAGTTGTTCGGCGGCGGCGGCGCGGAACGTATCCGCTGCTGCGACGATGACTTTCTTCTTCCGGCTTTTCAGTTCCGCCGCCATCTTTCCGATGGAGGTGGTCTTCCCCACGCCGTTGACCCCGATGACGAGGATGACCGACGGTTTGGTCGAAAGGTGTAGCCCGTCGCCCTCCCCGATCATGGCGCGGAGATCGGCGTAAAGGATCTTTTTGATCTCGTCGGGCTCCTTGATTTTCTCTTCTTTTACTTTTTCGCGGAGATTATCGAGCAACTCCTCGGTGGTCTCGACCCCGACGTCGGAGGTGATCAGCAACTCTTCCAACTCGTCGAACAGTTCCTCGTCCACGCGGCGAAACCGCTTGAACAGGTCTTCGATCCCGCCGAAAAGCGCCTTTTTTGTTTTGGAAAGTCCCTTTTTGAGTTTCTCAAAGAACCCCATCGAATAACTCCTTTTGCTTGCTTTCGATCTCGTTCACGTCAAGCGGAATGACCTTGGAGATACCGCGGTCCGGCATCGTGACGCCGTAGAGCCGGTCCGCGATCTCCATCGTCCCGCGACGGTGGGTGATCAGGATGAACTGCGTTTCCGGGAAGGAACGCTTGATGTATTCGCCGAGGCGGTAGACGTTGACCTCGTCGAGCGCCGCCTCGATCTCGTCCAGGATGCTGAACGGGGTCGGATTGACCTTCAAAATCGAGAACAGCAGCGCGATGGCGACGAAAGTCTGCTCGCCGCCCGAGAGCAGCGCCATGTTCTTGATGATCTTACCGGGAGGCGCCGCCTTGATCTCGATGCCGGTGTTCAGAACGTCGTCCGGGTCGGTCAGCGAGAGCTCGGCAGTCCCGCCGCCGAAGAGATCGCGGAACACCACGCCGAAATTCTCGTTGATCTTGTTGAATACCTCGAGGAACGTACGCTTCATCTCGACCTCGAGCCGGGAGATCACGTTCAGGATCTCTTTGTAGGAGGTCTCAAGGTCGTCGAGCTGGGTCTTGTTCGCCTCGTACTCGGCTTTGACCTCGTCGTACTCCTCCACGGCGCCGGGGTTGACCGGTCCGATGCTTTTCAGCATCCCGCGGATGGAGGTCAGCCGCGCGGCAAGTTCCGGACGGTTCTCTTTTGTCACAGGCGGATAGTTCAAGGCAACGGCGTCCTCGTAGGAGATCTCGTACTCCTGCCAGAGCCGCGAGCCCAGTCGTTCCTGCTCCGCCTGCAGATCGTCGCGCTTGCTTCCGTCGGTGACGTTGGCGCGGTAGCACAGTTCCTTTTCGTTTGTTTTGTTCTTGATCTTTGCGCGCAGGTCGTTGATGCGTTTATCGAAGGTCTGGATATCCTGGTCAACGCCCTCGCGGCTGCCGATCACACGGTCGAGTTCCCCCTCGACGTCTTCCCGGTTCCGCCGGTTGTCTTCCATTTCGGTTTTAAGATCGGCGATCCGGGTATTGTAGCCGGAGATCAACTCATTCTGCGCTTCGATATCGCTCTCGGCCGTCGTGTCGCGGTCGGAGAGGGTCTTCAGCATCTGATCCACCGCCTCGATATCCTTTGCAGTCTCGGCGATGGTCAGGTTCAGGCGGTTGATCTGCTCGGTCAGGTCGTTCTTTTGATCGTCGACGGCGTTGCGCTTGATATGATAGGCGTTCCGCTCGGCGTTCAGCCGCTCGGCATCCGCCTCCGCGTCGTCAAGACAGGTTTGCAGACGCTTGCACTCGTCCGCGCTCTTCTCGCGCGAAGAGCGGAGGGTCAGATGGTCCTCGCGCAGTTTATCGAGCAGGTTCTTGTTGGCTTCGAGGTTGGCGTTGGCTCGGTCGAGTTCGGCGAACTGGGTCCTGGACATCGTGAGCAAAAGTTCCTTGTTCTGCTCGGCGTCTTTCATACTCTGCCGCTTTGCCGCAAGGTCGGTCTCAATATCGGAGAGTTCCTCTTCCAGCCGACGGATGCCGTCGCCCTGCTTTTTCGCGTCGTCTTTGAGTTTTTGGATATCGGAGGTACGCGAGAGGATGCCGGAGGTTCTGACCGAGCCGCCGGTGATGGCGCCGCCCGCGTTGATGATCTGCCCGTCAAGGGTGACGATGCGGACGCGGGAGCGCAGCGCGTGCGAACAGGCGAGCGCGTGCTCGAGGTTATCGAACACGACGGTGCGGAGCAGATACCAACCGACGATCTCCCGGAACTTCTCATCCGATCTGACAACGCGGTCTGCGCGGTCGATATATCCCGCGTATTTTGCCGCCTGACGGATCTCGTCGGGCTCGGACTGTGCACGAATGGTCGACACGGCAAGGAAAGTCGCGCGTCCGGCGTTGTTATCGACCAGGTGCCGGATGACGCTCTTCGAGGTCTCGTCGTCGTTTACGACGATATTCTGGATATTCCCGCCCAAAGCCGTTTCGATCGCGACGTGATAGCGGTCGTCCATCGAGATCAGTTTGGAGAGCGGACCGTAGATCTTGCCGCAGTCGATCGCTCCCTTTTCGTACTCGGACATAATGAACTGCACGGTCGCGCCGTAGCCCTGGAAATGCAGTTCCAGATTTTCAAGAGACTTTGCTTTTTCAAGCGTCGCCGACTGCTTGACGTAGGCGTCGTTCAGTTTCGCCTTGACCTCGTCGCGGTCGGTCTCAAGGTCTGAAACGTCCTCCGAAAGCGTCGTGATCACGCGGTCGGTCTCCTCGATCTTGGCACGGAAACCGGACGCCGCTTGATCGCATCTTTCGGCTTCTGCCTTGAGTTTTTCTCCGATATCTTCATATTTCCTGATTTCGGAGAGCATCGTTTCGTCCTGGGATCCGGCGGAGGTCTCGGTTTTTTGCAGGATCTCGATCCGTGCGCGATAGTCGACGGCAAGCCCTCGGGTATCGTTCAGTTCGGCGAGCATCTCCTCGAGCGTTTCGTCCATTTCGGCAAGTTGCGCCGTCACGTCGGAGAGCGCCTTTTGGGTCGCCGTCTTCTCTTCCTGCTTCTTTTGCAGTTCGTTTTCCAGCGAAACGCGTTTGGCTTCCTCGCTCTTGCGTTCGTCGGAGAGAGATCCTTTCTGTCCCTTGATCTCTTTGATCCTGTCTTTTGCCGAGCGGATGCGGTCCTCAAAGTTCAGGATCTCGTTCTGGATCACGCCGTAGCGGTTATCCAGCGCGTGCAGACGGTCGCGGACCGACTGGATCTGATTGACCAGTTCCTCGGAGCGGATCCGGTTTTTGGTCAACTCGCTCTCGAGATCGTTCAACTGGCGCTCCAGGTCGTTTAAGGTCTCGGTGACGATCTCAAGCTGCTTGGTCGAGAGTTTATATCTGTCCTCGGCCTTTTTCAGGTCGTCCATGATCTTTTCGGTGTCGTAGAGCCAAAGCGAAACGTCGATCGCTTTCTTCTCTTCCATCACCGCGAGGTACTTTTTGGCTTTCTCGGCGTCGCGCGCCAGAGGACCTACCCGCTTTTCAAGCACCGAAACGATGTCCCGGATGCGGTTCATATCAATTTCGGTGTTGGCGAGTTTCCGCTCGCTTTCCCGCTTGTTCAGCCGGTATTTCGCGATCCCGGCGGCTTCCTCGAAGATGTTGCGGCGATCCTCGCTCTTGCGCGAGATGATCTCGGCGACCCGTCCCTGTCCGACGATGGAGTACCCCTCGCGACCGATACCGGTATTTAAGAACAGTTCGGTGATGTCGCGGAGACGGCAGGGTTTGCGGTTGATCAGATATTCGCTCTCCCCCGCGCGAAAATACCGTCTGGTGACGGTGATCTCGTCGTAGGGGAAATTGATGCGGTTGTCCTTGTCGGAATTATCAAACGTGACCGAGACCTCGGCAAAGCCCATGGGGCGCCGATCGTTGGTACCGCCGAAAATGACGTCCTCCATCTTGGTCCCGCGCAGCGTTTTGCTCGAGATCTCGCCGAGCACCCAACGCATCGCGTCGGACAGATTGGATTTGCCGCTCCCGTTCGGACCGACGATGACCGTCGTGCCCTTTTCAAAGGTCAGGACGGTTCGGTTCGGAAACGATTTAAATCCGTGCAATTCCAGACACTTCAGATACATCAGGATATCCTTCCGTTCGTGAATTCAGGTGGATCAGATGCGGACGCCGAAAAGCCGGAGCGCCTCGCGCGCCGCGTTCTGTTCCGCGTCGCGTTTGCTTTTCCCGGTCCCGCGTCCGACGGGGTTGGAGTTGATCATCGCCTCGACCTCGAATACCTTGTTGTGTTCGGGTCCGTCCTCGCGGATGACCCGGTAACTGAGTTCCTCGATACCGTCCTGCTGGACCAGTCGCTGTAACCTGGTCTTGTAGTCGGCGTCGGTGCACCCGTGCGAGAGGATGATCTTTTTGATCAGGGTCTCGGCTGCGTCGATCCCGCCGTCAAGCCGCAGAGCGGCGATCAGCGCCTCGAGCGCGTCCGCAAGGATCGAATTAAGGTCACGGCTTCCCTGCGCTTCCTCGCCGTTGCCGAGGAACAGGTATTCGCCGAGCCCAAGCGAGCGCGCCGCGTCGGCGAGCGTTTCCTCACAGACCAGAGACTTTCTCATCGTAGTGAGTTTCCCCTCGCCGTCGGATGGAAACGCCGCAAAGAGGTATCGGCTGACGATCTCCTCGAGCACCGCGTCCCCGAGGAACTCCAGTCGTTCGTTGGACTTGATGCCGGGGATCTTTCCCTTCATCTCGTTGGCGTAGGAGGAATGGATCAGGGCGGAGGTCAGAAGATCGGGATCACGGAATACGTACCCGACGGTCTTTTCCAGTTCTTTTTGGTCGCGTCCGCGTGACACGGTCACACCTCCTTTCAAGATAGACGCCGGGTGTTCAGTTTTCCGCCGGGGTCTCCTCGGCGGATCTGGCGGCGAAGAACGCCTCGATCTCTTCGTTGAAGTTCCCCTCGGCAAACCGGATGGCTTGTCCGACCGCGTTCTCGATGGCGCGGGCGTTGGACGAGCCGTGCGCCTTGATGACCGGGGCGCGGAGACCGAGGAGCGGCGAGCCGCCGTGTTTGGTGGCGCTGAACGCCTCCTTGAACGCGGCGAAGCGCTTTTTGATAAGCAGCCCGGAAAGTTTTGTCAACAGATTGGTGTGGAAGATCCCTTTCAGATTTGCCGAAAGGTATTTCGACATCCCCTCGATTGTCTTCAAGAACAGGTTCCCGGTGAACCCGTCGGTCACGAGCACGTCGCAGACGCCGAACGGAACGGCTTTTGCCTCCACGTTCCCGACGAAATTGATGCCGTCCATCTGTTTCAGTTTCTGATACGTGTCGATCTGCAGCTGATTGCCCTTGGTCTCCTCGGTGCCGTTGTTCAGAAGCCCCACGCGCGGCGAGGCGATCCCGAACATATCGCGCATATAGAGCGACCCGATAAAGGCAAACTGTTCGAGGTGCTCGGGCGTGACGTCGAGGTTGGCGCCGGAGTCCAGAAGAAGGACGGGTGCGTCAAAGGGAAACAGCGTGCCGATGGCTGCGCGCGAAACACCGCGGATGCGCCGGACGATCATGGTGCCGCCCGTGATGAGCGCGCCGGTATTCCCGGCGGAAACGAAGGCGTCCGCTTCGCCGTGTGCGAGCGCGCGCAAACCGTTCGCCATCGAGGAGTGGTTCTTCTCCCGGATGACCGACATCGGCTTGTCCTCCATCGTGATGACGTCGGGTGCGTCGAGGATACCGATCCGCGAGACGTCGAGACCGTTCTCTTTCGCGATCTTTTCGATTAGGTCGGTTTGACCGACCGCGGTCAGATCGGCGTCAAAACGTTTCGCGGCGGCAACGACCCCGCGGAGCATTTCAAGTGGTCCCTTGTCCGACCCCATCACGTCAACAAGTATTTTCAAGTTCGTATTCCTTTCCTTTCAGGGTTGTCCGAAAATGCGCGATCTCAGTTGGTCGATCTCGCACAGGGAGCGGTTGGCGTACTCGTCGTTTCGCGCGCGCTTGCCGCCTTTCACTTTCTTATCCAGAGGGGCGATCAGCCCGAAACTGGCGTTCATCGGCTGAAACTTGCCCAGTCCGCCCGTCGAAACGTAGTGCCCGAGCGACCCGATCACGGTAGACGACGGAAAATCGACCGGCTCCTCTCCGCGTGCGCGGAGTGCAGCCGAGACCCCGGCGACGAAACCGGACGCAGCGCTCTCGACGTATCCCTCGACCCCGGTCATCTGTCCCGCGAAGAAAAGCCCCGGACGGAAAAGCGTTTCGTACTGCGCCGAGAGGCGCGAGGGTGAATTGATATAGGTGTTCCGATGCATCACGCCGTAGCGGAAGTAGACGGCGTTTGCAAGCCCCGGGATCAGCCCGAACACGCGCTTTTGCTCCGGGTAGGTCAGATGCGTCTGGAAACCGACCAGATTATACATCGTCCCGGCGACGTTCTCTCGCCGGAGCTGCACGACGGCAAAGGGTTCGCGCCCGGTCTTGGGATCGGGCAGACCGATGGGTTTCATCGGTCCGTAGCGAAGCGTATCGTAGCCGCGTTTAGCCATCACCTCGACCGGCATACACCCCTCGAAGACGTTTGGTTCGCTCTGCGCCTCTTTGTCAAAGTCGTGGAGTTCTGCCGTTTCGGCGTGCAGTAACGCCTGATAGAACGCGTCGTACTGCTCGCGGTCCATCGGACAGTTCAGATAGTCGGTCGGATCTCCCTTGCCGTAACGGGAGGCAAAATAGGCGATGGAGGTATCCACGCTCTCCGCGTCCACGATGGGCGCGACGGCGTCGAAGAACGAGAGTTGGTCGCCGCCGAAAAGCGCGGAGATGGACGTCGCCAAATCCCCGTCGGTCAAGGGTCCCGTCGCGACGACGGTCACGCCGTCCTCCGGGATCTTCGCGATCTCCTCTTCACAGACCGTGATAAGAGGTTCTTCCGCGATCATTTTTGTGATGAGATCGGAGAACTTTTCGCGGTCCACCGCCAGAGCGGCGCCCGCGGGAACGCGGGTCAGATCCGCCGAAGTGATGACAAGCGATCCGAGCCGCCGCATCTCCTCTTTCAGAAGTCCGACGGCGTTGGAAAGCTGCGCGGAACGGAGCGAGTTGGAGCAGACGAGTTCTGCAAAGCCGGGGTAACGGTGCGCGGGAGAGAACCTTTTCGGTTTCATCTCGGATAGGATCACCGGAACGCCCAAGCGCGCCGCCTGCCACGCCGCCTCGCATCCCGCGAGCCCGGCGCCGATCACACGGATCGGTTTCATTCGTCGGAGACGGGAAGTTCCTCTTCCCTCTTATATCCGCAATCTTTGTTGCGGCAAAGGACCAGTTTCTTCGATCTTCTGTAGAAGAGCGGTCCTCCGCAATCCGGACATTTTTCGGAGAGCGGCAGATCCCACGACGAGAAGTTGCACGCGGGATACTTTTCACAGCTGTAGAACTTGCGACCGGCTTTACCGAAGCGGATGACGATATGCGAACCGCAGACGGGACACGGCGTGTCGATCTCGGTCGTTTTCTGTTTGGTGAAACGGCACTTCGGATAGTTCGCGCAAGCGAAGAACGTGCCGAACTTGCCCTGCCGCTCGATCATATCCCCGCCGCAGACCTCGCACTTGAAATCGGCGACGACTGGAGCGGATTTCTCCTTTTCGATCGGACGGCCGTCCTTGTCGACGGCTTTGGTGTTCTTACACTCGGGATAGTTCGGGCAGGCGAGAAATCGTCCGAAACGGCCGTTCTTGTAGACCATCTTGGCGCCGCAACGCTCGCAAACGTAGTCGGACACGTCCTGCGGGACCTCGATCTCGCGTTTGACGGTCTCCTTGTCGGCGTCGGAAAGTTCTTTCGAGAAATTGCCGTAGAACTCGCCGAGCACGCCCTCGATGGTCGTGCCGCCGTTCTCGATACCGTCGAGCTTGTCTTCCATCTGCGCCGTGAAGTCGTGGTCGACGATCTCGGGGAAATTCTTTTCGAGCAGTTCGGTCGTGATCACGCCGAGCGGCGTGGGAGCGAGCGACTTCCCCTCGCGTTTGACGTAACTGCGCGAGATGATGGTCGTGATAATGGTGGCGTAGGTACTCGGTCTTCCGATCCCGCTCTCCTCAAAGAGTTTGACCAGCGTCGCGTCGTTGTAGCGCGCCGGCGGCTCGGTGAAATGCTGCGCGGGGTCGATCTTGCCGAGGGTGAGTTTTTCCTTTTGGGAGAGATCGGGGATCTGCGAGATCGAGAGCGCGTTGCCCTCGGTCACGTCGATATCGTCCGGGGTCTCGTCGGTCCCGTCGGAGAGCGCGAGAAAGCCGGGGAAACGGACGTTATATCCGCTGGTGCGGAAGACGTAACCGCCGCACTCGGTCTCGATCAGAACGGTATCGAAGACCGCGGGAGCCATCTGGCTGCCGACAAATCTTTCCCAAATCAGTTTGTAAAGGCGGTACTGATCGGACGAAAGCATCCGGCGGACCATCTTGGGCTGGATCGACACGTCGGAGGGACGGATCGCCTCGTGTGCATCCTGTGCGTTGGCTTTGGAGCGGTAAACGCGGGGAGCGTCGGGCAAATAGTCGCCGCCGAATTCGTCGCGGATCAGGGCGAGCGCGGCATCCTGCGCGACCGAGGACACGCGGAGCGAGTCTGTACGCATATAGGTGATCAGACCCTGTACCCCGCCGAGTTCGGCGCCGAGGTCGATGCCCTCGTAGAGTTCCTGCGCGACTTTCATGATCCGGCTGGACTGGAAGCCCAGTTTCTTCGCCGCTTCCTGCTGCATCGTGGAGGTCGTGAAAGGAGCGGACGGCTGTTTGATCTTCTGCGCGCGCTTGACCGACAAAACGGTGAACTGACCGTTTTTGACAGCTTCCGCGACCTTATCCGCCGCGGCTTGGTCGGCAAGGGTCAGTTTGCCCCTTTTATTTCCGAAGAAGCGGGCGTTCAGTTTCTCGCCTTTTTCCGTATCGAGCGTGACGTCGATGGTCCAGTATTCCTGCGGAACGAAGTTCTTGATCTCGTTCTCGCGGTCGACGATCATCCGGGTCGCGACCGACTGGACGCGTCCGGCGGAAAGACCGCTCTTGACGTTTTTCCAAAGGAACGGAGAGAGTTTGTAACCGACGATGCGGTCGAGGATACGGCGTGCCTGTTGGGAGTTCACAAGATCGAGGTCGATCTTGCGCGGCGCCTTGATCGCGGATCTGACCGCGTTCTTCGTGATCTCGTTGAAACAGACGCGGCAGGGTTTGTCTGACGGGATGTCCAGCGTCTGCGCCAGATGCCAGGAGATCGCCTCTCCCTCGCGGTCAGGGTCGGTCGCAAGAAAGATCTTGCCCGCGTTCTTCGCCTCTTTTTTCAGTTGGCGGATCACGTCGCCCTTGCCGCGGATGTTGATATAATGCGGCTCAAAGTGATTGTCTATATCGACGCCGAGCGAACTTTTCGGGAGGTCGCGGATGTGGCCGATGGAGGCGACCACCTTGTAGTTCGAGCCGAGATAGCCCTTGATCGTCAATGCTTTTGCCGGGGATTCCACGATAACGAGATTTGCCATGTTCACTTTCCGGAACGGGTCCGGATCCTTTCGCTATTGTCGTCCGTTTCGTCGGACGAATATTTACCTTATTTGTTCGCGCGTTCATACCGTCCGCCGGGAAGCGAAACGATATAACCGCGTATTTCAAGGGTGGTCAGACACGCGAGCAGATCTCCCGCGTCGAGCCCCGCCCCTGTCAGCTCGTCAGCCGTACGCGCTGTTTCCAGCGCGTCGTAGACGGCTTTCTCCCCCTCGGAGAGCGTGGAAAGGTCGGGCGTTTCCGCCCCTGAAAGATCATCCTCTTCGATCGGTGGGCTTGCCTGCCGTTTGACGCGTCTTTCGACCTTTTCGGGTGGAAACGCCACGCCGTAGCGACGCAGCGTTTCGTCGTAATCCGGGATCGGACGATCGACAAGGAGCAACGAAAGATCGTAAGTACCGGGGTTATCGAGTTCCAACGCCGCAAGGATATCGTCGGCGCAGGAAACGGGACGCGCCCCGTCCCTCATCAGTTTCATCGGTCCCTCGGCAAGCGGGCTGTCCAGTCTGCCGGGGAGAGCGAAGAGCCGCTTTCCCTGCTTTTCGGCGTAGTCCGCCGTGATCAAAGCGCCGCTTTTGAGCGAACCCTCCGCGACGAACACGCCGCGGGACAGACCGCTGATGATGCGGTTACGCTCCGGGAAATGAAACCGTTCGGGCGGAGACCCCGGCGGATACTCGCTGACAAGAAGTCCGTTCTGCACGATCGAGGAGCGAAGTTTTCCGTGCTTTGCGGGATAGGTCATATCCAGCCCGCATCCAAGCACAGCGATGGTCTTCCCGCCCGACGAGAGCGCGCCGGCGGCGGCGACCCCGTCGATCCCGTACGCCATTCCGCTGACGATAACGGCGCCGACGGTCGCAAGGTCTGACGAGATCTCAAACGTCATCCGCGCGGCGTAATCGCTCGGCGTTCTGGTCCCCACAACTCCTACGGTCTTATCGCTTGCGAGAAGCGAAAGATCGCCGGATAAGAAGAGGATGGCGGGCGGCTTATCGATCTCGCGGAGCGACGCGGGATAATCCTCGTCAAACCAGGTCAAAATCGAGATCTTGTGCGCGGAACAGTACGCGACGGTCTTCTCCGCTTCGGCAAGGTCCCGACGCAGGAGCCGCCGGATGTCCCTCTGATGTGAGCCGAGAGCGGACGCGATGCCGTCGTCGTCGGCAGACCAGACATCGTCGGGCGACGAAAAGACCTTTGTCAAGTGGGAGAGCGAATGTGACGCGGGGGTCAGGCAAAGCGCGACCCAAACGGCTTTTACGTTCGGTCCCATCCCGGCTCCTTTCCGGGGATCAGTTCCCCGATTTACTTTGTTCGAAGAGGAAAAGCGACGCGGCGACCGCGGCGTTGAGAGACTCCGCGGCGCTTGAGATCGGAATATAGACGCTGGCGTCGCAAACGTGGGAGACGTCAGGCGGTACGCCCTGTCCCTCGTTGCCGATCACGACGACGTCTGAGGACGTCAGACCGACGTCCCCGATCGGTTTGGCTCCGTCGCGGAGTTCCGCCGCGAACACGCGTCTTCCCGTATCGCGCAAAGCCGTTACGAACGAGGAGAGATCCTCGACGACGTGAAACTTGACGGCGAAGATACCGCCCATCGCCGCACGGACCGTTTTGGGGTTCGTGAACTCAACGCAGTCGGCGGAGAGAACGACGTCGGTAAACCCGAACGCTACGGCGCTTCGTACGACGGCGCCGAGGTTTCCGGGGTCGCGCACGCCGGCGAAAGCGATCATCTTTCGCAGGGAGAGATCAGAAACGTCTTTCTTATCTATTTTAATATAAATTTTTGAAAAGTCAATACTTTTCAGGACGGTAATCACGCCTTGCGGAGATTTTTCCGACGAGATCTTCTGAAACGCGGGCTCCGAGAACACGACGGTGCGGTCCGATGTAACAAAGTCTTCGCCGAGAGTATGCGCAACAAGCGGAAGATACCGCTCCGCGTCGGCTTTGGAAAGATAAACACGGTCGATCTTATCCCTGTTCGACGGCTTTGCCGCTTCCAAAAACAGCTTCTCCCCCTCCGCCGGAAACAGCCCGGTCTCGCTTCGACCTTTTTTGGTCTGGAGCGACGCTGCAAGGATGGTTTCAGGATTGTTGCGGGAGGCGATCTCTCTCATTTTCAACGCTCCTTTCCGGATCAACGTCAAATTCGGTCAATTTTCTTATCTGCCCTGCTTTATCTTTTGATAATGATTAGTTTTCAAGCGCCAAAAGAGGGCTTCTAACGCTGTAAAATATACCCCGAATATGTAAAAAGCACGCAAACCGATCGGCGTATTCTGACCGGTTTGCGTGTCGCTTGTCGCCCGAGGGCGACGTCTTGTCTTAGAGGGCTGCCTTCGCTTTCTCGGCGATGGCGGCAAACGCGTCCTTGTCGCTGACGGCGAGCTCGGCGAGCATCTTACGGTTGAGTTCGATCCCCGCGACCTTCAGACCGTGCATCAAGGTCGAATAGTTCATCCCGCAGACCTTCGCCTGAGCGGAGATCCGGGCGATCCAGAGGCGACGGAAATCGCGCTTCTTCGCCTTTCTTCCGGCGAACGCGTAGTTCCCGCTCTTCATGACGGCCTGTTTTGCCATCTTGAAGTGTTTGCTCTTTGCACCCCAGTAGCCCTTTGCGGCTTTCAGAACGCTCTTTCTTCTTTTGCGCGTCATCATTGCGCCTTTAACTCTTGCCATTTTATCTTCTGTCCTCCTGAAATATTCTCTTTTAGCGGCGACGGTCACTTCTGGATCATCGTCTTGACGGTGGCGCTCATAGAGGGGGAAAGGATCGC
>CAMJCC010000052.1 GCA_946404035.1 uncultured Clostridia bacterium | reverse complement strand
CAAACTTCACCCGCCGTAGGCGGACTTCACTTGCGAAGCAAACTTCACCCGCCGCAGGCGGACTTCACCCCCGCCGGACCGTTTTCGGTCCGGCGGGGATTTCACTTAAAAAAGCCCCCGACGCGTTCTGCGTCGGGGACTTTTTCACCCCGGGGGGTGGTTTCATTTTTCTCCCGTTTTACAGGAGTTTTTCGTCGTAGACGGCTCTGGAACCGCCGACGAATTTCGGGCGGGTTCGGGCGGCGAGCAGGATGGCTTCGCCGATACGGTCAAGCGAGAGCCGGGTCGGGACGGCGACGCGTTTCAGGTGCATCCCGATCAGCGTCCCGCCGATATCCAGCCCCGCGTCCGCCTTGACCTCCTCGACCAGGACCGGGCGCTTGAAGTTCTTATACGCCGCGGTCGCAAACGACCCTCCCGCCTTGGGCTGCGGGACGGCGTTGACGATCTCGATGCCGTGCTTTTCGGCGTACTCCGCCTCCACGACCAGCGCGCGGTTCAGGTGCTCGCAGCACTGCGCCGCGAGGTAGATCCCCTTGTCCCCGATCGCCTCGACGATCCCCGAAAAGACCTCGTCCGCGGTCTCGGGGCGAGAGTTGGATCCGATCTTCGCCCCGGTGATCTCGCTGGAGGAACACCCCACGACGAGCAGATCGCCGGCTTTCAGTCTGGCAAGCGAGATCAGTTCCTCCGTTGCGCTTTTGACCTGTTCTTTGATGGTTTTCATTTTGCCTGTCCTTTCAAAAATCCTTTGGCTCCGTACAGCCGGAAAAACTCGGTACGGCTCAGCAGTTCGATAAGCAGATACGCGCCCGCCGCTCCGACGATCCCCTGCACGGCGTTGCCGGGCACGCCGAGGAACGCGGCGCCGAACCCCTCTCCGATAAAGGCGGCTTCATACAGGTAATAGCCCGCGACCATCGTGAGTTCGGCTGCGACCGCCCCGATCATAAAGCCGAGGCGCGGGCGGCTGATCCCGTCCCGTTTGATCCGCGAGGGGACCAAAGCAACGAACAGCGCCATCGCCGCCTTGATGACGAGCGTGCCGGGAACGTAGACCGGATAGCCGGAAAACAGGTCGGCGAGCGCCGAGCCGACGCCGCCCGCGATCGGGCCGAAGACCGGACCGAGCAGACAGCCGGACAGGAGCACGGCGGTATCGCCCAGGTTGAGATACCCCTTGGTCGGGGACGGGATCCTGACCACCATGGTCAAAAGGCAGGTAAAGGCGATCATGACGGCGGTGGTCGTCAAACGTAATAAACGAGTGTGATTGGTTTTCATGGTATTCTTCCTTGATACGGCTTGCCCGACGCCCGTTTTCGGGGCGCCGGGTCTGTTTATTCAGTCTGCGAAAAGCGGGGTGGAGAGGTACCGGTCGCCCGTATCGGGAAGCAGGACCACGACGGTCTTTCCCGCGTTCTCGGGCCGCTTGGCGATCTCGATCGCCGCGTACGCCGCGGCGCCGGAGGAGATACCGACCAGGACCCCCTCTTTCTGCCCGATCAGTTTGCCGGTGGCGAACGCGTCCTCGTTCTGGACCGGGATGATCTCGTCGTAGATCTTGGTGTTCAGAACGTCGGGAACGAAGCCCGCGCCGATCCCCTGGATCTTGTGCGATCCGGCGACGCCGGTCGAGAGCACGGCGGAGGTGGCGGGTTCGACCGCGACGACTTTCACGCCGGGGTTCTTGGACTTGAGGTATTCGCCCACGCCGGTCACGGTGCCGCCCGTGCCGACGCCCGCGACGAAGAAATCGACTTCCCCGTCGGTGTCCGCCCAGATCTCGGGACCGGTCGTTTCACGGTGCGCTTTCGGGTTGGCGGGATTGACGAACTGACCGGGGATGAAACTGTTCGGGATCTCGGCGGCAAGTTCTTCCGCCTTGGCGATCGCGCCCTTCATCCCTTTCGCTCCCTCGGTCAGAACGATCTCGGCGCCGTACGCCTTGATGAGCTGACGGCGTTCGACCGACATGGTCTCGGGCATGGTCAGGATGATGCGGTAACCTCTTGCCGCCGCGACCGACGCCAGCCCGATGCCGGTGTTGCCCGAGGTCGGCTCGATGATGACGGCGCCCGGTCTCAGTTTGCCCGACGCCTCCGCGTCGTCGATCATCGCCTTGGCGATCCGGTCCTTGACCGATCCGGCGGGGTTGAAATACTCGAGTTTGGCGACGAGTTTGGCTTTGAGCCCGAATTGTTTTTCGATATGGGTGAGCTCGAGGAGCGGCGTTTTGCCGATCAGCTGATCTGCGGAAGTATGAATGTTGGACATTGTTCTGTTCCCTTTCTTATCTTGTCAATTTGTTTTTCGTTTTACCGGATCGCGGCGAAGCCCTGTTCGAGATCGGCGATGATATCGTCGATATGTTCGGTCCCGATCGAGAGCCGGATGGTGTTCGGCTTGATGCCGGCGTCCAGCAGTTCTTCCGTCGAGAGCTGCGAGTGGGTGGTGGACGCCGGATGGATGACCAAACTCTTCACGTCCGCGACGTTTGCGAGCAGCGAGAAGATGGTCAGATGGTCGATGAACGCCCACGCCTCCTTTTGTCCGCCCTTGATATCGAAGGTGAAGATCGAGCCGCCGCCCTGCGGGAAGTACTTTTCGTAGAGCGCGTGGTCGGGATGATCGGGGAGCGACGGGTGATTGACCTTTTCGACCAGCGGATGCTTGACGAGGAACTCGACCACTTTTTTGGTGTTCTCGACGTGCCGGTCCAGCCGGAGCGACAGGGTCTCGATCCCCTGCAAAAGCAGGAACGCGTTGAACGGCGAGATCGAGGCACCGGTATCGCGGAGCAGGATCGCCCGGACGTAGGTCACGAACGCGGCGGGTCCGACGACGTCGTAGAACGAAACGCCGTGATAGCTCGGGTTCGGGGCGGCGATGTTCGGGTACTTGCCGCTCGCTTTCCAGTCGAACTTGCCGCCCTCGACGATGACGCCGCCGAGCGTGGTGCCGTGGCCGCCGAGGAACTTGGTCGCGGAATGCACGACGATATCGGCTCCGTGTTCGATCGGACGGATCAGGTAGGGGGTGCCGAACGTGTTGTCGACGACCAGCGGGATGCCGTGCTTGTGGGCGATCACGGCGAGCGCGTCGATATCGGGAATGTCGCTGTTCGGGTTGCCGAGCGTCTCGGCGTAGAGGGCGCGGGTGTCGGGCTTGATCGCTCTTTCGACCTCGGCGAGGTTATGGATATCGACGAAGGTCGTTTGGATCCCGTACTGCGGGAGCGTGTGACCCAGCAGGTTGAAGCTTCCGCCGTAGATGGTCTTCTGCGCGACGATATGTCCGCCGTTCGCGGCAAGCGCCTCGACCGTGTAACTGATCGCCGCCGCGCCAGACGCCACCGCCAGCGCCGCGGTCCCGCCCTCCAGAGCGGCGACCCGCTTTTCGAGCACGTCCTGCGTGGAGTTGGTCAGCCGTCCGTAGATGTTGCCGGCGTCGGCAAGTCCGAAGCGGTCGGCGGCGTGTTTGCTGTCGTGAAAAACGTAGCTCGTGGTCTGATAGATCGGCACGGCTCGCGCGTCGGTGGCGGGATCCGCCTGTTCCTGTCCGACGTGGAGCTGCAGGGTTTCGAATTTATATTGGCTCATGGTGTTGAACTCCTTTTGTTATTTCGTTCGGTTCGCGTGAAAAAACCCGGGGGCTTCTGCGGCTCCCGGGCAATCGGCGATCGACACTCGTCAATCTTGTAAGAGGCGCATACACGAACCGTCGAACGCCTCCGCCGTACACTCTGCCCGGGAGAGTAGCATTCGACAACACCAAGTGCTGTAATTCTGTTTTCTGATCTCGGTTGCAAACATCACTTGCGCCTCCTTCGTTTTGGTTGACACCATTATACAACGAGAGACGCCGTTTGTAAATAACGGGGTTTTTATCGTCGGTGATAACCGTTGGTTATCGCAAGATCCGGTTCAGAGTTCCTTATATTTCAAGAGTTCTTCGCGGTACGCCTCCCCGTAGCGGGAGAGCGCGCCGCCCGCGCGGACGATGTAGCCGATGGTCAGGGGGTCCTCCTCTTTCATCTTGATCGCCACCAGACCTTTTAAGATCGCGTCCTTGTCGGACAGCATCCCCGACCCGACCGAATAGCCGCCGAGTTCGGCGATCATCTCCATCGTGGTCGCGCGGTCGTCGGATTTGATCATTTTATCAAAGGAGTAGTCCGCCATCGCCTCCTCGGTCAGGTAGAAGTTGCTGTCGCTCGACTGGTCGAACGAGATGCACGGGTAGTCCCGCATCTCGTCGATCGAGATCTCGGTCCTGCCGGCAAAGGGATGGTTCCCCCAGACGTAGACGTAGGTCTCGCGCCGCATCAGGGGGGTGAACTCCAGCCCGTAATCGCGGAACAGTTTTTTGATGACCGCCTCGTTCGAGCCGGAAAACGACACGACGCCGACCTCGCTCCGCAGCGTGCGGACGTCGTCCAAAACCTCTTTGGTCTTGGTCTCGTGGATCGAGAAAACGTACTTATCGGGCTGCATCCGTCGGATGACGTCGGTGAACGCCCGCATCGCGAAGTTGTAGTGCTGGGTCGACACCGAGAACCTCTCCTTGCCGCCGTCCCGCGAGAGGTACCGGTCCTCGACGATCGCGTATTGCCCGACGGCTTTCTTCGCGTACTCGACGAACTCCCTGCCCTCGTCGGTCAGCGAGATCCCTTTATTCGTCCGCTCGAAAATCAGGATGCCGAGTTCCTCTTCCAGTTCGCGGATGCTCGCCGACAGCGCCGGCTGCGACACGTAGAGTTTGGTCGACGCCTCGCGCATGGAACTCGACCCCGCGACCTCCAGGACGTATTTCAGTTGGTTGATATTCATAGCGTTCCTCTACCCCGCTGACAGCGTCGTTCTATTTGCAGTTCGCCGGATCTGTGAATTCCCTCATCCATTGTGAACTGCCGATGGGATCCAGAAGCATCGTGATATCGGCGATCGTGTTGATAATCCTATCCACGTACGCCCGGGGGCTCTTCTCAAACAGTTTGACGTACAGCAGAATGGATTCGAGATAAAAGCGTTCCGCTCTTTCCTGATCGCCGGCTTTCGTATACAGATTTGCAAGTTCATGATAATTCCGGGCAAGATCGGTGTCGAACGCGCCTGCGTTCTTCTGACTGACCGAAGCGTATATCTCGATCGCTTTCAAGCTGTACGTTTCAGCTTTGTCCAGCTGTTCCCACAGTTCATAATGATGAGACAGATTGCTGTAGGATCCGGCAAGTTGCGTTCGCATTGACGAGGGATCCCGTTGCGCAAGTATCTCCCGCAGTTTGATCGCCTCGGCGAAATGATATTCGGCGAGCCGCTTGTTTCTGGTATACGTATAAAACACGCCGAAAGTATCGTACGACTGCGCAAGGGATGCTTCATACGCCTCGGGATTGTTCTGCGCCAGTTCCGTGTAAAGCCGCAGGGACTCTCCGCACAGACGCTCGACCAGATCCCGGTCGATCGGCTTTCTGTAAAACTCCTCGTCCAATGCCCGGAGCTCTTCCCGTTCCAGATCCCCGTAATCGTTGTGGAGGATCCCGGTCCGGATCCTTTCCGCTTCCCGGAGTATCTGCTCGGCGTTTTCCGCAGAGCCGTTTTCGCGCCACAGTCGTCCGAGTTTTTCACATATCCGTTGCAGAAACGCAAAATACGCCGTCGATCCCTCCTGCGTTAACCGCTGTTTGAACGCCAGCGCCTCTACGTAGTATCGATCCGCAACTTTATGCCGAGCGATCGCTATGTACAGATACGCGACCTTGTTGCACGCTTGGGCGAGCGCCGGAGAATACGACTTTTCCCCGTGTTCCACCAGTTCGCGGTATTTGCCGCAAGCGTCCAGGAACAACTGCGCCGCGTCGGCGTGACGATTGATCATATAATAGAGGTCGCCCAGTTCGATACATACTTTCGCAATGCTTGCGTCTATGGATCGAACGGCGTCCGTATCGTGCTTGCGATACAGAGCCAGCGCCTGCAGATATAACGCTTCGGCCTCGAAATGCCGATTGACGATGAAATAGACCTTTGCCAGACTGACGCAGGTGTCCGCGATCTGAACGTCGTGTTCATAGCCGCTCTTCGGGAGGGATCGACGCTGATCAAGCGCTTCTTTGAGTACGGTTTCCGCCTCGTCGAAGCGATTACAGGTATAGTACAGCGCGCCAAGCAGATCCAAAAGATCCGCCGTTGCGTATTCGCCCAGATCAAGCTGCGTCCCGTTCGAGCGCAGCTTCTCGCAGATCGCGATTCCCTGCTGATACTGTTTTTGCCGATACAAAAACCGCGCGAATTCAAGCATAATTGATTGCGGCATTTCCCGGCGGTCTTCGACCTGCGCGATCGCTTTCCGATAAGTTTCGTAAACTTCCGACCACTTCCCCTGCGCTTCCAGCGCCAGGATACGCAATCTGTACTCTTCCACAATACCTCTTCTTGCCAAAACGATCTGCTCCTCCGCTACGTCCAACTGAATTGCCCGCTGCTCGATCTCCTCCGGCGTCAATATGTCCAATACGCCTTGATAATCCCCGACGTCAAAGCATTTGATCGCCTTTTGGATCCTTTCCGTGACCGTCGTTCCGGACGCTATTTCGGCGATGCGTCTTCCAATATTTAAGATCCCGTCCGCCATCTCGGCAACGTCCTCTTTCAGTCGGTCGCGCTCTTTTACTTTCTTCATATATTCGCGATATGCGCGCGCGTTGTTCCTGTCTTCCCCGTATTGCTGAAGCAGTCTTGCGCACTCTTCATCTGCAAGTTTGAACCGAGCGATCAGATCCCGGTATTCTTCGTTCTGCGAAAACAACGGCAGTTCACTGGTCGATGCGATCGGCTGCCCGCTGATGGTAACGGCGTTCTGCTCGACTTTCAGGTCGGAATGAATAAAGCCGTGAAGTTGAAGTTGCATAACGATCCCCAGTTTCAGGGAATCTATATGAGAATACTCCCGATGATAATGAAGCATCTCTTCATCAATCATTCTCATAACGCGGCGGACGTCTGCCGGGATATCGGCGCCGTCTTCTATTCTCTTAAAGTAAACGACTATTTTTGGCTGATTGTTCTCGGTGAAAGACTCGTACGCGATCTTCAGTTCCTGTTCGGTTATTTCGCCCGCTTTGTGCCAGAAAATGACGAAACAGAGATCCGATTCCCGGATCAGTTCGTTGAGTGTTTTTTGCGTTCCGCCTATGATCACGGAATGATCCATCGACTCATCTTCACACTTATACAGCTTAATAAATACGTCGTTCGGCTGATAAATGTTGTTGATTTGATTGATGAAATCTCCGACCGCGATCCGATCTTCGGCAATATCCGTAATGGATGACGCCAGGAAAAAACTGATCACTTTACTCATCTGTCACCTCTTACGACGGTACGATCCCGTCAAAAACGAATTGCGTTTCCCGCTTTGATGCGTCAAGGCAAGATCAACCGTTCTCACCGAGCAAAACGCGCGACGGTTTTAGTCCGCTCTTCCGTTTTCCAGCGCGTTGAAATCAAGACCGTATCTTTTTTCAAGTTCTTCAAGAAGTTTTTGAATACCGATGCCTACGTACAATTCATTGGCGCCCATTCTATACTTGAGCGTATCTACAATTCCGGGCTGAACCGTATCTTTGTTGAACGTCAACGCCTCCACGACGTTCATCCGTGTTTTTTTATCTCCGTTATACATAACGGGATATCTGAAAGATGCGCCGTATTCGTCCGTATATCCGTTATACGAGTCAGAATTGTAACATTGCGACCCGATCTGGTATTCCAATTCGCAAATCAATCGCGCAATTTTTTGATCAACTTTCATTTTTTCTCCTTTGTTCGCTTTTCCTTTCACTCCACGCCGCGCATAATCTTCGTCCCGAGCCAGATGAAGACCACGCACGAAACGATCAGGACGGCGACCGCCGCGATCAGGTTCCACAGCCCGACCAGCGCGCTGAGCGCGGGCGACGCCTCGCGCATGGAACTCGACCCCGCGACCTCCAGGACGTATTTCAGTTGGTTGACGTTCATTGGCGCTTCCCTTTTCCCGTTTGGTTTTTAGTCCGTATTTGATTATAGCATTTCTTTTCCGATTTTGCAATAAGTATTCTTTATCGCACCGCGCTTTTCGGGGACGCAATATACCGCTGCGCTCATTTTTCAACCTGCGGTTTCGTTTCGGTTTCCTGACGTTCCCTTTACATCGGCGGTTTTTGTGTTATACTGAAAGTGAAGCAGACGTCGGCTTACACTTTTTTGGGAGGTACCGTTATGGAAATCACCATCGGCGCAAACGTCAAGCGTTTGCGGAACCAAAAGAACGTCACGCAGGAACAACTCGCGGAGGCGATGAACGTCACCTGCGCGGCGGTCAGCAAATGGGAGCGGGGCGAGACCTATCCCGATATCACGCTCCTGCAGCCGCTCGCCTACTATTTCGGCGTATCGCTCGACGAGTTGATGGGCTACGACAAGGAAAAGGTCGATCAAGAGATCGAAAACATGCTCTCGGAATTTCGGCGTATCTTTTGGAGCGACTGGAAAGCGGCGCAAAAACTCGTCGAAACCGCTTACCGCACCTATCCGAACGACTATCGCGTGATGTCCCGGTATATGTGGTCGCGGGGCGTCGAGGAAGCGGAACCGGATCTGGACCTGGCGCTGAAATACAAGGACGAGTTTACCCGGATCTGCGACAAGATCATCGGGGGCTGTACCGACGGCTCGCTCCGTCTCAGCGCGTGGAAAATGAAAGCGATCCTGCTCCACGCCGAGGGCAAGACCGAGGAGGCGCTGCAAATCCACCGGGAAAAGGGCGGCAGTTGGTGGGAAACCTTTGAACAGATGAACGAGCAGATGTTCAAAAAGGATCGCCCCGAATTCCTCTACTGGGCAAAGCGCAATATGTACGAACTCGTCGATTTCGGCGCGGATAAACTCGTCAAGTCCTATTTCTTCGATCCCGCGGTCCCCTACGACGAACTGCTCGAAAAGACCGAGGGGACGGCGGACGAACTGTTTCGGCTCGGATGCGAACGCGGGGAGGCGTATCTTGTCGTGCAGGCGGAATCGGTCTACGGACGGCTACTGAACGATCTGAAGTACCGCCCCGCCCGCGGCGCCAAAAACGAGGATATGGTCCGGATCCTCGACAAGTCCCTTTCCGCCGCGAAAAAGATTGACGAACTCGCCGCCGCCGACAAACCGCTGTTTGACGTTTCCATCGGGGAGCGCGAGATCGACAGCAAACTTGCCAGCAGTATCGGTTGGGCGCTTTCCTCGTCGTGGAAACGCGACGTCGAACTGCGGGAGGATCCTGAATACGTGAAAGTGATCGAAAAGTACAAAAAGGAGTAATCATCGCATCAAAAAAGCGCTTGCTGCGGCAAGCGCTTTTTTCTCATTGTTTGTCTTTGTCCGACGTGTTTCGGGGTTGGCTCTGGGTCTGGGGCTTGGGTTCCTTGTCTTTGCTCTCGTTGTAGATGCTGACGAGGATACTCGTGATCAAGGCGACCGCGATGATGCCGTAGATGCCGATCGCGACCGAGATCAGCCGCCCCGCAGGCGTGACCGCCGTCATGTCGCCGAACCCGATGGTCGTGACCAGCATAAAGGAGTACCAGAGCCCGTCGGCGAAGGTCTCGATCCCCGGCTCGAAGATCGGCAAAAGGACCGACGCTCCGACCACCGCGATCATAAGACCTGCAAGGATCTCCGCCGCGTAGGTCCTGACGATGACGCGCCCGAACAGACTGCCGGGCATCACGTCTTTCAGGTTCGCGTAGATCCCGGCGACGCCCTGCACCAAGAACAAAAGCCCGTAGATCGAGACCTGCGTTTCGACCGATCCGCCGACCTCGGTCACCAGCTTCGCAAGCAGGACCAGGTTGATGACGATCATAAACGCGCAGCCGACGATCGCGCGCGGATCGCGCCGGTTTTTGCCGATCGCAACGCCGTATTCGACCGCTACCGCCGCGGTGCGGACCGCCATAAAGATCGCCCCGAGGTCGGACGACCGTTCGCGGAAAACGACGCACAAAACGCACAAGATAAAACTGACCGCCGCGTCGACAAGACACCCGACCCGCGCGGTGTGCTTTCTCTTGTTGGTCTTGCTCCAACGGTAGAGCATCAGCGCCGCGTGCAGCAGCAGCAGGGCAAACAGATAGAACGGCAGAACCTCAGCGATCCTTTCCGGGATCGCGACGAAAAGGATGCCCGAAACGACCAGGACCAGCGAATAGATCCGGTTGGTTCTGGCGGTCGGGTTCACGTTTTTTGCTGTTCTCTTTCTTCTCGGCATGGTACGTTCCTTTTCAAATTGCGTTCTTAGACCGTTCGGGGCTGTATTCCCGCGCGTCTTACTGTTCTTCCCCGGTGGCGAAATTGTTGCACAGACTGACGATCAGAACGTCGTCGGTCGCCGGGTTCTTCACGAAATAGTTGCTGGTCTCCACCTTGCGATAGACGCCGTCGTCACCGATCTGTCTTGTGATCATGTGGAGTTCCTTGATCCCCTCCCGGTACAGCCGGAGCTGGTTCTCCCGGCAGAACATGGCGTTCCAGCGTTCCTGATCCTCCGGGTGCATCGACTGGGTCCCGTGCTCGATCAGGTCGTCGATCGTGCCGGTGGACGGGCACGCCTTCGCCGTGAAGTTCTCATAGGTCATCATATAAAAACTGTTCTTCGTCAAGTTGCCGTAGATGATCAGCGGGTATCTCATATAGACCGCCTGAAGCAGGATCTGCATAGCCCCGGCTTCGGTCTGGATCTGCAGCACGTCCTCTTCCTCGATCGGCGCGCAGCGGTTGATCAGGTACTGCGTGAAGTCGTTTTCGGGCATGGGGTGCGCGAAATAGAACCCCTGGATCAGGTTGCAGTTGCAGGTGCGGAGAAAGCCGAATTGCTCCTTGGTCTCCACGCCCTCCGCCACGGTCCGGATGTTCAGCCGGTTGGCAAACAGGAAAATGCTCTCCAGAATGACGCGCTCCCGTTCGTTCTCGCAGTTCATGCGGAGCAAAGCGCGATCGATCTTGATCTCGTCCGGATAGGTGTCGGCGACCAAACTCAAGGAGGAGAGCCCGCTGCCGAAATCGTCGATCGAGAACTCGAAGCCGTTGTCACGCAGGCCCGTGACGGTCTTGCGCATCAGTTCCTCCTCCTGGGCGATGGCGGACTCGGTGATCTCCACCACGATCAGGCGGTGGTCCAGACCGTGGGCGTCCACGATCTCGGCAAGGTGATGCGGCATATCCTCTTCGTGAAGATGCCAGCGGGAGAAGTTGACCGAGATCGGCATCGGGTCGATATGCAGTGCTTTCAGTTTTTCAAGAAACGTGCAGACGCGCTCGACCACGTACCAGTCCAGCATGGCGACGGCGCCGGTCTGCTCCATCGCCGGCAAAAACTCGTGCGGCAATATGACGTTGCCGTCCTCTCTGACCCAACGGATCAGGGCTTCGGCGCTCTTCATGCGGCTGGTCGTCGCGTCGATTTTCGGTTGATAATACACTTCCAGTTCCCGCCTGTGCATCGCCTGCATGGCTGTCAGGACGTCGCTGATAATAAAATCGTTCATTTATGTCTGCTCCTCCGGTTGCGTTTTTTCGGTTGCGCCCAAGACCGTTTGAGCGCGGTTTTTCTTCCTACGGAAATGCAGTACCCGTTCGCCGGCGAGGCGAAAAAATACTGTGAATGTCATTATACCATTTTTTTCATGACTTTTCAATTCTTTTTTTGCTGTTTTTGACGCTCTTTTTTTGTTCAACTCTGTAACATTTGTAACATTTGGAAAAACGCGGTCGGGGGACGGCGGGCGTGAGAGGAGCAAAACGAAAAGCGCTTGCCGAAGCAAGCGCTCGTTTTCGGTCATCTCTGCAAGCGGATCAGATAATCGTCGGCTTCTTTGCGATCCGAAAAAACGATCGCGTTTTTATCGGGATATCTCTTCAGCAGCTCCAGGATCGCGGGTCTGCTCTGTTCGTTGAAGTTTTTGACGAACGCAAGGAACTCGGGGTCTTCTTCATCGGTTTCGACCCAAGGCATATCGGGGCGTTCCCTGCCGCGCCTCTCCCTGATCCCGTTCAGACAAACCTCCACGGGATAATCCAGGAAAAAGACGGTGTCGCACGCCCGCAATCTCTGCTCCATCGTAGAGCCGTAATTCCCGTCGATGATCCACTCGTCTTTTTGCAGTACGTTTGCCAGTCGGTCAAGGAAGACCGCCTTGTCCGCTTTGGTTTTGTCCGCGTTCCAGTACATCATATCCAGATAAAACAGCGGAATGCCCGTTTCGGCTTGCAGCGCTCTGGAAAAGGTGCTTTTTCCGCTGCCCGGGCAGCCGATCACGATGATTTTCTTCATATAAACTATCCGTGCCTGTGACCGATCATTCAAAGCGGATCCTGTTGATCCCGAGCGCGTCGTCGCGCAAGCGATCCGCCGCGCCCGCGATTTTGGAGAGAACGATCTCCGCCGTCAAAGATACGTTTGCTTTGAACAGGTGTCCGCCGACGATCTTCCCGCCCTTGCCGGCGCAGGTGATATGCAGATGGATGTACGGCGCGCCGTCCTTGGCGGTAAGATTTCCAACCAAGGAAACGATCTCGTGGTTCCCATCGAAGCGAAACCGCTCGTAATCGGAGCGCGCCAGATCGAAAAC
>CAMJCC010000051.1 GCA_946404035.1 uncultured Clostridia bacterium | reverse complement strand
AGCAGCGCGCCGACGAGGCAGAACGCGATCGCGACGATCGCGACCAGCCGCAGCCCGAGGGGCGACGCGGTGATGTCGTTGGCTTCGGGGCTCTGGGTCGTTCCGATGATCGCAAGCGAGGTGAAGACCAGCATCGCGATCGACTGTCCCCATTTCATAGCGAAAGTACGGGCGGCAAAGAACATCCCCTCTTTGTTTTCCCCGCTCTCGCGGCCGTCCGCCTCGGCAACGTCGGCGACGATCGCCTGCGGAATGATGCCGAGCAGCGCCATCGGGAACGCGGCGATCACGCAGATCAGGACGCCGAAGACCGCGCCCGGCAGGACGTTCACGTTGATCAGCGCGGTGATCAGGTACGCCAGCGCCAGTCCGAGGAAGCCGCAGACGGTCAGTTTCTTCTTTCCGAACTTTTTGGTCAGACCCGAAACGACTGGGTAGAAGCAAGCCGAAAGCACCGTCATCCCGCCCATAAAGTACATCGTCATCGAGATGTCGAGTTTCATCGAGGTCTGCACGAAGAACGGCAGCCCGGTCTGGAACAGCGTCAGCCCGATCCAGTACATAATGTCCGAACCGACGAAGACGCGGAACTCACGGTTCTTGAAAGTCGCGCCCAGCGCGCGGAACATATCGACGCCGGAGGGTTTGGTATCGACGAAATCCTTTTCACGGAGACGAAAGGTCGGGAGCAGCATACAGACGCACGCGATCACGGCGAGGACGATGAAGCAGATCCGGTAACTCGCGTTGAACGAGACCGAGCCCTGCAAAATCCCGGCGAACACCATCGGCGAGTAGGCGAGCAGCGTGCCCGCGAAGAAGGTCAGCGAGATGGCGGTCGAAATGAACATCCGGTCGTCCTGCGTCTTGCCGAACTCGGAGATCAGGGCGTTGTAGGGCGTGCAGTACATAGTCATAAACAGGTAGAACAGGATGATGAACACCGACACCCAGACGACGTTTTTCCAACTGGTCCCGTTGACCGGGGCGCAGAAGAGCAGTACCGTCACCACCGAGAGCGGGATCGCCGCGATCTGCATAAAGGGCAGACGCCGCCCCCACTTGCTCTTGCAGCGGTCGCTGAGGTTGGCGATCAGGGGATCGGTCACGGCGTCGAAGATCCGGCTTACCGCCGTGATCAGTCCGAGGACGGTCAAAACGCCGAAAATGACGAGACCGGGCTTGATGAACTGGATCGCGCCCGCCTCCTGGTTTTCCGCGCTGGGAAGATAAAAGGTCACCAGCATCGCGTTGATGATCCCGCTGAGCGTGGACCATCCGAGTTGCCCCACGGCAAAAACGATCATTTGCTTTTTGGTCAGTCTCTTCATAATGCCACCGGGAAAAACCGGATCTCTGCCGATTTCCCTTTCCTTTCAGTTTAATAAACGCACCGTTTAAACAACGGAGATCGTACGAAATCAGTGCTCGCGGCGGAGCGAATAGAGGATAGTCTCGTTCAGCATACGGAGTTCGCCGATCTGATCGGTCGCCTGATCCTGCCGGACGATCTCGCCCTCCATCGCCAGTTTCTTTGCCAGCGACAGCACGGCGTGGGTCGTGGTGTAGTAGAAGAGTTCGGGGTCACGGATCTCGCGGACGCTGCCGTCCTGCAGCCCGTCGCGGTAGGCGGCAAGATACGCGTCGCGGAACAGGTCGAGTTTGTCGGCGTATTCGTCAAGCCCCTTGACCCGCTGCTCGACGCAGAACGTGTCGAATTCGTAGAGGAAGCGGTAAAGCTCGGGGCGGAACGCGAACATATCCACGTAGGACGCGTAGAATTTGGCGAGCCGGGTATACCCGTCGGCGGGGTTGCTCTCGCGCAGAAAAAACTGCACGACCTCGCCCTCCAGTTTCAGGGCGCACGCGACGATCAGCGCCGTTTTGGTCGAAAAATAGCGATACACCGTCGCCTCGCCTACCCCGGCTTCCTGCGCGACGTCGCGGATCGTCACGCCCGAAAGCGAATGGGAGAGAAACAGACGGGTCGCCGCCTCGACGACGTAGTTCCGTTTGGCATCCATAACCGACATTTTCTTTTTTCCTCCTGCGGTTTTTTTATCTCATTTTGAGCGCTTCACTATCATTGTGATAGATGAACTATCATTATTATAGCAAAACCGGGACCCCCTTGTCAAGAGGAAACCGTCCGCTTTTTTTAAAAAATGGCAAAAAAGAGCGCCGCGCGACGAACGTCGCGCGGCGCGGGAGTTTGTGCTGGGAATTATTCCTCGGTCTTGCTTCCCTTTTCGGTATTCAGGAACTTGTAGAGAAGAGCGGCGAGGGCGGCGCCGGCAAGCGGCGCGACGATGAACATCCAGACCTCGGCCAGCGCGTCGGTCGTGCCGTCGAAGATCAGGGCGTTGAGCGCGGTCGCCAGACTGCGGGCGGGGTTGACCGAGGTGCCGGTCAGTTTGATGCCGAGCAGGTGGACCAGCGTCAGGGTGAAGCCGATCACGACGCCGGCTTTCTTGCTCGTGCCGGCTTTCTCGTCGGTCACGTTCAGGATAACGTAAACGAAGATGCAGGTCAGGATGATCTCGGTCAAGAGGGTGCCGATGACAGCCCCCGCGGTGAGATCGCCGCCGATCACGCCGTTGCAGGCGTTACCGGCGCGCGGGATATCCGCCATTTTCACGATCCCGAAGATCGCAAGACCGCCGAGGAACCCTCCGACGATCTGGGCACAGACGTAGTAGAGGAACTCGCCCCAGGACATCCGTCCGGAGAGAGCGCAGCCGAGCGAGACCGCCGGGTTGACGTGGCAGCCCGACACCCGTCCGACCGAGTACGCCATCGCCACGATCACGAGCCCGAAGGTCATCGCCGTCGCAACGAGATCGCCGCCGGTCAGCGCCGCGACGCCGCACGCCGCGAAGACGAGAACGAAGGTACCGATACATTCCGCGATCAGTTTTTTCAGCAGGTTTTTCATTTTTTCTCCTCCGATTTTTTGTTCCTCCCCGCGGGGAGGTCGGGCGGATCTTCTCCGCCCTCATCTGTATGATACACCATCCGGGGGAAAATGTCAAGGTCGTCCGCGCCCGTATAAAAAAGAGCGCCGGGCAAACCCGGCGCTCTTCTCATTTTCTTTGCGATCAGAGCAGGTTGAAATTGAACTCCGCCCACTGATCCTCGTTCAGCGTGCCGCCGGAGGTGATCAGCATATCCGCCGCGAGAATATCGAACTTGATCTCTGCGGGTTCGTAGACTTTCTTTTCGTTCTTCATTCCGTTCTTTCCCCCTTTACTGTACCGAGCCGACGAAGACGCCGACGTTTTTGATATCGAAAGTTTCGGTGGCGCCGGAAATACCGGTGAGCATCATACGGACCTTGTTCGTCGAATAGCTCGAATAATTCAGGTCGGCAAGGTCGACCGAGTGGACGAGTTGATCGTCCACGTAGACCCGGATCGACCGGAGCGTGTGGGTCGAACCCGAGGTGGTGGCCGTCACGTCAAGGCGGATCGAGTACCAGGTGTCGTAGTCAAGTCTGATCCCGTAGGTCGGCGTCCCGGTCTCTTTGCCAAACGCCCGCATCCTGATCTTTCCGTCGATCTCGCGGAAACGGAAGCCGTATCCCTGGTCGTTTGAACCGCTGGCGTTCCCGCTGAACGCGTAGTAGAACCAGAACAGGTCGCCGTTGTCAGCCGGCGTCGCCCCGGACGCGAACCGGATATCGGTCTTGAACGAGATGACGTTGGTGGTCCCGTCGGTATAGGTCGGGTTGGCGTTGGTGTAGTTCAGCCAGTACTTCTTGGTGGTGTTGGTCATCGTGGTGCGGATGCAGTCGTCCACGGTGTCCCCGTCGCTGTCGTACATTGCCTTGGTGATGGCCGGGGCGCTGTCCTGAATGCTGAACTTACCGAGCGAGGGGACCGTCTCAAACTGGGTCGTGTTCACGTTGGTCTGGTACGAATAGCCGCAGGTAACGCAGGTATAGGTCGCAACGCCCTCGGAAACGGTCATCGAGAAGTTGTGCCCCTCCGTTGCGACGTCGCCGCAGATCGCGCAGGTCTTTTTGTGTGCGTCGGCGTCGAACTGGGTCCACGCCCCGTAGTCGTGCCCGAGCGCGTCACAGACGGTCAGCGCGCGGACGTCGGTGTAGATCGGATCTTCACCCTCCGCCTTGACGTAACCGACGACGTAGATGGTCTCGTCGAAACTGGCTTTCGGGATGCCGGTCAGTTTGACCGCGACCCACCAGAGACCCTCGCCCGCCTCCTGCGGTTCGCCGCCGGCGTTGATCGCGCTGTAAGCGGAGGTGGTCTCGTAGACGCCGCAATGCTCGCCGCCGACGGTCGGGGCGTCGTTGCTCTTGGAGAAGACGAAGCCGACCTTTTCGTACCCGTCGAGCGTATCGATCTTAAAGAGGAAGCGCAGATCGACGCTGTCGTCGGATAGGGTGGCTCCCGCCGGCGTCTGATAGCTGAAGTCGGTGATCCCGGCGGGGTCGGCCGCCGAGGCAACGACCGGCAGGACGGTCGCGACGCAGAGGGTCAGCATCGCAAGCAGAAGAAGCAGGGCTACGGGTTTTTGCTTTGCGTTTCGAGTGTTCATTCTGTGTCTCCTTTTCGTGTATTCGTGATCTATCGTGATACCTTGCGGTTTATTTTTTCGGGACGTTTGGGGCGTTTTTCAGCAGTTGCTGCATCAGTTTGCCGTGCTCCTCGCCAAAGACCGGGATCATGTGTTCCAGCCCTATGGTGTGGCAGATGTGCATCGCGAAACTGACGACCAGATTGTTTCCGTTGACGTCGCCCTCCGCCTTGCCCTGCGAGACCCGGGTGTCGTAGATGGTCGCTTTCGACCCGGTCTGCAGGTAACTGTACGACCCGTCCTCCCAGCGGTATTTGCCGAGCGAACCTTTCAGGGCGGCAAGCATATCCAGGATGTTCGCTTTGATCAGCGCGTCGTACTCCGCCACGGCGGTCCTGTTCCACTTGGTCAGGTTCTCGCGCACGTTGCCGAGCGTCGCCCACGGGTTGAAGATGTAGGTCACGCGGATCCCCGGATCCCCCGACTTGATCGCCTTGATCGCGTTCTCGACCATCTTGGTCGCGTAGGGCACGGCGCGCCGCCCCTCGTTGTACATCGCCATCACCTTGTAGGCGCAGGTGAAGATGCCGTAGGGGACCTCGCTCGTGGGGAATCTCATCAGATTATAATAGACGTCGCGCGAGGCGTCGTAGCGCGAGACCCAGAGCCCGTACTGGGGATTGATGCGCTCGTCGAGAACGTCGAGGACGTAGTTCAGGACCCCCGACGCCGCGAAAGTCGAGGTCTGCGTCTGCAGCGTGTTCGACCAGCTCTCGCAGGTCTTGGTGTTCAGCAGATTGTTGACGTAGTTTTTGACCGAGGTCTCGTTCGGCTGCCAGTCCGCCGCCAGAACGGGCGTAAGCCCCGACTGCGCCGCCAGCCGCTGCACCGTCACGTCGGTCGCGGAGGCGGAGTTCTTCGCGCGGTCGAGCGCCGTCGGGTAGAGTGGCGCGGAATGCAGCCAGCCCAGCACCGTGATCGCCCAGTCCTGGTCGCGGGTGTAGCGCATCACGTTATAGCGCGACTGCGCCTTTGTCCACTGCGGATGGTAGAAGTAGCCGTCGGAGTTGTCCTGCTTCGACTGGTAGAACTCGATCATCTTCGCCGTGATCTCGGGTCCGAGGAAGCTGGCGAGGTCGGAGTTGGGATCCAGGACCCGCAGGCGCTGCACGATCTGATAGGTGCTCTCCATATCGGGCAGATACCCGCCCGACTTGAAACTCGCGTTGTCGCGCGCCGAATTGGCGTAGTAGAAACCGCCGATCTCGGGGTCGTACAGTCCCGCCCACCAGCGGATCATCTTTTCGGGGTCGTAGAACTCCTCGTAGAAGTCCTGCACCGCCGCCCGGACGTCGGGGTCTGTGATGACGTCGAAACGCGTCTCCCACTCGCGGGAGACCCGCGCCTGCCGCTCTTCCTCCGCTTTCCTCTGTTTCTCATCCGCCGCCAACCGGAGTTCCTCTCCGTACGCCGCGATCGACACGTGTCCGACGTATTTTGTGCCCGGCGCGATCCTGAGCGTTTTCTCTTCGAGATAGTTGTCCGCAAAGTACTTGACCCCGACCATCGCGGCGTAGTCGTGGTTCCAGACGACGGCGGCGCCGTCCTCGTCAAAATAGACGACGTAGGTCGCCTCGTCCCCCTCAAGCGCCGGGAGGTAGGAGTTCGCCCGCGCCGTGATCGCGCGGGAGGTCTCGCCGAATACGAGTTCGACCCCGCTCTTTTCGGTCGCGTCGGAACCGTATTTCGGGTTCGCGCCGAGATGGGTCCGGAGCGTTCCGCGAATATTCATCACGTCGTCGACCGCCGACGAGGGGATCGAGGAGGAGGCGATGATCGCCGGGGAGACCCCGTCGCCGTAGACCGTCACGTCCGCGCGGGTCTCGCTCGGTTTCGAGGGCGTGATCTCGCAGGCGACCAACTGGAACGCCATCGCAAGCAGCAGCAAGATCGCCGGGATCCTCTTCATAACTCTTTCCTCCTTGACCGGACGCTCCGGATAGACTTTCTTCAATTTTATTATATCACCTCCTATATTGTCCGTGCAACCTGCGGAATTGCCCTTATTCTTGCTCCGGATTGACAAAAAAAGAAAAAGACCCGTCCGCGGATGCGGACGGGTCTTTGCTTGGATTGGGTTGTTTTCTCGGGAGACCGCGGCGTCTTACGAGTAGAAATCTCCGAACTTCTTAAGACGCTCGTATCTGGCTTTCGCGTTGGCTTCCGCCTTGGCGAAGAGTTCCTGCGCTCTCTCGGGGAAGGACTGCGCGAGCCGCGCGTACCGTGCCTCGTTCGAGATGAACGCCTGGTAGTCGCCGGTCGGATCCTTGCTGTCCACGGAGAGTTTGTTGTGCTCGAGGGTCGGGTTGTACCGGAACATATTCCAATAGCCCGCGTCAACGGCTTTCTTCATTTCCTGCTGGCAGTTCTGCATGCCGCCCTTCTTGATGCCGTGCATCTCGCAGGGAGCGTAGCCGATGATGAGCGACGGGCCATGGTACGCCTCCGCCTCGGTCAGCGCTTTGAGCAGCTGGTTCATATCGGCGCCCATCGCGACCTGCGCGACGTAGACGTAGCCGTAGGACATCGCGATCTCGGCAAGGTTCTTCTTGCCGATCGACTTACCGGCTGCGGCAAACTGCGCGACCTGTCCGATGTTGGACGCCTTGGACGCCTGTCCGCCGGTGTTGGAGTAGACCTCGGTGTCGAAGACCATCACGTTGACGTCCTCGCCGGACGCGAGCACGTGGTCAAGACCGCCGAAGCCGATGTCGTAAGCCCAGCCGTCGCCGCCGAAGATCCAGACCGACTTCTTGGAGAGGTAGTCCTTTTCGAGCAGGATCTTCTTACCGAGTTCGCAGTCGCACTTTTCAAGCGCGGCGACCAGTTTCGCGGTGGCGGGGGTATTGGCGGCGCCGTCCTCGAAAGTGGCGAGGTATTCGGCGCAGGCCGCCTTGACGTCTTCCTTATCGGACTTGGCGGCAAGTTCCTCAACGTAGTTCTTCAGTTTGGCGCGGATGGTCTTCTGTCCGAGAGCAAGACCCAGACCGTGCTCGGCGTTGTCTTCGAACAGGGAGTTCGCCCAAGCCGGACCCTTGCCGGTCTCGCGGTTGACGGTGTACGGGGTCGCGGGAGCCGAGCCGCCCCAGATGGAGGAGCACCCGGTCGCGTTCGAGATGTACATCCGCTCGCCGAAGAGCTGCGTGATAAGACGCGCGTAGGAGGTCTCGGCGCATCCGGCGCAGGAGCCCGAGAACTCAAGCAGCGGCTGCTTGAACTGGCTTCCCTTGACGGTCGGAGCGATCAGTTCGGGTTTCTCGGACACGTTCGCCACGGCGTAGTTGAACGCCGCCTGCTGGTCGAGCTGGCTCTCCTGGGTCGTCATCACGATCGCGTAATCGGCGGGGTTCGCCTTGACGCCCGCGGCAGCCGCCTTCTTGTCGGCGCCCTGGTTGACCGGGCACGCCTTGACGCAGAGCGTGCAGCCCATGCAGTCGAGCGGCGAGACCGCGACGGTGAACTTGTACTCGGTCTTGGCGACGGGCTTCGGCGAGAACTTGGTGACTTTCGGAGCCGCTTTCGCCTCGGCAGCCGTCATCGCGAACGGACGGATGGTGGCGTGCGGGCAAACAAAGGAGCAGTTATTGCACTGGATGCACTTCTCGGGGTTCCACTGCGGAACGTACACGGCAACGCCGCGCTTCTCGAACGCCGCGGCGCCCTGCGGGAGCGTACCGTCGACGTAGGGCATGAACGCCGAAACGGGCAGACTGTCGCCGTCCATCTTGCCGACGGGGGTGACGATCTTGTTGACGAAATCGGCAAGCCCGGCGCGGTCGGACTTGGCGGGCTTCTCCGCCTTATCCTTGCCGGCGTTCTTCCACGCGTCGGGGATCTTCACCTCGATGAGCGCCCCGGCGCCGCGTTCGATCGCCTTGTGGTTCTGCGCGACGACGTCCTCGCCGAACTTGGAGTAGGACTTGGTCGCCATGTACTTCATGTAGTTGATCGCGTCCTCGGTGGGCAGGATCTTCGCAAGCGCGAAGAACGCGGACTGCAGGACGGTGTTCTTCACCTTCGCGTTCCCGACCTCTTTGGCGGCGATCGCGGTCGCGTTGATGATGTAGAACTTCACGCCGTTGTTGGCGATGTAGGACTTGACAGAGTTCGGCAGGTGCTTGTCGAGTTCTTCCTCAGTCCACTGGCAGTCGAGCAGGAAGGTGCCGCCCGGCTTGACGTCCTGAACGATCTTATAACCTTTCAGGATGTACGCCACGTTGTGGCAGGCGACGAAGTTCGCCTTGGTGATGTAGTAGGGCGCCTTGATCGGCTTGTCGCCGAAGCGCAGGTGCGAGATGGTGATACCGCCGGTCTTCTTCGAGTCGTACTGGAAGTACGCCTGAATGAACTTGTCGGTGTGGTCGCCGATGATCTTGATGGAGTTCTTGTTCGCGCCGACGGTGCCGTCGCCGCCGAGGCCCCAGAACTTGCAGGCGATGGTCCCTGCGGGAGCGGTGTCGGGAGCGACCTTCTCGGGCAGCGAGAGCCCGGTCACGTCGTCCTTGATGCCGATGGTGAAGTTGTGTTTCGGCTCTCTCTTCTTCAGGTTCTCGTAAACCGCGAAGATCGAACTCGGGGTGGTGTCCTTGGAGCCCAGACCGTAACGACCGCCCACGACCTTCGCTTTCACGCCGGTCTGCGCCAGCGCGGCGACGACGTCGAGGTAGAGCGGCTCGCCGAGAGCGCCCGCCTCTTTGGTGCGGTCGAGGACCGCGATCTTCTTGGCGGTCGCGGGGATCGCCTCCGCGAGCTTCGCGGCGACGAACGGACGGTACAGACGGACCTTGACGAGGCCGACTTTCTCGCCGGCGGCGAGCATGTAGTCGATGACCTCTTCCGCCACGTCGCAGACCGAACCCATCGCGATGATCACGCGGTCGGCGTCGGGAGCGCCGTAGTAGTTGAAGAGTTTGTAGTCGGTGCCGAGTTTGGCGTTGACCTTGCCCATATACTCCTCAACGATCGCGGGCAGCGCGTCGTAGTAGGGGTTGCACGCCTCGCGGTGCTGGAAGAAGATATCGCCGTTTTCAGCCGAGCCGCGCAGAACGGGGTGCTCGGGGTTGATCGAACGGTCGCGGAACGCCTTGATCGCGTCCCAGTCGACCATCTCGGCAAGATCCTTGTAATCCCACGCCTCGATCTTCTGGATCTCGTGCGAGGTGCGGAAGCCGTCGAAGAAGTTGAGGAACGGAACTCTGCCCTTGATGGTCGCGAGGTGCGCGACGGCGCCGAGGTCCATGATCTCCTGCTGGTTGGACTCCGCCAGCATCGCGAAGCCGGTCTGACGGCAGGCGTAGACGTCGGAGTGATCGCCGAAGATGTTGAGGGCGTGCGACGCGACGCAGCGCGCCGAAACGTGGATGACGCAGGGGAGCAGTTCGCCCGCGATCTTGTACATATTGGGGATCATCAGAAGAAGCCCCTGGGACGCGGTGTAGGTGGTGGTCAGAGCGCCCGCGGCAAGCGAGCCGTGCACGGCGCCCGCGGCGCCCGCCTCCGACTGCATCTCCATAACCTTGACTTTTTCCCCGAAGATGTTTCTTGCGGGCCCGCCGAAAATGTTCTTATCGGTCGCGCTCCAGGTGTCGGTCACTTCTGCCATCGGGCTGGAAGGAGTGATCGGGTAGATGGCAGCGACCTCGGTGAACGCGTACGAAACGTGCGCCGCGGCGGTGTTGCCGTCCATGGAAATCTTTTTTCTTTCGATCGCCATTTTTCTTCCTCCGTTTATTTTTTATCAATCTGATAGGATCACAAAATAATCCAGATAGCATTATAACATAGCCGCCCCGAAAAGTAAAGGGGTTTCCCCTCCTTTTTCCGAAAATTTACGCGCGTGCGCCCGCGTCGGTTTTTTCCCCGTTTCTCTTGACAAACCGAAAGCACAGACTGTATAATAACCATATATATCGCGCGTCCCCGTCGGGACGGAAAGGCAAAACTATGGACTACCGTTTCTCCTCCGCGTTTGCGAACCTGGCTCCCTCCGCGATCCGCGAGATCTTAAAAAACGCGGGCGATCCCTCCGTGATCGCCTTTGCCGCCGGGAACCCGAACGCCGCCTCCTTCCCTCTCCACGACATCCGGCTGTTGGTATCGGATATTCTGGAAACGAAAGGCCCCGCCGCCCTGCAATACGGGACGACCGAGGGCTATACCCCTCTCCGCGAGGCGGTCGCCAAACGCCAGCGCGAGCGGTTTTCGGTGGGGCGCGATTTTGACGACGTGCTGATCACCTCGGGCGGTCAGCAGGCGCTGGAACTTGCCTGCCGCGTGCTCTGCGACCCCGGCGACGCCGTGATCGCGGAGGATCCGAGTTTCATCGGCGCGCTGAACGCCTTTCGCGGCGTGGGGGCGCGGGTGATCGGCGTTCCGCTGGAGCGCGACGGAATGAATATCGAGGCGCTGGAAAGCAAACTGAAAAGCGAGCCGAACGCCCGCCTGATCTACGTGATCTCGAATTTCCAGAACCCCGCCGGGATCTGCACCTCGCTTGCCAAACGCAAGGAGATCTACCGGCTCGCCAAGCAATACGGCGTGATGATCCTGGAGGACAACCCCTACGGAGAGTTGCGCTTTACGGGCGAGGATATCCCGACCATCAAGAGTATGGACGACGACGGGATCGTGATCTACGCCTCCTCGTTCTCGAAGATCCTCTCGTCCGGGATGCGGGTCGGGTTTGCCGTCGCGCCGAAGCCCGTGATCGCCAAGATGACGGTCTGCAAGCAGACCGAGGACGTGCATACCAACCTGCTCTTCCAGATGCTCTGCCACCGCTTTATGACCGAGTGCGATTTTGACGCGCACGTGCAGTCGATCCGCGATCTGTACCGCCGGAAGTGCGGGATCATGCTCGGGGCGATGGAGTTCAGTTTTCCCGCCGAGATCGCTTTCACGCGTCCCGAGGGCGGGCTCTTCGTCTGGTGCACCCTGCCCGAGCGGATCGACCTGCTCGCGTTCGTCCGGCGGGCGATGGAAAAGAAAGTCGCCGTCGTGCCCGGCACGGCGTTTGCGACCGACACGCAAAACTATACCGCGCACTCCTTCCGCGTGACCTACGCGACCCCGACCGACGAGCAGCTTGCCGAGGGGGTCGGGATCCTCGGGGACGTGGCGCGGGAAATGATGAAATAAGACACGGAGAAAGACTATGATTGGAGATCAGAAAACGATCCTGTCCGGGGTGCAGCCCTCGGGCAACTTGACCATCGGGAACTACCTGGGAGCGATCAAGAACTTTTCGGCGTTCCCCGCGGAATACAAGCCCTTTTACTGCGTCGTCGACCTGCACGCGATCACCGTGCGGCAGGTCCCCGCGGAATTGCGCCGCCGCACCTACGAAACGCTGGCGCTCTATATCGCGTCGGGACTGGACCCCGAAAAGAACGTGCTGTTCGTGCAGTCGCACGTTCCGGCGCACGCCGAGCTCGGTTGGATCCTGGACTGCTACACGATGTTCGGGGAACTGTCCCGGATGACCCAGTTCAAGGACAAGAGCGCAAAACACGCCGACAACATCAACGCGGGGCTGTTCACCTACCCCGTCCTGATGGCGGCGGATATCCTGCTCTACCAAGCCGATCTGGTCCCGATCGGCGCCGACCAGAAACAGCATCTGGAACTGACCCGCAACATCGCCGACCGCTTCAATCAGGTGTACGGCGAGACCTTTACGGTGCCGGAGCCCTATATCGCCGCGACCGGGATGAAGATCATGTCGCTGCAGGAGCCGACCCTCAAAATGTCGAAGTCGGATCCCAACCCCAACGCCGTCGTGCGCATCCTGGACCCGCGCGACGAGATCCTCCGCAAGTTCAAGCGCGCCGTCACCGACTCGGGGGCGGAGGTGCGCTTCTCGCCCGATAAGCCCGGCGTGTCCAACCTGATGACCATCTATTCCTGCTTCTCGGGCAAGACGTTCGCCGAGATCGAAGCGGAGTTCGCCGGCAAGGGTTACGGCGACTTCAAAACCGCGGTCGGAGAGGTCACAGCCGACGCGCTTGCGCCCGTCCAAGCCGAGTTCGCCCGGCTGATGAACGATAAAGCGTACCTCGAAAACGTGATGAAGTCCGGCGCGGAGCAGGCGGGATATTACGCCCGCAAGACCCTCTCCAAGGTCAGACGCAAGATCGGGTTCGTCAATTAACGGGGAAAGGGACGCGAGCTTTCTTGTAAGA